>JANPGW010000378.1:0-10271 GCA_031424115.1 Saprospiraceae bacterium | reverse complement strand
GAGTGCTTACAAGACTGGTGGCAGGTGTACAATTTCCATAGACCGCACTCTTCAGTAGGCTATTTAACTCCAGATGAATTTGAACAACTCAATAAAAAACTATACTTTTATCCGGTTGCGGCGTAAGGGAAGAGGACACCTCCGGCTTTTCATTGCCATAATAAACGGTATATTCACCTAACATCCCGATTGATTTGCGTCTGATATAGTATTTGACAGTTAGGAAATACCAACAGACATACACAACCAACAAAGCCTGTAATATTTGAACAGTGATATAGAGATTATCCATAACTTAAAAACCTTTGCCGTAACGGACTTTGTGATGTAATAAGGTTGAAAAGCCTGTGAAAAAAGAAAAAGTAGTAGGCATCCACACTAACATTCGGGGATCCTTTTCCTCTTCCATTGTGTTGTATATATCCGCTAAGATTTCTTGCTGCATTTTCAAAAAATCGTCCTCTACTTTCATCGTTTCCTGAAATTTATCTTCCCGAATGCGGTATTCCGAAAGCATCATTTTGATGTGACCGTATTGTTCTCTTTCTTGCTCATCCAATGCTTGACCTGACATGATTTTAGCGTCAAATTGACGATTAAGGTCAATCGCTTCCTTTGGTGAACATGCCCACCGATACGCTAAAACCCCAACAAGCTCCACACATGTATTGACTATTTTTGGTAGATGCTTGGCAAAAAGAATATTGCTTTTGCGCTTATTGTCAGGGTTGACAGCGGCAGTTGTGCCTTGTGCCACGGGTGGCGCAGATTGCCCCTCCACAGGTTCATATTCATCCGAATTAAAAAATTTTGCGGCATTGGCTTCTGATTCCGATACCTGCCTGTCGGTAGGCAAGGCTGAGGGGGGTGATGTAGCAGAGGGTGAATCGGCAAACCTATCCGGCGCAACATACGTGGGCGTATTGAAAAACTTTTGCCGGATGTTACCCATGTTGCGAAGGGTATCACTGGCGGTCGCGGTGGCTGAACTCATTGTGTGTTTTGAAGATTGTATTAAAAATTAAGTGTTTTGAAAGCCTTAAAAGACTATGATTTGACAAATAAATCTCTTAGAGCATTGAGCGGTTCTAAATTCACGTTGTACCGTCTAAAGGCATCTAAATAGGGTGTCGGGTCAGTTTTGTTAAAAACCTTAGTATCAATGATGGACATAAACATTTTCAGAATAGGCGGCATAGGTATTTCTTTCGGTTTCACCAATCCTAATGTGGCTCCGTTCATCACTTTACTCGTGAAGTAGGCTTTGCCCCAATCCATAAATTCTTCAATGACCACTTCTAAATTAATCTTCGTATCACTTGAAGCATCAATGTATTTTGCCAACTGTTCTTTATTTTCAGCCAAACCGCGCAGAGCATAGATTAAATTGTTCATCGTTTCCACCACCACACTTAAATCTCCTACCGCCGTTTCCATGAATTGGTAGGTTTCGATAGGCATCACGATAGCTTTACCAGTTCTTACCAGTTCCAATATTTCAGCATCACGATTTTGGTCTATCAAGTCAGCTAATAGATTTTCATCAATAACTTCAAAAATGGTTGGTAAATATTGCGCAGCATCTGTACTGACAGAATTTTGTGATGTTTCGCCAGAAAGTTTAGCATTGGTTGTCTCCGGCTTGTCGGTGACAACAATTGCTGATTCGATAGACGACATTACTTTGCGCCGAGCAAACCGATTCAGAACATCTTCCGAATTGACAACAGTGACAATAGCATGGTTTTGAGGTGTCGTGTTTTGAAAGTCTTTTTCCATTACAGAATTTATAAAAAAAATATAGGTTTTTTCCAAAAATATAAATGCGAAAATACTTGTAAATTGCGATTATCGCAATATTTTTACGACCAAAATTATACCCCTAAAATGGTAGAGCAGTATGATACACCATATCTTACCAAGATTTACCAAATACTTGAAATGCTATTTTTTTTCATAAATTTTCAAAAAAACGTATAAATGCCCATGCAACAACCCATTTTCAACTGCTACCTAACTGAAATTAAATCTTGCGGTGGGGTAAGAGGTGCTTACCATTTCAAACTTTTGATAGAGGGAGAAGAATGGAAAACCATCTACTTGAAATTAGTGCCCAACAATCCAAAATATTATATCCGCAAGTTTGTCAAAAACGATAAGCGATACGACGAATCGTTTAAAAATGCCTTAGAGGGCATTTTGCGTGAAGCGGTTCGGTTTCATTCAGCAAGTCCGACGGTTTTAAAGAAAAGCCTATTAGCAGCCATGACGATGGCATCCGAATCCGTCGAAATCACTATGCCGGAGGAGTTGAAAGCAGAATTGTATGAGGATATTCAAGACTTGATTGATGAATTACCCCAAATGAGGAAAGACGTCAATAAGAACAAATTTTGGAGCAATCCTGAAACCGGCAACTACTTTGTTCGTGAATCCAAAAAAGTAATGACTGAGCGTGAACTTTTGAAACACCTCAATAAATATCCTAAATCCGTTCAATTGTTCAAAGCTCCTGAAAATAGCAACCGCGAGTACATTGGATATGGTGAAAAAATCCAATTCATCAAAATCGAAAAAGCAAAGGGTACTCGAATCCCCAACTAAACTGCAAATCCTTTTTTTATAACTCATTATTAAATTTTTCAAATGGAAAATACAGATTTTACCCCCCCCTCAGTACAACCGACCATTACAGATGCCGCACAAACTGCCATTCAAGAATTGGCAGAGCAAGAACGAGCTAACAAGCGCAGTCAAATTGCGGCCACTGAAGCCATTAAAGAAGTTGTGAAGAGCTTTACAGAAGTGATACTGTACAATTATGAAAATGCGTTAACGATTACAGACAAAACTACACGAGTTCTGCAAGAAGTGTATTTTGAAAAAACACCTCCGAATAAACTCGATACGGAAGTGGAGATGTCAGAATATCAATTCAGAATCCTATCCGGTCAAACTATCCCGGAGAAAGACGTAGTGTTCATCAAAGTAGTGATTGACAACTCTAAAAACTCAATTGATTCATTCCTTTCTGCTGAGATGGTGGTCAATGCTATTCGAGACTGTCATTCGTCTTTTGAGCGAGAGCATAAAGGAAGCATGGTCACTGCCATAAACTTATTCCGAATGCCGAGCGAAAACTTGCAACGCCGCATGTTTTACGAAAACCTCAACCGCAGCTTTATGACTGCGGTTGACATGATGTATTCAAACATCTTGAATTTTCTCAAGAGCAACCGCTTTTACAAAGATTACTTTACGCAAGCTGATTACAAACCCTCATCTAAATATAGAGTTGATGTTGAGTAGAAAAAATTTAGTGTTTGCTTCATAGCTTTTCATATCCCGATTGTTAAGACTGCATTTGTAAAAATGCGGTCTTTTTTATTATAAATGCCGTGTTGTTAAAAAATAATAAACCATTTATAAACAATAAAACATATCTTTGTACTGAGCGTTTTACCATTAGTGTAAAAATTCAGATGTACCATTACTGGTTTTCGACTTTGAACTATCCAATACGGTTTATAAAATATAAACTTCGTTTCCAAAAATATTAGTGTTTTGAAGGTTTTCGCTTTTCACTCGCCATGAGTGAAAGGCGTTTTTTTTATTTTAAATATCAAAAGTTGAAAGTCTGTAATTAATACACAGAATTTAAACAAAGTTAACTTTGCAATCTGCTTCTTGCTTCAATGTGTCCGTTGCATCAATGTTGCTTCGTTGATTTGACACTCCGCAAGCGGAAACGGTGTACTCCACCGCCTGATTTTTTAAATTTAGGGATGCATTAAAGTCTCTTTCTGCTTGATAGCCACACACATCACATTTGAACACTCTTTCACATAGCTTCAAAGTTTGTTTGACAGCTCCACAATTAGAACAAGTTTTTGAACTGGGAAACCATCTATCCATGACGGTCAATTTTGAGCCATACCAACCGCTTTTATATTCGCATTGCCTTCTGAACTCATAAAATCCACCATCTAAAATAGCACTGGCAAGTTTATGATTTTTCGACATGCCACTCACATTCAAATCTTCAATTACTATTTCTGCGTGGTTTTTGCAGAGATAGGTTGTCAATTTATGAATGGCATCTTTTCGGACATTGGCTATTCTTTGGTGTATTTTAGCCACTTTCATGGCTGCCTTTTTGTAGTTATTGCTTTGCTTTTTTGCACCTTTGATAAATTTTTTGCTCATTTGCCTTTGGGCTAATTTGAGCTTCCGTTTTGCAGTTTTGTAGGGTCGTTTATTAACGAACATCACACCCGTACTGAGGGTAGCAAGGGTTTTAATGCCTAAATCAACGCCGACCACATCGTGTATTTTCTCAGTTACTGAAGGCGTAAAAGGCACAACAAAACAAACAAACCACTCGTCGGCTGTCCGACTTACCACGACACTTTTAATTTCAACGTTAGGTAATAATTGGCTGCATTTCACCCAGCCGAATTTGGGTAGTTTTATTTTATGACCATTAGTTCTAATACAACCTCTCAAAGCAAAGCTATCTTTTTGACCTTTCTTTTTAAATCGTGGAAATTTAGATATTTTTTTAAAGTACCTTTTAAATGCCTTTTCTAAGTTTAATAGAACCTGTTCAGGGGGACAGTTACTGACCTCATAACACCAGGGGTTTGCGCTTTTAACATCTTTCACAAATAGCTTATGCAAATCATAAGCACTTGGTAATTTCTTTTTACTTCCTAAAGCTGTCTTGCAAATATTCAAACCCCAATTCCATGCGTATCGCGCCACGCCACAATGTTTTAGGGCATAGGTTTGTTGTTTATTGTTGAGTTCTAATCTTATTTTTACTGATTTCATTGTATAGATTTTAATTTTTACAACACCTCCAACCATTTATCTTTTTGTTCATCGGTCAAAGATTCCAAATAATCATGATTGATTTTTTTTAATGCTGAAAAATGGTGCTCATCTTCATTGGCAAGCCCGAACATACCCCTCATCCACACCAAAAGTTATTTTATATGCGGTGTCCGTTATGCTGAATTTGAACCGTTTGATTTTCACCAAATCGCACGATTCACAATCCACCAACTGCACGGCGAAGATGAACCGATCAATGTAGGCGTCGAGTTCGCTACTTTGATGCACTGCCACATTCATTTTTGCCAATATCATCCGCACTATTTTGCGGATGTACCGCCGGGACTCTCGGCTTTGGATGTTCCTATTTTGGAAAAGGGCAGTGAAGCAAGTGACTTCGCAATAGGTGTTTTCGAGGTAGCGAAGCCATTGGATGAGGTTAAAATTTTTCCTTTGCTCGGCAATGCGCTGCTCATACCAAACCAAACTCTTTTTTTTGTATGCATTAAACGAATTTTTCATTGGTGGTTCTTTTCTTTTATTATTTCAAAAATCGTTTTTTAGCGGCTGCCTGTTGGGTTGACAGGGTTTGAAGAATTTTGGTTTCTTCCGATTCTTGTTTAAGCGTTCCCAAATAATGATAGAACTCGTTTCTATCCCACCTGACCGCGCCTTTTAAGGGCATCGGCATATTATTGTTGTGGCGATAGTCCACATTTTTGAGGCTACTCACTTTGCAGCCCAAGAGTTTTACAGCTTCTTCGGGATAGACGGGCACCGCTTTCAAATAGTCCAACTGCGCTAAATCTTGGCGCATGGCTTTGATGTTGTTCAGGATTTCGACCGCCAAGGCATTGTCGAAAACCAAGGAGACTTTTTCCATTTTTTCAATGTTGATGATGATTCACGAATTTTTTTGAGTAAAAAGAGAGGGGTGCGCCATTTAGCACACGAACCGATCGAGCAGCATCTTATCCGAAAAGTGCATTTTCGGCACTATCTCATTCAAATGGGCAAACGCCGCCTCTACGCTGATGCGGTGGGGCGAGGCTTTGAGCGTTGCCGCTTGGTGGGCGTCCGTTGCCGAACACATATCCAAGAAAGTGCCATGGGCATCGTTCACGAAATGAAGGCAACGTACGCGCACACCATCCACCATGAACAGCGTATCCGCGTCCGGTTTGTAAAAAACGGCGTTATAGGGAAGGTGAAAGGCGGGGGCTTCTACCGCCGCTTTGAATTGGTTGGCTTTGCGCCAGCAGCGTTGCAAGCGGCAGAGGAAGTTGACGATTTGGCTGTTTTGAAAAACCGCACTGCCCATACTACTTATACTGAGGGGGTCACTCAAAGACTTTTCAACATCGGCTGTTTGGGAAATTGTTTGTGATAGGTAGCTATTCAATAGCTCGTTGAGGTGTTCGGCACAGGCATCCGATGGATGCAAGGCGAAAAATTCGTCCAGACACTCAGCCAAGGCTTGTTGGTGTTGGGCGTGTAGACTGCACTGCACGGGCAGCGTGAGGGTGGTGGTGGTTTCTTTACTCATCTTATTCTGGTTTTGGATGAATGAAAAAAAATATAGATTTTATAAAAAAGAAAAGGCGCATGTCGCCATCTCGTACCAGAACCACGTCAGTGGATGTGCGGTCTTCCTCCGCACTCAAGATAGCGAACATGCGCCCTTCAATATGGCGATGTTAATTATGGACATAAAAAAGCCCACACATTTATGGGCTGTTGCCCACTGACGAATAATTCTGGTACTGCAAATATAGAATCAACTGATTCACAAATGCAAATTTTTTTATATTTTTTGAAAAATAAAGATAAAAAAAATAACAAAAGGGTGATGAATACTGTTTGTGACGCTTTTGCGGAGTCTTAAACGGTTATTTAGGCGTTATTTTGTAAGAAAAAAAATAATGAACGAATGCGTAAAACAAAAATTGAAGACACTTTTTTTCTATTTGGCATGTGGACTTGCCATTTTTTCTGACCAAAATGACGAGTAAGTTCAAATATGTTTTTATTGGGATTATTGGGATAGGGGTGGTGTATCTCTCCAATTTCTCATGGAGTGGACCCAGCATATTTGAGCATTTGATCAGCAGTGATTGCGATGACATGACCCTACCAACAACAGCCGAAAAGCCGATTGCTTAATAGTGAAAAAAAGCAATACCCAAAAGAGGGCTATTGCTTTTTTATCATACCTCATGGTAACTCACCTCATGGTAACTCACCTCATGGTACAAAAAATCAAAAGGCAATAGCCCTTTTGGGTATTGCCTTTGAAACCATTTTAAGAATGACACAATAACACTACACAATATGTAAAACACGTTGTAAATTTCCTAAATAGTAAACATTGCCACTTTTAAGGTTAATGCGGTATAATGGTACAGTTGTGCCGTTGTTGCTCACCAATGCGGTTTCTGCTAAATCGGCATATTGAGCCGCAATGCTGCATAAGATAGATAAAGCGTTTTCGCGCAAGCCATCGTCGCCCACACTTTTGAACATCGGAAAGTTGTACCTTGTAATGGTACGCCATTCCTTTAATGGTTCGGATTTAAGCATCAGGCACATGGAAAGCATGGCTGTATCACCACCGGCATCTTTAAAATTGTAAACGGCATGGGTCAATAACTTTTTGATAAGTGATTCCGGCTGAGATACTGGGAAAGCTGTTGGAGGTGTGATATATTTCCCTTTGGTAAAACCAAGTGTCGGATGCCAATTCTCCACAGTTTCACCATTGTATTCTGCATAAGCAACAACCGCAAATTTAACAAAGCTTAAATCACAAAACTTACCGCTCAAAAAATCTGCTTTCAGTTGGTCATAGCCTTTATCAGCATTGGTTTTTTTAGCGTACATAGCAGAATCTTTGCTAAATTGTAAGCAGAGCAAATTACGGCTGAAATCGTAAGCATAGAGCTTGTATGTACTACTTTTCACATTTCCTCCAGTGTATTCGGGTCTGCCTTGTCTAAATTCAAGTTTTGCCATAATATTTAATGTTATGATAAATGAATAAATGAGATAATAAAGGAGAAATTAAGCATCAAATAAGTGCGCAGGGTATTTAGTTACCTTTTTAATAACCTCTGTAAACAGCTTTTTGGCTCTATTGATAGAATAGACAACATCGGTATTATCAAAAACTTTTGTATCGCTATTCAAACCCGAGATATAAGCACTCATAACAAATTTTAAATTGTCGTTGGGGTAGAATGACACTAACAATACTTTTTGCCCCTTTACCTCTGCCAATTCTTTCAAGAGAATGTCTTTAAATTGTTGGTGGTAGCCCATTGTGATAGGGTGGGCAGGAATACAATTAAAAGCATCTATCAACTTATCGTCAACTTTAAAAACCGATGGGAGTTTGTCAATGTCGGGATTGCCAAAATAATTCGTTATGAATTGTTCCATGACATCTAAGTTGAGAATAGATCTACCGATGGTGGTGAATATTGATGCATTAACCATGTGATAAGTTGTTAAAATCGTTAGGAAATGAGTGATATTGGTTTTTAATAATGCTGTTTATCATCAAAATGGGATACTATCGTCATATACCCATACATTTGTTTTTGACACTGATTTTATTTTCCCCGTAAAATCTGAATCAGGAATTTGGAAATCATCAGCGATTCTTATTGCGCAATTTACCATTTGTTCAAAAAAGACCTTACCGTCCTTCTTCTCCTCATGACATAGCTCAAGTAAAATATTCTTTCCTAAGACTGATTCCAATATTTCAATAAAATTGATTTTAAAGTCTATTGTGAAATCAATCTTGTCAGTTGGTATAGAGTCGAAAACTCTTATCATCCGTTTAGTAACTGTTAAGACTTTTGGAATATAATTCACGTCTTTATCAAAATAAAGCCACAAAAATCTGATAACTATGCGATGATTGATTACAGATACACTGTAAGGTGTTGCAACATAAACTACCATAATTTACATTTTTTAAAACAGGTTAATAAATACGATTTGTCAAAAAGATTCATTTTTACTGAGGGTCACTTACATTTTTGATTTAGATTTTTTCAAATCCCTTATTTTTTCCTCTATTTTTTCAAACTCTGCATGAGGGTAATATTTTTTCAATCCTTCAAGTATTTTGTATCGCCATATTGTTTTGCGATAACTTTCCAATTGCTTATCATCGAATTTTTTAAATACATTTTCCAATGTAAAAATGTAGCTTTCGCCTTTACGAGATTGCATCAACAATTTATTAGTTTCTGCTATGCAATCTTTCATCAAGTTGTCAGCTTTATCTTTATTTTGCTCGACCAACTTATTCCAATAAATCCATATTTCTGTTTTCATTGTATTATCCAATTCTTCTAATTGGTTGTTTATTTGCACTTTTTCTACCGCCTTCTTTTCCATATCTGCGGATTCAATTCGTTGTTTTTCGGCTTTATTATCCATTTTTTCACGGTATTCAGGTGATTTTAACTCATTTAAGGCTTTGCGCAAACGGCTGTCTAAATTTTTAATTATTTCGATTTTAGAATTAGATGCAGTCGAAATTCTGAGCAATTGCCGCAGGGTTTTCAAGTCTTCAGTATCGTGGTCGGTGTATCGGTCAATCCAATTTTGCAACCATGTTTCCGATTGGTGAACATTCATGTTGAATTTGCCCAATTTGTGGGCATAAGCAGCCAAAATATTACCCGTTGTTGCATCTTCGGGGTGGCTTTGTTGGGTACTGAGGGGATAGAGTTGCTCCAACCGGAAGCGTAAACAACCGTTTTTGTATTTAAATTCCTGATTTGCCGACCGCTCAAGCGACAAATAGCCACGTAAATGAAAAATAAATCTATCATCCCCTTTTTCAAGCCATTTGTAATCCTTATCCACAGCTTCGTAAAGACGGTGATAAGCAGCCCCTAAACTATCGTTCAGTCGCAGTTGGTCGTATTGAAGCATGGCAATGCACAGGCTTTTCCCTTGGTCATCATATTCCGTTTCATCCTGAATGTAGTCCGGTAGTCGCCATTGCACAAGAGTGTCTCGATTGTAGCGAACTTGCCCATTTGTCCAGTATCGTTCATTCAAATCTTTCACCCGTTGCCACAACCGCAGGGCATAAGCATCAAGGTCTTGAGCATTTTGTAAGGCAATCGTGAGATTTTCGGGCGATTCCTGACCACTTCGCAACGATTCGGGCAAAAGCGAAATATTAGCTTTCTGAGGAGATAAAATATTAGATGGACGTGGATGTTCAAAAATTCCTTTTCTCCGCTCAGGTGCTTCCGGCGGCGGCGCGGGCGCAATATTTCTTTTATTCTTAACTTCTGTTTCCTGCTTTGTCTTTTCTTCTTTTTCTGCGATAGCAGCCTTAAAAATCGTTTTTTCTGCCGAAAAAACACCGCTCTCTCTTTTGTCAGAAAAAGAATTTAAATTAGGAC
>JANPGW010000377.1:0-2065 GCA_031424115.1 Saprospiraceae bacterium | reverse complement strand
TCATGGCTGAATTATCGGGCATCGGGTGATAGTGGTTAATCGCCCCATTACTTTGATAGCCGATAATAGCCGAGAAACTTTCACCGTAATAATTGGGTTGGTCGCTTCTGAATTGTGCTATCATGGACGCCGTTTCGTATTCACTCACCGAGCGTTGTGCCAAGGTCTCTTCCAACCATCTGAATGCTTTGACAAGTGCTATCCCATCTTTCACCATCACTTCACGGATAAATTTCATTTCCGTTTTGTTTTTCATGGCTTTCATCAGCACCGAGAAAGTTTCGGTTTCTACGATATTGGCTTTTTTAATGTTGTTGAATAGGTCAAAATTCAGATTGCCGGTATCTATCGCAATGCTTTGTTTTTCAGTCAGTTGCGACAAAAAATCGGCGATGGTATCGTAATTTTTGATGAAAATATTTTCCTGATTGAGTTGGGCTTTCAAGTCATCGGGCACTTGAGACGGCTCGATAAAAAGGTAGCATTTATCTTTGGCAATGACCAAATAAGCGATAAAAACCGGATTGCAATCCACATCGGAGCCGCGCAGATTGAGCGTCCAACCAATATCGTCGAGGGTAGAAACCAAGTGAAAATCAGCCCCTTTTTCTTTCATTTTACTCCTGATGTCGCCCAATTTTTGCTTACGCGAACGTCCGGTGAATTTGACTTCGTGTTCGAAAATGGGGTTGTGGAGCAACGAGGGTCGGTCTTTCCAAATCGGCGTTATCAAATCGGCATTGGTCACAAGATCCATTTGGGCTTTGCCAAATACTTTTTGCATGTGCCTGATTTGGTCAACCGAGAACATCGCACCATCGCAACCAATGCGGCTACCTTTTTTCAGATGTTCTGCCAGCCACTGAATGTGCTCCGGTGCACCTTGCACGATTTGCTTCTGGAGTTCAAAATCCGTTCCTTTAAGCTCTTGTTCGCATTGCAAAAAATAACGGCTGTCCGTCCACACCGCTGCGGAAGTCTGTGTGACAACTGCGTACCCCATTGAACCCGTAAATCCGGCAATCCATTGGCGATTTTGCCAATGTTGAGCCACATATTCAGATTGGTGAGGATCACCGGAAGGGACGATATAGGCATCTAAGCCTTGTGTATTCAGTTGCTTTCGGAGAGCAGCTAAGCGGTGGTTGATGGTCATTGATGTTTAATTTTATGCAATTGAGCAATTGAATGTAAATAATCGCGGTTAAACCTTCGAGGTTTTAAAAACCTCGAAGGTTTAGAATCAATGTTTTATGAAAAAAGAGAATTAAATGCTAATATTTATTTAGCCACTTAAATCCCTCCGTATTAGTCCTTCGGACAAAAGGGAACTAAGCAAATCTGATAAAAATGTTCTAAAAAACTTAAAAATCCCCCAAAGTTTCCGGAAGTTGTGCCAATGCGGACTCCAATTGTTCTTTATTGGGTGCAACGCCGTGCCATTTATGACTACCCATCATAAAATCCACGCCATAACCCATATCTGTCACCATCATAATGGCAACCGGTTTGCCTTTGCCCAAGCGGCGTTTGGCTTTGCGGAGTGTGGCGACAAGTGACGCTATATCGTTGCCTTTTTGTAAAATCAACACATCCCAACCGAAGGCTTTGAACTTAGCGGGTAAATCGCCCAACGACATCACTTTTTCCGTTGAGCCGTCAATTTGCTGACCGTTCCAATCCACGGTGACCACCAAATTATCCAATTTGTGGTGCGCTGCGAACATCAAGGCTTCCCAAACTTGCCCTTCTTGGAGTTCCCCGTCGCCCGTTAAAGCCCAAACGGTATGACTATCGCCATTCATTTTTTTAGCTTTTGCGACACCATTCGCTACCGAAATGCCTTGACCCAATGAACCGGAGGCAATCCGCACACCCGGCAAGCCTTCATGCGTAGCAGGATGACCTTGCAAACGGCTGTTGAGCTTGCGAAAAGTGCTTAACTCAGGAACGGGAAAATAACCGGCTCTGGCTAAAACGCTGTAAAAAACGGGTGAAATATGACCATTTGACAAGAAAAACAGGTCTTCATCTTTACCTTCCATATAAAAACGCTTTTTGCGTT
>JANPGW010000376.1:0-18676 GCA_031424115.1 Saprospiraceae bacterium | reverse complement strand
TGATTTAGGGGCTTTGATTTCTTTTATTGGAAAAATGGGCACGCCAGTCACTCTGTCAAACACAAAAACTTGCCCTTGCTTGGTGACTTGCGCCACAGCATCCACCATTTTACCATCTTTTTTTACCGTAATCAAATTGGGCGGTGCGGGCAAATCTCTGTCCCACATATCGTGGTGCGTAGTTTGAAAATGCCAAATGCGTTCGCCCGTGCGAGCATTAAGCGCCAAAAGGCAATTCGCATAAAGGTTTGCGCCTAAGCGTTGTCCGCCATAAAAATCATACCCTGCGGAACCCGTAGGCACATATAAAATACCCCTTTTTTTATCCACTGACATGCCCGCCCAATTGTTGGCAGCGCCGACTTCTTCATTTTTGTATGCATTGGGTGGGAACGTTTCATAACCGGCTTCGCCCGGGTAAGGGATGGTGTGAAATGTCCACGCCAGTTTTCCTGTTTTGACGTTAAAAGCCCGAATATCACCCGGGGCAGCATCAGCCCCTTCTGATAGGCGCAAAGGCATGACAATTAAATCCTCAAAAACAGTCCCCGGAGTGTTTGAAATGATGAATTTATCCTTCGCTACTGATGGGAGTCCCTCGTGCAAATCCACTTTACCATTATCACCAAAAGATGGAATTGCCTTGCCCGTTTTAGCGTCCAAACAGTATAAAAATGAGCCAATTGTGTGTAAAATACGTTTTTCAGTGCCATCCGTCCAAAAGGCAACCCCGCGGCTTGTGCTGTGCCAGGCGTTTAATTTATCGCCAAATTTCCATATTTCTTTACCCGTTGCAGCATCCAAAGCGAAGGCTTGAACGGTGGACGTTACACCATATAAAACACCATCAATGACAAGCGGATTGACTTGCATTTGACCCGAATCCGTAGTTGAATACATCCAAGCGATTTGCAAATTGGCGACATTTTTCGGGTTGATTTGGGTGAGTTCAGAGTAGTGGTTTCTATCTGCCCCGCCGAGGTAATCGCCCCAATCCCCATTGCCGTCAGAAAGAGGTTTATTGGTTATTTTAAAAGTGGAGCTTAATAAAAATAAAATTACGATGAATGATATTGTAGTTTTAATTCTCATGAATTCTCGTTTTTATTTAAAATATTTCTGTAAATATAATAAAAGAGGGGAGCTTTTCAGACTCCCCTCAACATATTTATATTTATAAAAAGTGTAACTTATTACTTCTTGACAATCACCACGGAACCCATTAAACCAGAAGGCAATAGCGGCTCTTTGCCTTGATAAAAAGGCATCGTCGTGAACGTAATTTTCTGCTTCACATCGGGTTGTGCATCTCCAATTAAACGATTCACCCACAGGTTTGTCACCTTTATTTCAAGCGTGTTTTCACCTGCTTTTAAGGCGTTTGTGATGCTTAACTTGAAAGGCTTTTTCCACGCTGTGCCGACATTTTTACCATTTAAGATGACTTCTGCAATATTTTTAACGTCGCCCAAATCAATCTCATAGTTTGCATCTTTTGATAAAGCAGGCATTTTAAAGGTATTTTGATACGTGGCTGTGCCTGAGAAATATTTGATACCTCCCTCAGTATTTTCAGTCCAAGAAGCCAATTTGTTAAAGGTTATGCTCGATGGCGCGCCGAGTCCATCTTGAAAATTGACTTTCCACGGGCTTGTAATCGTTAAAACTTGTTTTTCTTCTGAAACAGGTTTTATATAATTTAAAACGGTGGCTTTATTTTTAAAAATGATAAAAAAGGCATCCCATGATTCAAAATGTAAAGAAATAATGGTGCGACCATTTTCGATTTTATACGATACTTTCTCGGTTTTACCCGTTTGAGGATTCCACAATTCGGGCTCAGCACCCGATACTCTGAAACTGATTTCAGCATCATTGGTTTCCACGCTGCGATTATTTAACCAATAGATGTGTTCAACAGCCGTTTTGCGATGCACATAAAGAATTTTGGCTTTCGCATTTTTAACAATCACATCTTCTTGAACTTTCGACCCCCTCAGTATGTCAGCGAAATTTTGCGTTTCAAGTTGTGGATTTTTACCCCAAATTTCATTCACAATAGCTTGAAATTCAACTTCCTTATCGCTCATACTTGGCGATTTTACGGGTTTAATTCCCGCCACTTTTGCACCCGCTTTTACCAATTCTTTTATCTTTTTTAAAACGGGTAAAGTCATGAATTGAGCACTTTCATCGAGTACCAAAAGCGTGTAAGCGGCACCACTTGGCGCAACGATTTTACCGTTTTGAACCCGCATCAACTTTAAAGCGGTGGCATTACAAAAATCGTATTCATAACCCGCTATATTGGGCAATTTTTCCTTGAATTGCCACGTCAAATTGGTATTTTCACCATAAAAATACAAGACATCGGCTACATTTTTCCCTTGTTGCAAAAGGTGGCAACTTCTACCCAGATAGTCCATCCACGCCTTTGCCCCCGCGCCCGACCACGTTTCTTGACGGGTAAAATACTGCCCGAAGGGACCGAGCGAAAAACCCGGCATTTTATCGTCCAAAGGTTGATGTACCGATGTGTGAATCACAAAACGGTTTAAGCCCGAAGCCATCTCTAAATCAGCCGTGCGTTTCAATTTTTCAGGATGCCACGAATACGCATTTTGGATAGAAGTCATGGATTCGGCAGCAACAATGGGCTTGCCGTAAATATGCGCCACAGATGCCGACTCTCTGATGTCGGCTTCGCTCCGAATTTCCTCATTTGTACCACCTGCCAAGCTACCTGGTGTCCACATCGCCGACATGGGAATATCGGCATTGCGCTTCACGTCCATACCGTCGGCTAAATAAATGCGCCTATCTTCGTGGCTTTCGGTGTAGCGTTTCATGCCGCGCTTATGAAGTTCTTCGCCTATCACATCATAATGGTTTTCAGCAATCATTTCACCAATGGTTTTTCTGAAATCCCAAAGGAATTTTTCACTTGCTTCGGTGTTTTTAACGATACGACCCGTTAAAACAGGCATCCAAGTTTTTATATCATAACCCCGCCTTTTCTGAAATTCTTGGGGGAAGTTTTTGGTCCAGTTCATGTGACCCGCCTCGTAACTGTCCAGAATCATGTAACCCAAGCCCTTAGCACCCATCATGCCGCCTGTGGCGTCTTTGTACATATCGAGGTAAGTATTGATGTATTTTCTGACCGCATCTTTATCCAATTTATCTACTTCCAAACCCGTTGCTTCGGGCGAAGCGGGGTGATTTTGACGACCTGTTAGTGAATAACCGAAGCGTAAAACAATCCAATTGCCCTCGGGCACTTGCAAGTCTAAACTGCCATCAGCTTTCATTTTTGAAGTCAAATCAACGACCCCCTCAGTATCAACGGCATCAGCATTTTTAGGAAGAAAAGTTTTGCTGTTTTCTTTCCACGGCGTAAAACCGGCTTTATCCTCAAATTGGTCAATGCGGTCTGTATTGTACAAAACAAACTCAGCGATATTCACGCCATCGGATTTTTCACCCATCGGGTTGTCACCGGCCATTGCCGCGAAAATATTAATGGGTGCCGGCAAGGTTTTATAAGCCATGCGCCAATATTTAGCCGTTGTTGGTGCGAAACTGACCGTGTTTAAAGGCACAATACTGCTCGATAATTGAGCAATTTCTCTAAAATTCACGCCATCATCACTCACTTTTAAGAAGCGATTGAGGGGAACGCCGTCAAAATCCTGCATAGCCGTCTGAACAGCACCTGCTATTGAAAAGGCTTTGAAAGTTTGAGGTGTTTCAAATTCGTATTGTATCCACATATCTTCGCCTACTTTTGTTGGGGGTAAAAATACAGGGCTTGCCAAGCTGCCATCGGTCAAATCTTGCACATTAAAACTGCCACCGCTTGAACTGACTTTGGGTTTTAAATCCGTAAAAACAAGATCATTTTTAGGTAAACGATAGGCAATGACAAGCGCATCTTGATAGAAAATTGGCTGTTTCCCGATAAAGCCACCTAAAAAAGACTCCGTTTTGAGAGCCGCATTTTGAAACTTACCGATAATATCAGCCGGTTGTGGCAACTTGCCATTAAAAATTTGACCACCTTTTACCCGCGTTTCCGTCCAAACGTATTTTTTCATAGCGTCTTTGGGTTCTACCCAGGGTCCACCCGTAACACTCCAACCCGGTGAGCCGGCGATTGCCATTTCAAGCCCATTTTTATCCGCTAATTGGGTCGTGAATTTGAACGCATCTTTCCATTCGGGGGTCATAAAAACCAATTTTTTAGGCACAACAACGGGCGTAAAAAGATTAGCATCGAAGTTTTGAAAACCGCCAATGCCCGTGCGTTTCATCCAGTCGAGGTCTTTTTGTATGCCTTCTTTGGTGATATTGCCATTCATCCAATGCCACCAGACACGGGGTTTGGCAGCATTGGGCGGTGTTTGAAAATTTTGTAAAAGTGGATTATTTTGCCCATAATTCACAAAAGTTGTGAATAATAAACTAAAAACGAGGTACTTTGTTTGATTTTTCATTTGCTATTTCCTTTTAAACGTCATTTCCTTAAAAAATTTACCCCCTCAGTATAAAACCTTTTTAAAGTGAATTTGAGAGTGTATTACCCGAATCTTCCTAATTCTACTTTGGCACTCTAAATTTTATATAATCTACAAATAACGTGTCCTTATGGCATTGGTTTGTTACTTTTTTTGCTATTTTATATGCACTTTTTGATATAATAGAATGGTTCAGATAGTTTCAATACGATGGAGTACCCAGCCAAGCCCATCCCCCATTAAGTTAATTGATTGCTCTACTACCAGATTGGTAAAAGTGCGGCGCAAATTTATTACCTATACACATACAACTCCACCCGTTGCGTCGTGAATTGCCCCACCGGAATATTAACGTGCCGCCCTTGGTGCGTTTGATCACCGTTTAAATGACGCAAAACAGTCCATTTATTTTCACTCATTTTACCTGCATCAACTTTCAATAAACCCACATTTAGGTCTTTGTTGTCACGGTGTTTGAAAGTGATAACAACAGCTGTACCCGCTACATAAAACTCATCTTCACCCGTTTGAAGGATAATTGCACTGCCCATGAGCCAATCTTCAGTTCGTCCACTAGGTGTCCAACTAAGGGTGTAATCGTGTCTGCAAGTCAATTCATATTTGCCCATGCGGGTTTCATGTTTTGCATGAAGGTAGCTGTTGAATTGCCCAATTCGCCGCCCAAAATAATAAAGGGTTTACCATCAACTATCAGTTGAGTGGTATTGCTTTTTTTTGTTAAATAAGAAATAAGATTTTGGCTGAAAATCGTATGAAAAGAGCTTAAAATAAATAAGCAAAGGAGTATTTTTTTCATCAGTCTAATTCCGTTTTAAAACCTTTCCAATTGCTTGTTCTACTAACACCTCCATGATTTTAAAACCTTTCATAGTGGGATGAACCCCGTCTTCTGCCAAGTCGGGATTCATGCCATTTTTATCGTTTTTCATGGCAGTATGATAATCAATATACGGAATTTTGTTTTTATCCGCGTACGCTTTTATGCGTTTATTCAAATCCACAATCATGGCTGAACGGTCGCCAACGGAACGCCGCCATTCAAAATTGGTGGCAGGAAGAACCGACGCCAATACTACTTTTAAGCCGTTCGCTTTCGCAATTTCAACCATGGATTGAATATTGCCCAGGGTAAATTCAGGGTCATAAGGGCCCGTATTTTCAGCAACGTCATTTGTGCCGATTTGCAACACAACGGCTTTAGGTTTTAAAGACAAAACATCCTGTCTAAACCGGAGGAGCAGTTGTGTAGAAGTCTGCCCGCTAATGCCTCGCCCAATATAGTTGTTTTTGATAAAAAACATAGAATCATCTCTGACCCACCCTTCGGTAATGGAATTGCCTAAGAAGACAACCCGATTTTCATTTGGCTTGGGTGGTGCGATAGTTTTATTAGCGTCTTTATACTTTGCTAAATACCCAAAATCGGTTTTCATCCGCTCAAATTCTTGAATGGCGTAATTGGCAACCGACTCTTCACCAAATAGTTTTTCATATTTATTGGGGTACAATTTTTTTAAATATCCTTGCAATTTGAGCCATTCGCCGAATCGTTCATACCACGTATCGGTCGGCAAGTTTTGCTTGCGCATACCGAAGCCATGCCCGCCTTTTTGATAGACGTGCAACTCGGCTGGGTGTTTGGCATCGAACCATTTTTTATAAATATTGATGCTCATTGGCATCATGCCCAATTGGTCATCACCTGCCACAGCGACGAAAATGGGCGTTTTTACTGAGGGGGGTGTCGAACCGATAACAGCAGGTTCGTAAGCATAAATGGGCGCAACGAAATTCGGCCGATTTTCATCAGTTCCATTATAAACAACGGACATTGTGACTGTTCCGCCCGCCGAAAAGCCCATAAAACCGATTTTATTGGGGTCAATATCCATCTCTTTAGCGTGGTCACGCACATATTTCACTGCCGTCAAACCATCTACCATTGCTAACGGAACAATGGTGTCGTTTTCAGCATCTAATGCTTTGAAATTGCTCATTTTAGGCATCAATTCTTTTACAGGGTCGTCGGTAAAACTGCGTGCTACCCGATATTTCAGCACAAAAGCGGCTATGCCTTTGCTATTGAGCCACTTTGCAACATCAATCCCTTCGCTGTTGATACTCAAAGTATGAAATGCACCCCCGGGGGCAATCACTATTGCCGTACCCGTTGCCAAATCTTTGGGCGGTAAAAACACCGTAATGGTCGGTTGCACGACATTGTACACAACTTCAGTATTGAATATATTTTTGGTGCTGGTTGCCTCGCTCCAAGTCCAATTTTCAGAGCCTTTGGGCTTGCCTTCGTAGAGAGAGATGACTTTTTGAGCGAAGGTGATATGGGTAATTAAAAGGAATAAAAGAGTTTGTTTGATTTTCATTTTAAAAATTTTTAGCTAAAAATAATAAAAACTGCGGAATACTTTTCTCATAAAATGTATCTACGGGTTTGGACTAACACACGTCCACCCACCATCAACAATTAAGCTTTGCCCCGTAATGTGTTTTGCTTTATCTGAAACAAGAAATAAAGCCGTATGGGCTATGTCAGACACATAAGCCGGACGACCCATAGGGGTTATTTTCGACCAAACAGCTGAATAATTAGGGTCATCTAAAGTTCTTTCGGTCAATGTAGCACCCGGAGCAAGAGTATTGACGTTGATTTTATAGAGCGATAATTCAATAACCAAATTTTTGGCAAGCATTTCCAAAGCGGCTTTGCTCATGCCATAAGCTGCCAAATTTTTATGCGCTTGGTGACCCGTTACTGAAGAAGTGAATAACAGCGTGCCACCCCAAGGCTGCTTTTTCATCACATTAGCGGCTGCTTGCGCCAAAAAAAAAGTGCCGCCCAAATTGACTTGCATGACCTTGAAAAAAGCATCGGGGGTATAGGTGAAAAAATCACCAAATAAAGTAATGCCTGCATTGGCAATCACAATGTCCAATCGCCCAAATTGCGAGACGGCAGTATCCACCATGGTTTGTATAAAGCCTATATCGCTGCTGTCACCGGCCAAAGGGATACACTTTCCGTGCGTTTCTTTGTTAATTATTTCTCCGGCTTGAAGTGTCAAAGAAGGGTCAATATCGTTTAATAAAACAATAGTCCCTTCCTGTGCCAAATATTTACAAATCTCAAAACCGATACCTTGTCCTGCGCCGGTTACAATGGCTACTTTATTATTATTTGTCATATTTAATAAGCCTTTAAAGTTATACAGCGAAAGTAGTGGCTTTCAACAAAAAACCTCCAATTAAAGGTTGAAAATTCTTAAATTAGGGCTGGATACTGAGGGGGTACAAATAGACGCTCTTTTTTCCCTTACTTTGGAGTCTCTTCACAATCAATCATACCCATCCCACTCCCCACGTTTATATTCCCTGACAAATATACCTCTCTATATACAGAATAGAGAGCAAGTAAAACACTCGAATATCCAAATAATATTACGTATTTTATTCAATAAATAGAATAATGATTGAAATTGTCAATCATTAGCCGTTTTTTGATAAACTTCCCAGTTGTTCTATGTCTCACCTTTGTCTTATTACTAATAGAAGTTTTCAAATTTTTGAACTAAACAACTTGTAAGATGAAAAAAAGACTACGCCTTTTTACAGTATTCATAGCTCTGCTATGTGCAACGGCAACTTTCGCACAAACCCTTTCAGGCAAAATTTCAGATACCAATGGCAGCCCGTTAGTAGGCGCATCTATCCTTGTTAAAGGCACTTCAAATGGTACTGTTACAGATAATAAAGGTGTCTTTTCCCTCAATAATGTGGCAAAAGGCAGCACTTTGGTCGTCTCTTTTGTCGGTTACTCCAATAAAGAAGTGGCTGCTGATGGTAATTTAAACATCAGTTTAGATGAAGGTGATGCTTTAGGCGAACTCATCGTAACGGCTGAAAACCGCTCGGTTTCTGCTCAAAATGTACCGATTACCTTAGAATTGATAACGGGAAAAGCCATTCAAAGGCAAGGCGCAACGGATTTGATGCAGTTGCAAAATCTTGCTCCGGGGCTTAATATCGTTCAAAATACTATTTTCAATCAAATCAATATTCGCGGTGTGGGTAGTAACGATGGTGCGGCGGAATTGTCAGACCAAGCCGTTACGATTGGCATTGATGGTGAATACATTAATCGCCCTGTTGCATTGAATGCAAGTTTATTCGATTTGGATCGCGTTGAAGTATTGAAAGGACCACAGGGTACTTTGTACGGACGCAATGCTACGGCAGGTGCCGTTAATATTATCGCCAAAAAGCCGATTATGGAAAAAACGGAAGTTGATTTAGGTGCTTCCTACGGCAATTACAACACTATCAAAGCCAATGCAGCAGTGAATTTGCCTTTGGGTAAAATAGCAGCAATTCGTATGGCGGGTATGCTTTCAAAACACGATGGGTATAGAGAAAGTAAGGCACCAGGATTGGCTGATAAATTTGACAATGGTAATGTTTGGGCAACCCGTTTGGGTTTAAGTATCAACCCGTCTAAAGCCTTTTCAATTTACATCGCTGGCGAATACAACAAAACGGATCAACAAGCTCCTTCTCAATATGGTGTTGATGTATCGAAAGCTGATACAACTTTGAAAGGTCAAGTCCCTTCAAAATGGACAACAACATTGCCAAAAGATTATAATGTGGCAACGGCTGGTTTTGTAAAAATCAATCAAGGGGCTATCAGAAGCCGTATCGCGTATGATTTTGGTGCGGCTAAAATTACTTATACGGGTGGCTATCGCAACGTAGATATGTCGGGCTATCAACCTTTGAATGGTTTTGTTCCTGAAACCTTTAGCTTTGACAATCAACTGGCTTATAAAACGCAAAGCCACGAATTGCGTCTGAATGGTGAAAGCACAAAACTCATTTGGCAAGCAGGTTTCTTTTATGGCAATGAAGATCAGGATGTGGGTCGTGGCTTAATATTGCCTGTTGCAAAAGGTGCTTTTGGCGGTAAAGTACCGTATCTAAATTTCTTCAAATTTGATGTCAATTCAAAAACAACGGCAGTATTTGCACAAGCGACTTACAAACTCACTGAAAAATTGGGTCTGAGTCTCGGACTTAGAAATACGAGCGATAAAAAATCTCGTACAGGGGCTACTTTAACAAGAGGCCCGTTTGGCCCCCCGGGTACACCAGCTTATTTCTATCCTACGCCACCTAATTTAACCGATAACGGTATGACTCCGAGTTCAGGTAAGGGTGATTGGAACAAAACAACTTGGATGGTCAATATGGATTATAAAATTGACAATACTAAAATGGTTTTTGCCAAAGTGAGTACAGGCTATAAAGCAGGTGGTTTTGATAATGTAGGGGCATACGACCCTGAAGAATTAACCGCTATCGAGATTGGCTCTAAGAATAAATTTATGGATAACAAATTTCGCTTAAATGCTTCGGTTTTCAGCTATAACTATGATAAACAACAAGTTTCAGTATTCATCAACACAACAGTAGGTGGTGCTATCCAAAATGCAGCGAATACAAAAGTGACGGGATTGGAACTTGATGGCGAATTATTGGCTACTAAAAACGATAGATTGAGAGCAACTATTAACTTCTTAAAGGCAGAATTTGGTGATTTTCCAACCACTATCAACAAAGTAGGTACAGACGCTGCTGTTGTGAATTTGAAAGGCAATACGCCGATTCAAGCCCCAAAATGGACTTTAATTGGCGGATATGACCATACTTTTGCATTGGGTAGCGGTAGCCTGAATGTGGGTATCCAAACCATGTTCAAGTCTGAATATTATGTGAGTGCTTATAATTTTGCGATGGACAAACAAAAAGCCTTTACTAAAACAGATTTCAATGTCACTTATACAACAGGAAAAGGGAACTGGGAAATAGGGGCTTTTGCCCAAAACCTTGAAGATACAAGAGTTATCAATTTTACAGGTTTTACAGGAGGTGGCATCAATATTTACAACTGGGTATTTGGCTCGCCACGTTTAATGGGTCTTCAAGTGAATTATCATTTTAAAGGAAATAAATAATTTTTTTCATACAATCAATTTGCGTTTTTGTATAGAGCAATTCTTTACGAATTGCTCTACTTTTAAACAAAAAAAGGGTGAAATACTGAGGGGTATTATCCCGAAATATCGGGAGTAAAATATTTCATTTTCAAAAACTTGAATAGTCATTTATGAAAGTTTATCTTGTACTGATAGCATTATTTGTATCATTTAAAACATACGCGCAGGTCTGTTACCAAAATCCTGTCATACCAGGATTTTACTCCGACCCAAGCATTTGTAGGGTTGGCGATGATTATTATATGGTGCATAGTAGTTTTGGGTATTTCCCTGGTGTACCCATTTTTCACAGTAAAAATTTAGTTAATTGGGAACAAATCAGCTATGCCTTGACGAGTAAGAATCAAGTTAATCTTAATAAGGCAGGTATAACGATGGGCATATTTGCGGCTACGATTCGGTATCACGATGGGCTATTTTATATGATAACGACCAATATTTTAGAAAAACAAGGGGCGTTTTACGTAACAGCAAAAGACCCTAAAGGTCCTTGGTCAGACCCTATTTGGACAGAAGCAGAAGGTATTGACCCTTGCTTTTTTTTTGATGAAGATGGAAAAACCTACATAATTTCTACAGTTAATTGGGGACCTAATATCAAAGAAGGTATTCATTTGCTTGAAATTGACCCCAAAACGGGTAAATCGCTGAATAAACCCAAACTTCTGTGGGAAGGTACTGGTGGACGTTATCCCGAAGGTCCTCATCTTTTCAAAAAAGACGGTTACTACTATCTGATGATTGCAGAAGGCGGAACGGAATTCGGACATAAAGAAACCATTGCACGCAGTAAATATTTGGAAGGTCCATATAGTGGCAACCC
This sequence comes from Saprospiraceae bacterium, assembly GCA_031424115.1. Lineage (GTDB taxonomy): Bacteria > Bacteroidota > Bacteroidia > Chitinophagales > Saprospiraceae > JAAFJT01. Next base: position 7,247 of record JANPGW010000376.1, on the reverse strand, counting down.
TGCTAATCCGATTGCAACACATATCAATATGAATGCTGAAACAAGCCCTATTCAAGGCTTGGGTCACGCTGATTTGGTAGAAACGCAAGATGGAAGCTGGTTTATGGTGGCTCATGCTTTTCGGAATCATCAAGACCACCAAATATTAGGGCGGGAAACGTTCTTACTTCCTGTCAGATGGGATAAAAAAGCTTGGCCCGTGGTGAATAATGACGGCACAGCCGCTTTCGATATGCAAGTCGTTTCATTGCCTGCACCTTTAAAACCGCAGTCTGATTTTTCGAGTAAAACAAATTTTGACGAAGATAAATTCGGTTACGAATGGAATTACATCAATAACCCAATTGAAGCGAATTATAGTTTATCCGCTCGAAAAGGTTATTTGCGCTTAATGGGTAGTGAATCCACGCTCAATCAGTTAGCAGGTGCGACATTTTTAGGAAGACGTCAACAACATTATGATTTTCAAGCGACGGTAAGCCTTGATTTTATGCCTCAAAAAATCAATGAAGAAGCAGGGATAACAGCTTTTAAATCCTCTAATTATCATTATGATTTGTCTGTGAAAAATGTAAAAAATAAGCGATTACTCGTATTGTCGTATTTTTTGGGTAAAATACAGCATATTGAAAAAGAAATACCATTAGAGGCAGGTGTTGTCCAATTAAGAATATCAGGGTCAAAAGATTATTACAGTTTTGAATATACACAGGGCAATAAGCCTTTTATGAAAATAGCAGAAGTAGATACCCGCTTTTTAAGTTCTGTTACAACGGGCGGTTTTACAGGCACATATTTGGGGCTTTTTGCAACAGGTAATGGTCAAAAATCCACTTCTTCCGCAGATTTCGATTCATTCATGTATGTGCCTAAATAATTCACTTAAAACTGAGGGGTATTCACATTTCCGAACAACAAGAATTTTAAATTTTAAAAATGACAAACGCAACAAGCCCACGACAAGCAGGTGCCGCACAAGGTTGGATGACCGTCCTCATCAATCAATTACCGATGATGGCGATTGTGGCACTCATGCCCGCCTTGCCGACACTGATGGAGCATTTTGGCAATATGCCCAATGGTGATTTGCTCGTGCCAATGATTTTGACTGCTCCGGGTTTATGTATCGCTTTGATAGCTCCTTTTGCGGGTTATTTCGTGGATAAATACGGGCGTCGAAAGTTGTTGTTGATATTCATGTTGCTTTATGGATTGGGTGGTACGTTGCCCTTTTTTTTAGATGGTTTTAATACCGTCATTACAGGGCGATTATTGTTGGGAGTCGGTGAAGCCTTTGTTTTAGTGATTGGCAATACGCTTCTCGGTGATTACTTTGGACAAAAAGACCGGACAAAATGGCTCACGATTCAAGGCTTTTTCGGTTCAGTGGCTGCTGCTTTATTGTTGGCATTGAGTGGGAATTTGGCGAGTATCGGCTGGAATTATCCGTTTTTGGTTTATACGATTCCGCTTTTAATGACCGTCATGGCGTTCTTTTTTATTTATGAACCGCCTGTAAAAACATCGCTCAATGACCAAAGTTCAACCATAAATAGGGATGGGATGCCGTGGAAAACGATTGGTTTGATTTTCAGTGTCACATTGATTTTTGCTGTGCTTTATTTTGTTTATACCATTCATTTTTCACTGGCATTGGACGCAATGGGCATCAAAGATAAAAAGCAATTGGGCAATATGAGTGCGATTGCAAGCACCGCCGTTCCGTTGGGTGCATTGATTTTTAGAGCCGTTGCTCACCGCCCGACGTGGCAACAAATCGCCTTGATAGGCATATTTTTTACTATTGGTCTAATCGGCATTGGTTTATCGAAAGACGGTGTGACGGCTATAACGGTGGGCTGGATTCAGCAATTGGGTTGTGGTATGACGATTCCCGTTTTGGTCGCTTGGGCTTTAAAAATATTACCCGAACATTTCAGAGGTAGAGGCATGGGTTTTTGGTCAAGCGGTTTCTTTTTGGGGCAGTTTTTAAACCCTGTTTTTGTATCCTTTGCTACTAAAATGTCGGGTGGATTGCTGCCTGCTTTTGTAACAACAGGCGTGATTTGTTTGATTGTTACGGTGATTTTAGTGGGTTATAATATGCTTAAAAAGGCGTAAAATACTGAGGGGGTAAATGATTTCAGATTTGTGATTTCGCATTTCGGAAAACACCAAATCATAAATTTTGAATTCAATTTTTTTATTTAAAATTCATCAAAAAAATAATGAACGAAGCAGTTGAAATCCGAAATCACAAATCTAAAATCAAACGCGGTGTAAGCCTTTACAGCTACCAAGAGGAGTTTTTTCTTAAAAAAATGTCACTTGAAGACTGCATTGCAGCAGCAGCAAAAACAGGCGCAACAGGCATAGAAATCATCGGCGAACAAAGTATTCCGAGTTGCCCCAAAATTCCTTCCGATGCCTTCGTTGACCAATGGGTCGGTTGGATGGATAAATACGGCGTTACGCCTACTGCCCACGATATGTTTATGGACTACAACAAGAAAAAAGGGCATTATTGGTCTGATGATGAAGCGATTGAATCCTTCAAACGAGATATTGCTTTTGCTAAAAAATTGGGCTTTAAAATCATTCGGGTTATTGTCAATGTTACGCCTGAAATCATGGAACGCATTATTCCTTATGCCGAAGATGCAAACATCAAATTGGGCATTGAAGTTCACGCCCCGTGGCATATCAACTCGGCGTGGATGTACCGCCATTGGGAAGTGATGGAACGCACGGGGACTAAACATTTTGGTTTTATCCCAGATATGGGCGGCTTTACTAAAAAACTGGCGCGTGTGCAAGTCGAGCGCATGATTAGACAAGGTGCAGACCCTAAAATTGCCGAATTTGTTTGCAATAATCATGAAAAAGGGGTCATGGCAGAATACACGATTTATGAGGTTTCCCGCATGAGCAACCGCCGAATTGACATTGCTGTTGCCGAATTATCAAGGCATAATACGATGGTGAACCCTATCAGTTTGTTGCAACATATACCACGTATTATTCATATTCACGGCAAATTTTATGAAATGTTGGAAGATTGCACCGAGTATGGTATTCCTTACAAAGAAGTCATAGATGTTTTGAACAAAGGCGGTTATGATGGTTATATTTCAAGTGAATACGAGGGTAATCGCCACATTCAAGACATTTATGAAGTGGATAGCGTCGAACAAGTGCGACGGCATCAACAAATGATGGTTAATTATGGTATCAAATAAACCCGCGTATGGTAGAGACAAGGCATGCCTTGTTTCTATGCCTATACAAATACATTCATCATTTAAAAAAATATCATGTTTGAAAAATATATGATTGTCGAAGACAATCTAAAAAACAGTGAAAATAGTTTTGAAATAGGCGCACGTTTGCCCTACTATCGCGGCGTTTCCCTCTCAATGGTCGAAGAAATAGAAGTGACATTGGACGGCGAAACCCTGCCACAAGACAAGGTTGATATTACAGTCCATAGCAATACCTACAACTTCGAACAAAGAGAAAACGAAACTGATGACCGTTGGGAAATGGGCGAAGTGGCGACCCTCACTATTCATAAAGAAGGCGGATTGTCGGCTGGTGAACATAAATTAGGTTTAAAAATCAATATCAGAATCGGCTATTTGCCTTTTCCTGCTATCCGTTTTGCTGAAAAACAAATTACCATCTGATTTCGGAATTGCCGAAGTCACGTCCTCCGAAATCCGAAATTAAAAATCCGAAATCAAAAAATGGGTCCCTTAGACAAATATATTTTAAAAGAAGATGCTTTAGTGGCTTCTAAAAACGGTTGTCAACTCAAATTTCAATCGCATTGGTATCGCTCGTTGCCCTTGTCGTGCATGGATTTTAACCTAAAAATTGATGGTCAAGAAATTGATAAAAACCATTTGAAAATTAAAATCAACGGTAAAGAATTCAGCTATGATGAATTGCCAGAACTGGATAAAGAATGGCTTTTCATACTGGATAGAGGCATCCTTGAAGTACAAACGGAAAAGCCGTTGGAAAAAGGTAAAACCTATAATATAGAGTTTAAATACGACCTTTTTATACCTTATATCTTAGTGGGCCCTCAAGGCAATCCTTTGATGGCGAGTTCTGTAATTCACAAAGATTTCATTTGTCAATAAAAAAAGGGTATCGTTTTTCATGTTCAGTTTTTAGATATTCTTAACACGAAATACGACACACCAAACACTTTATATAATGATAAAATTAGCAACATCCCTTTTTTCTTATGCATACGAATGGAATTCAGGAAAATTTAATCTGGAGGATGTTATAGCCGAAACCCGTAAAAGAGACTTAGGCACAGGCTTGGAAATCATTGGTTTTCAAAGCCTTAGGGGCTTTCCTTACATTTCGGATGAAACCGTTAAGGAGGTAAAACATTTATTGGATAAATACGAATTTGAACCTGTTGCTTTAGATGCTAATATTGATGTAGGCATAAAAAGGCATCAAAAAATGAATATTGATGAAACGGTCGAGTACATCAAACCACAAATTTTAGCAGCACAGAAATTAGGCTTTCCTATACTTCGTTGCCAAACGACTGCCCCTGCCGAAGTGTATAGAAAATTAGTACCTTTTGCTGAAAAAGCCAATGTCGTTATAGGTATTGAGTTGCATACACCCTACAGCGTTGACCACCCTTCGGTTATCAAAATGGTGGAGATGTTTCAAGAAGTAGGTTCTCATGTTTTAGGTTTTGTGCCTGATATGGGTACGAGTATGCGCGCGATACCTGACGCACTTTTGACGAGTTTTAAATCAACAGGCGTGACGGATGAAATGATTGACATTACTAAAGAGATATGGCATAAAGATATTCCAACGCCACAAAAATTTGGCGAATTAGCGCAAAGAGTCGGTGCTTTAGGCGCAACACCACCGCAAATCGGAAGACTCAATATGGCTTTCAGCATGAACGGTCGTCAACCCGTTGAGTTATGGAAAGAGATAATCCCATGGACAGTCCACCTACACGGCAAATTTTATGGTTTTGATGAAAATGGCGACGAGCCTTCGATTGATTATCCCACTATTTTTAAGGTTTTTACTGAAGGGGGATATGATGGTTATATTTCAAGCGAATATGAAGGTTCAGCATTTACTGATGAGTTTAATGCTTTTGATATGGTCGAGAAACAACATCAGCTTTTTAAAAAAATTTTAAGTACACTTTAAAGAATTTACCTCATAGGCACATAGGGTTTTCACTTAGGAAACATAGAAATTGGATTACATAAATAATATTTTGTATATAAAAACACTATATGTCTATGCGGTGAAAAAATAAAAAATGAAGCATAATTTCAATCTCAATTACGCGCCACATATTGGTTTATTCCCTAATTCAGCAGGACTTGACCCGATAGGACAAATCCAATATATGGCAGATTTGGGCTTTAAAAGCATAGAAGACAGCGGTTTTAATGCGCCACATATTCCTTTCGATACGTCGCCAATGGGTATTGGTATGTTCGGGCAGACCCCTCAGTATTTGGATAAAATCGGCAAAACGATTGCAAAAGTGGGTATGACAATGGGTACTTTTGTCATGACACCGCCCGTTTGGCCTCCTGTCGCCTCGCTCACTTCTGGAAACCCAGAATTAAGGGAGATATTTTTAAATAAATGTCGCAAAGGCGTAGAAGTTGCCAAGCGGCTAAATGCTCAATTTGTCACCGTTTCGACGGACTGTTACGACCGCAGTTTACCTATCGAAATGCAAACCGCTAATGCTATTGATGCCTTGCGCTATGCTGCCGATATTTTTGAACCTTCGGGCGTGACAATGGTCATTGAAACCTTAAGCGACCACCACGAATTGTTTTTACGCACCTCCGCACAAGCGTACATGATTTGTAGGGCAGTCAATCGAAAATGCTGCAAAATCCTGTTCGATATGTACCATTTACAAAAAAACGAAGGGCGTTTAATTTATCATATTGACTTGGTTTGGGACGAAATCGGCTATTTTCAAATTGGCGATGAACCCAAACGCACGGAACCGACAACGGGTGAAATCAATTATAAATACATATTCAAACATATTTACCATAAACAAAAAGAGACTGGTAAAAACTTCATGTTGGGTATGGAACATTTCAAGTCAAAAGAAGGGATTGAAGGGGAAAAGGCTCTATTAGATGCTTATTTGGAAGTTGATAATTTTTAAAAAAATGAAAAAAGAAATAGACGTTTTAATAATCGGTTCAGGACCAATCGGCGCAACATTCGCCCGCATCATTTCAGACCAAAAACCTGATGCCAAAATTTTAATGATTGATTTAGGTCCTCGCTTAACCGATAAGGCTGGGCAGCATTTGAAAAACATACCCGACCCAGCAATACAGTCAGACTTACAAATCAAATCGCAAGGCTCTAAACAAACGCCTTATCCCAATATTTCAGTCGCACAACGCGCTCAAGCGGTACAAAAGGGAGAACTCAATGCCGATATTTTAGCGCGTGCAGGGACGCATTTGGCGACTGATTCGCCCGACGATTTAGCTAAGAATCAAATGCCATCGGCTTCTATGTCGAGTAATGTCGGAGGTATGGGCGCGCATTGGACGTGCGCTTGTCCTCGACCTGGCAATGCCGAGCGCATTCCTTTTATTTCTGACAGTGATTATGAAAAAGCGTTTAAAAAAGCCGAAGAACTACTCTTTGTTACGCAAAATGCTTTCCCCCAAACACCCGAAAGTTTGGCAATTATGAATACTTTGAGCAGCGTTTTTAAAGGAAGATTGTCTTCTGATAGGCAAGTGCAACCGATGCCATTGGCGTGTAAAGTTGATGAAAAAGGGGACAGGTATTGGACAGGTTCAGATTTGATTTTGGGTGAAATGGCAGAGTCCAATTACCACGGTAATTTTAAAATACGTTCTGAAACCCTTTGCAGAAAGCTAAATACTGAGGGGGGTAAAATTACTTCTGCTCTAATCGAACATTTACCGACTGGCACACAAGAAGAAATACATGCCAAAATAGTCATCGTCGCAGCTGATGCTTTGCGGACTCCGCAATTATTATGGGCTTCGGGCATTCGCCCAAAAGCTTTGGGGCATTATTTGAATGAACACCCATTTATTTTTACTTTTGTTGAGTTAAAAGCCCCCCCCGCCCCCGATGGGGGAGCTAGCACAGAGGGCAAAACTCCCCCATCGGGGGCGGGGGGGACTGATCCAGTTGCTGGCGTTTTTTGGGTGCCTTTTGAT
>JANPGW010000375.1:0-5687 GCA_031424115.1 Saprospiraceae bacterium | reverse complement strand
TCATAGGGGGTATTTGTAACTTTGCGTCATTTTATTTTAAATAAAAGTGTTCATCGAAATTTAATAAGGCATTTGCGCCCATTTTTGAAACATTTACCCCCTATCCGTATCTGGTGTTTTTTTCAACTTTGTGAATAATTTACAACAAGCTCCTTTATATGAAATATCTTTTACCCATCATTCTATTTTTAGTCCCTGCTTTTTCAATGGAGATAAAAGCACAGACCGTGTTGGCAGATTTTGAAACAATTGCCTCCACGCCTGCCCTTACCCCTACGGGCGTGGAAGTGGTAGATAATCCAGATAAAAGCGGGACGAATCCAAGTATTAAGGTGGGATTTTTCAATAAACCGTCGGGCGATTGGGCGGCGTTTTATTTGGCGTTTTCAACGGTTAAAAACTTTGGCGCAAATAATACGGATTTGACTTTTAAAATTCGTTCGGATTTTGCCGCGCGTGTATATGTGAAAGTGTGGAATGGTAGCCAAGTAGTGAGTGAAAACTGGGCTCCAAACTATAATTTCATGGTCACAGCGGGCACATGGACGGATTGTGTTTTCGATATTTCAACCCTCTCCAATAAGGATTTTACCCGTTTGGAAATCAATATCAACGGTGGTGCGTCGAGTGGAAAAGTCTATTTTGATGATTTTAAAATGACGAATCCTTTGGCATCTAATGGTTTGCCCGTTGCCAGTTTTAAAACATCCAAACCGAAAGCGATTTTGGGTGATACGGTTGTTTTTGACGCTTCCGCATCGTTTGATTTTAATGGACAAATCACCTCCTATAAATGGGATTTTCAAGATGGCACTACAGATACAGGTAAAATAGTGGCGCATAAGTTTGTGAAAGATGGCATTTTTAGAGTAAAATTGACGGTTAAAGACAACGAAAACAACAGCGTTTCTGTTCAAAATCTGCAAAACGTTTATCCCGCCAATTCAAAATTGGGCAGTTTGAATATCGTTTCGGCGACCCCCTCAGTAAATAGGAAGGTAGAAGGCTGGTTTTTGGTCAATAACACTTACACGAACGTTTATAACCCCGATGAAGTGAAAGTAGATGCTGTCATCACGTTGCCCGACCAAAAAGTGATAACTGTTCCGTGTTTTTATTATATGAAAACCAATTATTTGAATAGCCGTTGGGGAGTGGATTCGGCTACTCAGTTTTGGGCAGTTCGTTTTACCTCCGCTCAAGTGGGCGTTCATAAAATAACGCTGCGCCTCACCGATGCCCAAGGTACGGTTTCAAATACTGAAACGAGCGTTAGCCTGCAAGCTAATGCCCAAAATAAAGGCATTATAAGACCCGATGCCCAAAACAAACAATTTTACCGCCGCACCACAGGCGAGCCATTTTACCCACAAGGCATTAATGTGGCTTGGAACAGCGTTGAGAATTACGCTAAAATCATCGGTAATTTATCCAATGGAGGAGCCAATTATGTCCGTTATTGGCATGCAGCTTTCAATCAGCAACAATTAGAATGGAAAAACAATGGTTTTAATAAAGGATTAGGTGTTTATAGCCAAGGAGCAGCAGCGATGCAGGATTCCATTTTGGAATTGTGCGCTCAAAAGAATATGAACCTTCAAATGTGCATTTTTCACCACGGTATGTTTTCTGAAACCGTCAATTCTAATTGGAGTGACAACCCTTACAACGTTGTGAATGGTGGATTCCTCTATACTTCGGAAGATTTTTTCTATAATCCACAAGCAAAAGAGTTGACTAAAAAACTGCTTCGCTATATTGTAGCCCGATGGGGATATTCAAGCAATCTGTTTGCGTGGGAACTTTTTAACGAGGTTCAATTTACGGGCAAGTTTCCCAACCAATCGGCAATTTGGCGTTCAGAAGTTATTAAATGGCACGACGAAATGGGGCGATACATCAAAGCTGTTGATCCATTCAAACACATCGTTACGACCAGTGCCGATGACAATCAATTGCGGTCGATGGATGGACTCGAAGGACTGGACAATGTTCAATACCATACCTATAACAATAATATTTTGGATGAATTGACGTCAAAAGATGCTTCTTTTTTAAGCAATTTAAGCACTAAAAGCATTATTTGTGGCGAATATGGTACGAATAATAACGCTGACGTGCCTTTTGAAACCCAACGCCACGCTGTTTGGACGGGTATCTCTTCGCAAGTTCCCCATATCATGTGGCTTTGGGATAATTACACGGATGCTGCATGGAGTACCTTATTTAAGCAGCCCGCTGCTTTTACGAATAATGAAGATTTTACAAAAGAAGGTACTCTTTCAAAATGGAATTTTTCACTGAATAGTAATAATACGGTTTTTAAGACATCGGGATTTAGCACCACAAAGAACAATTTTTATGGTTACGCTTACGATATTTTAAATCAAAATAACCTCAGTGGCATTAAAATAACGATTCCGAATATTCCGAAGGGCACTTATCGCATCCAGTATTTTATGCCCGATTCGGCTCGTGCGGTGGTGGTGGATAGCGTTCCGTTGACCCCCCTCAGTAATACACTCATTTTACCGACTTTTTCAAAAGGATTGGGTATTAAAATCCAGTTTTTAACTGAAAAATTAGTAGCTAATAAGGAATTAGTCATCAGCAGCGGTAAAATGATGGCTTATCCAAATCCCGTTACTGATAATTTGACCCTTGAATTTGAAACAGGTAATAGCGATAGAGCTGTTGTGCAAGTTATTGATATGTACGGACGCTTAATAAAAAGCACCCATTCTACTGTATTGACCGCTCAAGAAGTTACGCTGAATGTGCCAATGGGTGAATACGCCCTACATTCAGGCGTATATTTGGTGCAAGTCACCACCGGTAATAAGGTTTTTACTAAAAAGATAGTATTTCAAAAACCATAAAAATTAGTATCCTAAAATACTCAGTTGAGTCTTTTTTCATACATTCCTGTTAATTTAGAGGCAGTCATTTATTTGGCTGCCTTTTTTTGAATTTCATCATAAATTGTCGATTATTTTAGCCCAACTACTTAGATTTGCTGCATTAGTGAAAGAAAAATTCAACATGTCAAGATATTGCGCAATCCTCTTTTTAATAGTCGTCAGTATTGTGACTTCTCGCAGCCAAAACCTGTCTTTTGGTCGCCTGCCTGACGAATTGAGCATATCGAACCTGTCTGTTCGCACCATGTTGCAGGACAGTAAAGGCTTTCTCTGGCTCGGCACATGGAATGGTTTATTTAGATATGATGGCTATAATTTACGCAAATTTAAAGTATCCGCCAATCTACCAAGTGAAAACAAAGGGTCTAAAATTATTGCCCTAAAAGAAGATACCGAAGGAAATATCTGGATTGTCACGCAAAACACGGGCTTATATCGTTTTGATAGGCGTACTGAAACTTTCACAGCCTTTCAACACGACGAAAAAGACGATAAAACAATCGCCAGCAATCAAGTGTATGCCGTTTTTGAGGACAATAAAAAGCGCATTTGGGTAGGGACAAAATACGGCATCGACCTTTTTGAAAAGGGCATATTTAGGCATTTTAAACAAACACCCCTCAGTAAAGTGGAGGTTCAGAGCATTACACAAGCCCGTGATGGCTCGTTGTGGTGCGCTACTTCTTATGGGGTTTATAATTGTTTCGATGCCCCAGATGGCGCGCTCATGACCCAATATTATGATATGGAGCAGCCTGGTACTCCCGTTACCACTGTCAGTTATTCCAAAAACTTTTGTTATTCTATCATTGAAGACCCCATTAAAGACAATATTTTCTGGGTAGCTACTAAAATAGGCTTAATCAAATTGGAAAGTTCAAAAAATCAGCGCCAATCTATAACAGCTTCGCCAACGGGATTGACCGATAATACTGTTTTCACCATGCTTTTTCCCGCATCTTCCAACGGTAATTATCTTTGGTTGGGTACTGAAAATGGCTTAAATCGTTTTAATACCATCACGGGCACTTTCGAGCGTTTTTTTCTGACCCTAAAAACGATAACACACTCCGCAACAATAGTATTCTATCCTTACTCGAAGACCGTTCTGGCTTGTTGTGGATAGGTACGAATAAGGGCGTCAGTAAACTCAATTTGAGGAAAAAAGCTTTTGAAAAAATATATGTATCCAGTGAAAACAATATCAATTGTTTGACTAAAAATAAAAATTCGCTTTGGGTGGGCACTTACGGTCAAGGCATATACGAAATGCAATTTGATGGTGAAAAAGCCTCTGCCAAACGCTTCCAAGTGCCCGGGATGGTAGGCTATATTTATGGCATTCACGTGGATACTGAGGGGTGGTTATGGGCGGCTACCCGCGGTGGCGGTATTTACAAAGTACCAACCAACGCACCAAATAGCTATGCTCAATACAATCAAATGAATGGCCTCAGCGATAACTATATCATGACCGTTTTTGAGGATAGCCAACGCAATATCTGGTTCGGCACGTGGGATCACGGGCTTATTCGCTACAACCGCACCGCTGGCACATTTACCAATATCAAAACATTGCCCAATAGTACTTTTAATCCTTCAGAATATCCCATTATTCAGTTTTTTGAGTTTAAAAACAAGCAAAATGAGCGCATTTTATGGGTAGACCTGCGCGGTGGAGGCATTATTGAAATGATTCTGGATGACCGCTCCGAGATAGTAAAAGTGAATTTTGTTTATCAAAACAAACCTCAAAATCCTCAATCCATATCCAATAATTTCATTAATTGCTTTTTAAAAGACGCCTCGGAGCGCATTTGGATTGGTACCGAAGAGGGCATTAATTTATGGGACGGTGATAAAAAGACTTTTAAAAGTTATAGCGTAAAAAATGGTTTGCCAGATGAAAACATTCAAGCCATTGCGCAAGACGATAAAGGCAACTTGTGGCTGACCACCAATAAAGGTTTATCAAGAGTTATTTTTGATAAAAATGAGCAGATTATTTGCCGTAATTTCGATGAAAAAGATGGCTTGCCGTCCAATTATTTTCACCCGGCCGCTGCTTATAAACTCAATGAAAAACGCTTGGTTTTTGGCAGTACCAATGGCATTTTAGCTTTTTATCCCGATGATATTAAGGACAATGAAACGGCGCCAATCGTTTCGCTCGTTGATTTTAATCTATTCAACCAGTCTATTAATGTCGGTGAAACCAAAAATGGTCGCTCGCTCCTACCCCTCAGTATCAGCGACATAAAAACCATCGAATTGGCTTATAATGACAATGCTTTTTCCTTAGAATTTGCCGCTTTGCATTTCGATGAGCCCAATAAAAACCGCTACGCTTATCGGCTCATCGGTTTTAATAGCAACTGGATTTACGCCAATGCCAACGAAAGAACGGCACATTATACCAATTTGCCGCACGGCAATTATACTTTTGAAGTAAAAGCCGCCAATAATGATGGTATTTGGTCAAAAGACATCGTACGGATTCAAATCGTCGTTCATCCGCCATTTTGATTGACTTGGTGGGCGTATTTATTTTATGCTGCCTGCATTGGCGGTGCTATTTGGTTTTATCGCCGCACCATTCTTGTAAGAGAAAACTTAAAAAATCAGGTCAAAATGGAGACTTTCAAGCGGGAACAAAGCGAGGAAATGAGCCAAATGAAAGTTCGATTTTTCACCAACGTATCGCATGAGTTGCGCACACCTTTAACTTTGATTCTCTCCCCGCTCGAAGAACTCATTAAAAAGGAA
>JANPGW010000374.1:0-21103 GCA_031424115.1 Saprospiraceae bacterium | reverse complement strand
ATAGCTTTAAAAATTTCGTCAGCAACAACTTTTCCAGAAATCAAAGAGGGTGGAACGCCGGGTCCCGGTGTTGTCAATTGCCCCGTATAATATAAGTTTTTCACTTTTTTACTTTTCAACTTAGGCTTTAAAAAAGCCGTTTGCAGTAGGGTATTCGCTAATCCATAAGCATTGCCTCGGAAGGCATGATAGTCCTTTTTGAAATCATTGTGCGCAAACGAACGCTTATATATAACGTGTGAGCGAATATCCTGACCCATCCATTTCTCTAATCGTGCCATCACTGTATCGTAGTATTTTTCACGCATGGCGTCAGTGTCCTCCAAATCAGGCGCCAAAGGAATCAATACAAACAAGTTTTCACAACCATCCGGGGATACTGAGGGGTCGGTTTTTGAAGGCATCGAAACATAAAACAATGGTTTCGTGGGCCATTTTGGATTTTCATAAATCTCTTTGGCGTGGAGGTTAAAATCTTCGTCAAAAAAAAGATTGTGATGCTCCAAATTTTTCAAAGAAGTATTGATGCCCAAGTAAAATAAAAGGCTGGAAGGTGCCATCGTCCGCTTTTTCCAATACCCCTCTGTATAATTACGCAATGGAGGGGCTAAAAGGTTTTGGTCAACGTGGTGATAATCTGCACCGCCTACCACAATATCCGCTTCGTACTCAGCGTCCTGTGTAATGACTTTAGTGGCGTGACCGTTTGGCACAACAATACTTTTTACTTCTTGGATTAATTTAATAGTCACGCCTTTCTCTTCTGCTAACGACACCATGGCTTTAATGATTTCGTACATGCCACCCATCGGGTACCACGTGCCAAGTGCCATATCAGCATAATTCATCAATGAGTACAAAGCGGGCGTTTTCCAAGGTGTTGCGCCTAAAAACAGCACGGGAAATTCTAAAAGCTGAATGAGTTTTTCATTTTTGAAAAGCCTTCGGACATAAGTGGACATATCCGTGAACATCTGGAGTTGGAAAAGGCTTTTCATAACGCGCCAATCGGCAAATTCCCAAATACTATGTCCGGGCTTATGGACAAATTCGCCCATACCAACCTCATATTTATATTGTGCTTCTTTTAGAAATTGCCTTAAATTGACAGTACTCCCCGGCTCATAGTGTTCAAACATTGCTTCCAATTCGCCCATGTTTGCCGGAACGCGCATCACATCGCCGTCATTAAAAGTAACAGTGTAAGAGGGGTCAAGTCGTACTAAATTATAGTAATCGGATCGTTTCTTTCCAAAATATTCAAAATATTGATCAAAAACCTCCGGCATCCAATACCAAGAAGGCCCCATATCAAAAGTGAACCCCTGTGTATGAAAAACTCTTGCCCGACCGCCCGCACAATCGTTTTTTTCTAAAACGGTTACTTCGTAGCCTTTAGCAGCCAAATGCGTCGCTGCCGACAAACCCGCAAAACCAGAACCAATAACAATAACTCTTTTTCCCACGAATACCGAATTTGATTTTAAAATAAAACAGAATTACAACACTATGGTTTGAGTTTTGTTTAAACTTTCGACGAAAAAATTAAACAAAATTATCAATCCCTTATTTTTATTCATTTATACAATTTGAATTGCGAGTAATAAATAACACGCATGACTGCTCAAAAGCCTACATCTTTTTTTTTATTCAAAAAACCATTCATACATTTTTTTGAACTCGCTACTCCACATTATTTCATTGTGCTTGCCTCTATCTCTGACAATAACCCTGACGAGATCATCCGAAAATCCGGCGTTTTTGAATGCCCAATAGGTCTTTTGAAGAATGGCTTCCATGCTGCGCATTTCAGTTTTACTTCCGGCAACGTAAAATTGGCTTTTGATAGGTGTTTGATGAATCAAGTCAACGACCTGCGGATTGAACCAAATGGAAGGAGACAAAACACCCACTTTACCGAATACATCGCCATACTTTAAGCCTGCATACAGCGAAATCAAACCGCCCATCGAACTGCCCGCTATGCCCGTCGTTTCTTGTTGAGGTAATGTGCGGTATTCCTTATCTATGAAAGGCTTTAAAGTATCAATGATGAAACGGATATAAGAGTCTCCTTCACCACCGTTTTTACCTTTTTTGTAGGGCGCGTATTCATTCATACGACTCATTTGACCGTTATAAATGCCGACAATAATCGCTTGGCGTTTCAAAGGTTGCTTGATTAAGGTATGAGGAATTTTCCAATCGCTGGCAAAAGCAGTAGCAGGGTCGAAAAGATTTTGACCATCATGCATATATATCACCGGGTAGCGGCGGTCACCGCTTGTCGCATAATCTTTGGGCATCAACACCTTTATTGTTCTTTCACGTTGGAGTTGCGGCATAAAAAATTGATGGCTATGAAGTGTGTACATCTATTTTGAGTTAAATTTTTACCCCCCTCAGTATTAAGCACTTAAAAGAGAAATAAGTCGTTTAATTGAATACTTTTGGCGATAAAAAAAGTGTTAGCTGACAATAAAAATCAATTTTGTAGAAATATTAAATCATTAAAATAAAGGTAAAAATGCTTCGAAAGTTATTATTATTAACCATTATTCTCGTTTTTGCTAACTGTTTACAGGCGCAAAATACGAACAATTATGTGTTAGATTTCATAAAAAACAATCCCGAACGTTCCTCAATCGTTTTTACCCGCAATGATACGACGTTGGCGGCCCTCCGACCCGATATGAAATTCCCGTTGGCGAGTACGGTTAAAATCATTATTGCCATTGAATATGCGCAACAGGCAGCCGATGGCAAAATTAACCCCGAAGAAGACATTCCATTAGCAGATATTGACCGTTTTTTTATCCTCAATACCGATGGCAACGCCCACCCCGATTGGAAAAAAGACTTGATAGATAAGAATTTAATTCAAAACGAGAAAGTCAAACTCGAGCAAGTGGCTAAAGGTATGATTCGTTATAGTTCGAATGCCAATGCTGAATACCTGATGTGGAAACTCGGTTTCGATAATATCAATGCTAATCTTAAAAAACTGAATTTACCCCATCATGATAAATTGTATCCATTCGTTTCGGCACTGTTTCTCACTTCCAATAGCAAAAAGATTGCTCCTCAACAATTCTTGAATGACTTAACGATTCTTTCTAAAGAAGATTATGAGAAGAAATGTTTTGAGATTCACGAAAAACTCAAAACCGAGATTCACGAAAAAATGAAAAACAACTTCGTTTTTCCGACCATGGATTTACAACGCGTTTGGTCTGACAGATTACCGGCTGCTACAACCCAAGAGTACGTCAGCATAATGCAGAAAATCAACAGCCATCAATATTTTAATGAAAAAGTCCATGCACATTTGGATAAAATCATGGAATGGCCGCTTGAATACAATCCAGAAAACAAGAAGTTTTTCGCCCATTTTGGTCAAAAAGGAGGGTCAACAGCGTTCGTTCTAACCCAAAGTATGTATGTGACCCTCAAAAATGGTAAGCGTATCGAATCCGCTATTTTCTTTAATAACCTCACTGAAAAAGAGTTTTCACAATTGCAAGCGGCTTTGAATGATTTCAATATCAGTTGTATTTCTTCTAAAACATGTTATGACGTGGCGAAACAGTTAAAGGGAGAGTGATTGGGAAAAAGGGTCAGCGTTAGAGACTTTTAAAAGCGTGACACGGCTTCGAGCCGTGCCACGCTCAACCTTAATTTTTTTGAATAAATATCGGAGAACCCGTTAGTTTGATATTTTTTATGGTGGTTTTTTCTACTTTTAAAGTTTTTGCATAATCCCAATACATGACCGAAATGCCTGAGATACTGAGGGGGGGAGGAAAAGTATAATAAGCAGTGGCAATCTCCGAATTATCCACCTGGGTTTTTGCCCATAGGCAATAAATGACGGCGTTTGTTTTGGGATGTTTAAAAGCAGCCCCATCCGTTTCTTTGGGCAAATTGAGTTTTTGAGTCTCGGCAGCATCAAAATGATAGCCATATAAAATTTTGGAAACCGTTTGATAAGCCACGCCGGTAGGCGTCAAGGGGGAAGTATAAGGCTTCTCCCCTTCTAATTTTTGGTACAAACCCATCCTATCAAACTCATTTCTGGTCTCTTTTTCCAACGTCAACTCCCCGAGTGAATAAACGTGAAATTGCAATAAGCCTTGTTCCTGCGCTTTGATGGCAGCTTTCACTATAAAATTGCGCTGTGCTTCATAACTGCCCATATATTCACCAATGGCTTTGGCGGGAATATTACATTCAGTGATGATAAAATGTTTTTTAGGAAACGGATTACCTTCATAACCAAATTTTTTCAACACATCTTCAAAAGCCTTTTTACGATTATAAATGCCCGCAACCGCGCGGTCGGAATGGCGAAAATACTGAAAACCATTGATGCCGTTACTCCATTCTCGCACCGACCCGTCTATGTGGGGATAGGAATGAAAACTCAAAACATCGAAATATGCCCCTCCTTTGAGCGGATACTGAAGGGTCACGCTACCGTCCTTCGGGTTGTCAGTTTGGCGCAAAATAATATCTAAAAAACTCGGAAAACCAATGCCGCCTGTGCAAACATACGCTTCGGGGTCAATGGATTTGATGACTTCATAACTGATGCGCAACAAGCGGATATAATGCTGAACCGGCGCGTGCAAGGCATATTCGCAAGGGTCAGGATTCGTGTTCCACCAAGCACCGGGCAAGCCAGGCGTCATTTCAGTTTTAAATGTCGTTCCAAAATCAGGTTCGTTCCAAACTTCCCAAAATTTAACGCTTTTTTTGAAGCGATTGACGGTTTTATAGACAAAAAGAGCATAATAATTTTTATCATTGACAGGGGTTCCGTTTTCGCCTTTATCCCAAATGGGTTCATACATATTGGCAAATAATGCGGAACTATCTTTGCTGCAATACAGCGTCTTATCGCGATGTTCGGGTGAAGGATAGCCGATGAAACACACGTTTTCATTCATTCCTAAACTATCATAATGTCTGAAAGCGTTGTTGCGGATATCATATCCCCAAAACTCAGCAAAATTTTCAAAAAAACCGGGACGGAGTGCATTGATACCGGCTCGCGCCGCAATTTCCGCTAATTGTTCGTCGGTATAAGGCGAATAATAGCCCATATTAGAGCCATATCGAAAAGGGCGATTATACGGTTTAACATAGTCATTAGCCGTTTTAAGATTTTGACGTGTTTGAGCTGGTGAGCAACTGATATATGAAAAGCCTATAAAAAGGGTCAAAATGATGTTTCTCATAGAGTAAATTTATATTAAAAAATACAAAATAGATTCAGAAAAAAATAATTTGGATGAAAATCATCCCTGCTGCTAACTTTTATTATTTTTAATGCCAAAACTAAAATGAAAAATTGCGGTCATGAAACTTCCCATTTATATTTTTTTATTATTTTTTCCGTTTTTGGAGAAACTTTATTGTCAATCTACTGAAAGTTTTATTAGTAAAAGTTCTCCTGTTTTGCCCTCCGGTGTCAGTGCAAAATATAGCACTGCTTTTCAAGGAAATTTAGGCTTATTGAATCTTTCAGGCTTAAAATTTGGCATCAGTGGTCGTTTTAATGACATCGAATACATAGAAAATACCAAAACGCCTTTCCGGTGGATGCAACATTATGGCGTCGGCTTTTGGTTACGGGCTTACCTTCCACTGGCAAATGAACGTTGGGTTTTATACACGGATGCCAGTGCGGGATATTGCATGATTTATTTTCCCTATGAAGAATCGCTCACGAGTTTTGTCAGCCGCATCAATCCGCGTTACTTCGGATATTTTTATTCGGTTGAAATTGGTGTGCGATATCGCATTAATGACAATTTTATGGTGGAATTTTTTTCACCCGATATGACCGTAAAAGACTTTAATAAACGGAAAATCAGGCAAATTTCGACTTCTTTTCCTACGTTCGCCATCCAATTTATTATCACAAAACCGCTTTAGCACTAGAAAATGTAAAAGAAGAAACAACTACACTTTCATTTTTTTGCCATCTTTATACAACACAATTAAATCTTTCGCTTTATTATCTTCAATAACCGCTTGCATTTTACCGGCAGAAAACGCTTGCTCAATGGTCAAACTATTGGCAATACCGAAATAAAAACCGGTAGCAAAAGCCATAGCTGTGGTATCTTTAATCGCCCTGGCCGTTCCTACCACATACGGAACGTATTTACCCACCACTTTAGCTTGTGAAACGGAAAAACAACTGTTAAAAATGACAACTTCTAACGGAATATTGAAAGTTTGGACGGCTACTTGAAAAACATATTTCAGTGAATCATCGTCAATAATCTTCATACCGCGCATATCTTCGTCAAAAACGACAATGCCGCCTTTTTTTTCATAATCTTTAGGCATCGAAAAACCGACAATACCTCGGCTTGTACTGTTTTCGCTGCCATGTTCGCCGGTTTCGGGGTCTTTACCATGACCTGAAAAGTGAATAATATTAGGTTTGTGTAAGAGAATAAGTTCCGGTATGTCCGTTGAACTGACGAATTTAGCCGTCGGGAAGTTAAACTTGCCATTCAGTTTGGTGACGATGCGGCTGTGTTCTACCTCGAGTTGTACTTTAGTAGTACCCGGCGGATTGGCGCCCATAAATAAAATAGTCTTCAAACCATTAGGGTTGCTGGCATCTTTAAAATCCGGCAAAAAAGGTTTCAAAACAGCAGGAGTTTTCCTCTTTGACGAGTCATCAGGGTTTGAAATCTCAGCAGTGACGGTCACCGGCTGCTCCAAAACTGCTTCTTTGCGCCTATCTACGTCGTTGATGCGTTCAATAATAGCTACTTTAAGCAACAGTTTATAAATGCCGGATTTAAGCGGTTTGACATAGAATTGCCATTCGGTAGCACTGATACCATCCAAAAATTGCTGTTTATCGTTCAACGCCGATATTTCAAAAGCCTGATTGCTGCCCAATTCTTTTAGCTCTACTTCCATCAATTCGGCAACCCGAATATCCATCTCTACGGGACTTTGAAAAACGTCAACCGTGTTTCTCAAAAATCTTTTTTCAAAAGCGATTCTAACAATACACTTAGTTTCGACTCCCATCGGCATTTTGGCGGGAATATTATAAAGCAATCCGCCTTGCAAAGGTGTTGAACTGCCCCTTGGCGCGGGCGCGGGAACGGTTGCCATTTTAGTACCATGATGTCGTTCAGGGGTAGGCATTGAGTTTACAGGAATCGGAATCGGCTGCTCTATTTTCATTTCAAGCGGCGCTAACGCTTCTGATTTACTGATTTCAGGCTGAAAACTGCCCTCTTTATCAAAAATATCAAGCGGTTCTGCGCCACTTGTTTCGGGCAAACGTTCAGCCATACGAGGCGGCTTTGCCGTAACCGGTTCTTTTAGATTTTGAACGATGGTCAAAACTCTATCTATAAGCTGACTGCGAATAAGTCGGGCTTGATTGTTCTCAATGATACCTTTGATTTCATCTTTTTTGAGTTTTTCAAAGTCATATTTGACGGGCAGTAGTAGTTCAAGAAGCTCTTCATGGTGGTTTTCGTTTGCCCAATTTTCAAGCATCTCCAACGCTTGCTCCAATTTACCGCTGCTGATAAGTTGGCGGACGGTTTCTTTTAGTTTTTTGACTGTCATTTTGATATTTAAATTTTACTCAAATATCGGTTTTTTTTGTGGGTTTCAAAATAAAAAAATAATGCTGAATATGGTTCATCACATTCAGCATTTTAGGATTTATATCTTTATCTCCCCTACCATATCTTCGGGTCGCAGCCATTTATCAAAGTCTTCGGATGTCAGATACCCCAATGCCAAAGCAGATTCTTTGAGCGAAGTGCCTTCTTTATGGGCTTTTTGAGCAATTTCTGCCGCTTTATAATAGCCGATATGAGGGTTCAAAGCCGTGACGAGCATTAAAGAGTTTTGAACGTAGAAATTGATATTTTTCTCAATAGGTTCAATTCCAACGGCACATTTATCGTTAAACGCCACACATACATCACCAATCAAACGGGCAGAATGTAAGAAGTTATAAATCATCATCGGTTTGAACACATTCAACTCAAAATGACCCGTTGCGCCGCCAATATTAATTGCCACATCATTGCCCAACACTTGGGCTGCTACCATCGTCATGGCTTCGCATTGCGTCGGATTGACTTTGCCGGGCATGATAGACGAGCCGGGTTCGTTGTCAGGAATGTATAATTCGCCGATACCCGCCCGAGGACCACTGGCTAATAGGCGAATATCATTCGCAATTTTCATCATAGCACACGCAACAGTTTTGAGCGCACCGTGGGCTTCCACAATCGCATCGTGAGCAGCGAGTGCTTCAAATTTATTTTCGGCAGTTCTGAACGGTAAACCGGTAAGTTTGGCAATATTTTCAGCCACATTCTCGGAATACTGAGGGGGGGTATTGATGCCCGTTCCGACAGCCGTACCGCCAAGCGCCAACTCCGATAAATGGTCTAAAGTGTTGCGAATAGCTTTTAATCCATGATTGAGTTGTGAGGCGTAACCGCTGAACTCTTGTCCTACCGTCAAAGGCGTCGCGTCCATGAGGTGAGTACGTCCAATTTTGACGACATTTTTGTATTGAACGGCTTTATCGTGTAAAGTATCGCGCAGTTTTTCAATGCCCGGAATGGTTGTTTCCATCAAAATTTTATAGGCAGCTATATGCATCGCCGTCGGGAAAGTATCATTTGAGGATTGCGATTTGTTCACATCGTCATTGGGTTTCACGTATTTATCTTCGTCCATCAAATTGCCACCTCTTATCACGTGTGCCCGATAAGCAATCACCTCATTGCAATTCATGTTGGATTGTGTGCCGGAGCCGGTTTGCCATACCACGAGCGGAAACTGCTCATCCAGCTCCCCCCTCAGTATCTCATCGCAAACTTGACCGATGAGGTCACATTTATCTTCTGCTAAAATACCGGCTTCGTAGTTGGTAATAGCCGCCGCTTTTTTCAGGTAGGCAAAGGCTTTGATGATTTCCTTAGGCATTTTGTTGATGTCCTGAGCAATCGGAAAATTCATGATAGAGCGTTGCGTTTGCGCTCCCCAATACACATGAGCCGGTACTTGAACCTTGCCCATCGTGTCTTTTTCAATACGATATTCCATAGTTAAATGATAGTATTATAAAAAATGAAAATATTTTTGATTGATGACGCCACAAAATTAAAGTAAACGCATATGGAAATCTCTATACTTTAGGTGTTTTTTTGAAAAGATTTTAAAATAAAGGAAAGACTCAATAATAGAAAATGACAACGTAGCTATATTTTAAGCAAAAAAAAGCCGTTGGTTTTTATCAAGCCAACGACTAACCCAAACAAATAAACACAAAAACTATCTTAAATGTCTTGCGACAAATTTTATCAAATAATGATACATTCTTAAATCGAGTACAAATATCAGTCACTTTTTTAGATTAGTCAAAATTTTTAGAGATTATTTAACTAAAATTCCTTAATTCGATTAATTTTTGAGTATAAAAAAAAGGTTATTCGACGTTTTAACTCATTTTGTGCTAAGATTGAATAAATTTGACTTCAAATTTTTTATCCTACACCTATTAAATCAAACGCATTATGGAAAAAAAAGAGTATTCAAATGGAGAAGTAACGGTTGTCTGGCAACCAAAATTGTGTATCCATTCCGGCATATGTTTTAGAGGATTGCCGGGAGTTTTCGACCCACGCCGCCGCCCTTGGATTGACACTTCACAAAGTCACACGGATGCCATTACAGAGCAAATAAAAAAATGTCCGAGTGGCGCTTTATCATTTTATAAAAATCAAGGCGATTAGCAAGAGTAGCGAGATGCAACCACTCCACTCTTTCTAATCGGCACGTTTCATTTCTTTTTTGCGCATGGGCATAGCGTCAATGATAGCAAATAACTGCTCTTTGGGTACTACCTTTGTGGATCTGAATTTGGCACTACCATCTTTACCAATCAATAAGAATGTGAATTGGGGCGAATCGATACCATGATCTGAAAGGAAAAATTTATTTGTTTTACCGAATACATGTACTTGCACTCTAATATCCCGTATTTTGCATCCGGCTTGATCAGCTTTTAGTAATCGTTGTTGTTCTAAAAGTTGAGAGTCTTTCTCGCTTTCAACAAATAATAATACTCGTCTGTATGCACTTTTTTGAGCGCTCAAGGTGGCTATCGTCATAAAACATAAAGCGACGACTAAGCTGATTTTCACAATAATTTGCATTTTGGATTCTTTTTTAATCGTTAAAAATATGGATAATCAAACAACTGTTTTAGCCCAGATTAGTTCTGAAAAATACAAAACTCTCATTACTGCGCGCCATCATACCTTGATTGGCGATGAGCCCGAAAACCACGGTGGCTCAGATTTAGGTATAACTCCCTCAGAGTTACTTTTAGCCTCGTTGGGAGAATGCACTGCTATTACCTTGCG
Organism: Saprospiraceae bacterium; assembly: GCA_031424115.1. Classification (GTDB taxonomy): domain Bacteria; phylum Bacteroidota; class Bacteroidia; order Chitinophagales; family Saprospiraceae; genus JAAFJT01. The sequence goes on along the minus strand of JANPGW010000374.1, from coordinate 10,664 downwards.
CATGTATGCCGATAGAAAAGGTTGGGACGTTAGCTCGGTAAAAGTTCATTTAAACTTAATGGAAATGACCACCGAAGAAAAAATAACCCGCATACACCGCAATATACACATCGAAGGGAATATTTCGGATGAACAGCGGCAACGCATGATGCAAATAGCTAACGCTTGCCCGATACATAAAGTTTTGAGTAACCCTATAACGATAATAACTCAGGTTTGAAAATCTTAGCTATTTGAGTTTTCTTTTACATTACAATAAGTCTATTAGCGCACATTCGAGGAAAAATTTGAGTAAAGGAAAAACACCCGCAAAAAAAGTATATCGAAATTTCCTTGTTTTTCAAAACTTCTTACCTTTGAATTCTGTTTAAATTTTTCAACATTATCATTATGAAAAGAAGACATTTTTTAAAAACCGTACCCCTCAGTATATCGCTTGCTACCATAGCTGAGAGTGCCGTATCGCAAACATTATCAAATTCCATTTTACAAACTAAAAATATCAATCAAACTATGACATTTGAATTACCTGCGTTGCCTTATGCGTTCAACGCCCTCGAACCACATATCGATGCCAAAACAATGGAAATCCATCATGGCAAACACCACAACGCCTACGTTACAAACCTCAATAATGCCGTAGCCGCAGATGCCAATGCTCAGGGTAAAACTATTGAGGAATTAATAGCCAATATCTCAAAATTTCCAATGGCCATCCGCAATAACGGTGGTGGGCATTGGAATCACTCCATGTTTTGGCAAATTATGAGCCCAACCGGCGGTGGTGAACCTAAAGGTGAAATCGCTTTTGCTATCAATGGCGCTTTCGGCAATTTCGAAAACTTTAAGAAAGAATTTGCTACTGCCGGTACTACCCGCTTCGGTTCAGGTTGGGCATGGCTATCAGTAGATTCCGCTAAAAATCTTTTCGTCTCCTCCACTCCTAACCAAGATAACCCATTAATGGATATTGCTGAGAAAAAAGGAACACCTATTTTAGGCATGGACGTTTGGGAACATGCATACTATCTGCACTACCAAAATCGCCGTCCTGATTATATTGCTGCTTTTTGGAGTGTGGTAAATTGGGATGAAGTGAACAATAGATTCAAAAAAGCAATTGGTGGATAAATTTTTATTTGAGCTATTTGTTATTTTTTTGCATGTATAATTAATTAAAAAAAAGATAATTACGTACATCAATGGATATCAAGAATTAAAATTCTACCTATACTGAGGGGAGTGTTTTTTAGTTACCTGAATGCCTATGTTGCTTTTATGCTTCATAGGCATTAATTTTGTAAAAAGCAGAACGTCTACAAACTATTTTTTTCTTTATTGCGTATTTATATTAAACCTATTCTTGAAACCAAAATTCTTTCACCCATAAAATAGCAAAACCCATGATGATTCTCGCAATTTTAGTCTGTGTCGCCTGCATTTTCATGTTCGCAGCTTCCGATGAAGCGCGTGCCAGTAAAATCAAACAGTATTAAGGTATAATCAATATCTTAAATACCTATTTTTTAAAATAAAAAAGAAAAGGCAATTAATCCTAATACATGGATCAATTGCCTTTTCTTTTTTGAAAGATTCCAAAAACCGAAGCGACCGAAGTCATAAACCCCGATCGCTTCTTTTACAAGCACTTACTACGCTTTCAACACACTTGTTTTCTATTTGGCAAAATTGTGGTTTAAAGCTCTTCTATTAGATTGAGGTTAACAAATATGATTAGTTTTCTCATGGTTTTAGAAAAAAATTTCTGGCTGAGGTAAATACAGGGTAGCTCAAAACTTGCTACTCTTACCTTCAATTTTGCTTGTATTAAGCAAATTTGAGTAAAACAGATTATAATTTATTTAAAAAATACCAATATTTTTTGCAGGTTTATTTTGATTATTTTTTTTGGGATTGTAGAATAATTTGGATTCACGGGTAGGACTTGCAAATATTTGCCTTTTATTGTGAGAAAATCAAGTTTTAAGTCAATATAATTTACGGTATTTTTTGTAAGAATTTTTTACAAATATTAAATAAACAAATAATTAAACTTGTTTATGGCGTCTGATTTAATAGTTTTTTGCCCGGAAAAATGAAAAAAGTTATTTTTTATACCAATTAAAGGCGAATTTTGCGCTTTCAAAATTATTAACAATTAGATATTAGACAAGGACAATTATGAAACTCTGGCAAAAAAATACGGCTACCGATAAATCCATAGAGCAATTTACAGTGGGGCGCGATCGTGAAATGGATATATTTCTTGCTTCTTTCGATATTCTCGGCTCTTTAGCACATACCAAAATGTTATCTGAAATTGGGCTGCTCGAACCATTTGAGTACGAATCGCTCAGCGCGGCGTTAAAAAAACTTTATCATCAGGCTCAGTCCGGCGATTTTAAGATTGATGATGGCATCGAGGATGTTCACTCTCAAGTTGAATTTTTATTGACTAAAGAATTGGGTGATATGGGCAAACGGATTCATTCCGCACGAAGCCGTAATGACCAAGTCTTAGTAGATTTGAAACTTTATTTTAGAGCTAAAATTGAAACTGTTACTGAGGGGGTAGTTAGTCTCTTTGAAACTTTGCAAAAACAGAGTGAAAAATATAAGGATACGCTCATGCCCGGCTATACACATTTACAAGTGGCCATGCCTTCCAGTTTTGGTTTATGGTTTGGTGCATACGCAGAAACTTTGACCGATGATGTGCAACTATTGCAAGCGGTATATAAAATTGTGAATAGAAACCCACTCGGCTCGGCTGCCGGATATGGCTCAAGTTTGCCCATCAGAAGAGAGAGGACTGCTGAACTTTTAGGGTTTGAGGGTTTGAATAACAATGTGGTACATGCTCAAATGGGACGCGGCAAAACTGAACATTTTGTGACATTTTCTTTGGCTGCTTTAGGGCATACTTTGGCAAAAATGACAATGGATATGTGTTTATTTATCAATCAAAACTTCGATTTTATCAGTTTGCCCGTTGAGTTGACCACCGGTTCGAGTATTATGCCACATAAGAAAAATCCTGATGTGTTTGAATTGATAAGAGCTAAAGCAAACCGGCTTCAAAGTTTGCCAACGGAAGTCGCTTTATTGACGAGTAACTTGCCCAGCGGCTATCACCGCGATTTTCAATTGATGAAAGAAATTGTGTTTCCGGCAATTGAAGAGGTCAAATCTTGCTTAGATATGATGACTTTCATGATTGATAAATTGATCATTCGGGAGAATATTCTCGAAGATGAAAAATACCGCTATCTGTTTAGTGTTGAAGAAGTGAACCGCCTTGTACTGACGGGGGTACCATTCAGAGATGCCTACAAACAGGTCGGTCAAGCCATTGAAAATCAATCATTCACAACTGACAAAAAGGTACATCACACTCATGAAGGCAGCATCGGGAATCTGCGCACTGCTGAAATAAAAGACAGAATGGACAGCATACTGAGGGGGTTTGATTTTGAGAAAACGGCACAATCTATTGAGAATTTGGTCAAATAATACAATTTTAGCATTTCACATCTACCCCTAAAAGTCTAATTTAAGATTTTTAGGGGTTTTTTGTGTCCGAAATGGCCTCCGTAAATAAGACACAATTGAACCTTTTTTACCCCCCCCTTTTTAGGGTAAAAGAGTGTGAATCATTTTTTTAAAGAATACGAAAATTTTTAATTTTTATAATTAGCCTTGTCATGATTTGCCATTTATTGTCATAGTTAAGTTTGGTTAGCTCAATATCTTTGAAAGTAATAACGAATTTATTGACAATATTTAACATATTACAAAATGAGAACTATTACAGAAATCCAGTTTAGCTTGGATAAAATGCTAAGTTCTGAAGAAATGGCTCAAGTGAAAGGAGGAGGTGGGGCTGTAGTCATACCACCGGCTGCAATTCCGGCTATACCGGCTGTACCTGCCATACCGGGTGTATCTTCAGCAGTAAAAGCGATATCAGCTATTCCAAGTATTACTTCAGATGACAAACGCCGTGAACGCCCGGGGGGTGGTATCACGACACTCTGATGCCAAGGGCATCGCTTTTCCCCAAAACACATCAATTTTTTTTTAACCAGTCCTTTCTGATGAAAGGTTTAAAACAACATCAGGTAATATGAAAAAAATATCTGAAATTCTTAACGGTCTTTCAAGCAAAGAAAAGCTTAGTACAGCAAATCTCACTGAGATTCAGGGTGGAAAAAACACTAAAGATGACAAACGTCGTCAACGCCCAGGTGGTGGCACAACAACGACAAGCCCAAGCAGCTTTGTTGAAACGTTTGTTTACTCAGAAGCTTAATTATGAAATCTATCAAGGGCTTATTTAAAAAATGGGCGTCTCGGTTTATTAAATGGGTCTAAATAAACAGATTTCAACGTATAAACTTACAAACCACTTTATATTCAGTTTCATGGCATGAAAAATGCCTGACTTTTTTTTAACGAATCCTTTTTTTTACAATTTTAACAACTTATTTAAATGAAAAAATTCACAAATATCAAATCTACAACTAAAGCACTTGTTGTTCTTACTCCTTCAGAGATGGTGAACGTCAAAGGAGGAACATTAGTCCTTGATCCTCTTACAGGTCTTTACTATGATGATAAGCGACGTGACCGTCCGGGCGGTGGTATTACAACTCTCTAATCTTGGATTAGATTGTTTTTTTACTAACCAAATGGTTATTTTGATTTAACTCATTTCTTAATTATTTCCTCCGCTTACAAAAAACAAGTAAAAATAAATGAAAAATATTGCAGAAATCAAGAACGTGCTGTCAGCTCAAGAAAAACTTTCCACTTCAGAACTCATCGAATTAAAAGGTGGAAAACGCAGAGATGATAAACGCCGTCAACGTCCCGGTGGTGGCACAACCACAACAAGCCCAAGTAGTTTTGAAGAAACGCCTGTATTTGTTTTTTCAGAGGCATAATCAACTCTTGTAAAGCTTTAACCCTCAAAAACACTTAACACTTTATATGCGAATCTTTTTACAATTTTAACGATTTATCATAATGAAAAAATTCACAAATCTCAAATCTTCGGTCAAAGAACTGAATGTTCTTAGTCCTTCACAAATGTTGAACGTGAAAGGAGGAATATTAGTACTTGACCCACTTACAGGTCTTTGGTGTGATGACAAACGTCGCGATCGTCCGGGCGGAGGTATTACAACCCTTTAATTCTCAGATCAGACAATTTATTTACTCCGCAAAAAGGTTATTTAAAAGCCAATTTTTTATAACCTATTGTTAAAAAATGTAAATTAAATGAAAAAGATTACAGAAATTAAAAATATTCTGACTGCTCAAGAAACACTGACTTCTAATGAACTTTTTGTGTTGAAGGGTGGAGCTACTTTAGATGATAAACGTCGCCAACGCCCGGGCGGTGGCACAACGACGACAACTCTTAGCTAACATTACTTTTTAGGGATTGCTATAATAATTAATGCCGGATGTCTTTATTTGATGATTCAAAGTAGATATTCGGCATTATTTTTATAGTATATCAGCATATCAAAGATAACATACTATAAATAAAACTTTCGAGTCGACTTTAAGAATCTGACCAATGAAACTTTTTTACAAGGGATATTTTCGAACAATTTTGGTTCTTCTTTTCAGCTTTATACTGAGTGCCTGTCCGGAATTCTCGAGAGGTGGCTTAACTGCGGCAAACGAACCTCTCAACCCTAATCCTAATGTTGATGAGGATGTGAAAGGGAAAACGATTGACCAGATATTTCAGGTGGCAAATAAATATTCCTTCACTAATCTGACGGTTGCTCTTAAGTATGCAAACAAAGCCGTAGAGATAGCCAAGCAGAGTAGTAATCTGAATGACCTTTTGGACGCCCAAAGGGGTTTGGCTTTTATATATGAAGATAACGCCCTTAATTCGAAGGCTATTGAGATACATCAAGAGAATTTAAAAGTAGCTCAAAAGCTGGACGGCATGGCATTGACAACGGTTTATAACGACTTAGCCATCGTCAGCCGTAAAGTTGGAAATTTTAGAGGGGCTTTTACATATTATGATTTAACAATTGAAGTTGCTCAACGTATCAAGGATACTTTCATGATTGAGAGTAGTTATCATGGCATCGGTATGCTCCATAAAGATGTGGGAATTTATGATAAGGCGATTGATTATTTTTTAAAATCCCTCAATATTTCAGAATTGAGTAAAAACATTCGGAATATTATTGTTTCCGAAATAGATATTGCGGATGCTTATTTGCGGGCAAAAGAAATTGAAAAGGCGCTTCAACATATCGAAAAAGCCTATCAAATGTCTCTTAAACAATATAAAGAACAACCTAATGACGACGAAGCACCTGCGCAACTGGCAAGTGCTTTGAACAAATATGGCAATATATTAGTGGCTCGCAAAGACTATTCCGGCGCATTGAGCAAACAAGAAGAAGCACTTAAAATATATGAAACATTCAATGTCAAACCATACATAGCCCGTACTTTGATGCACATAGCCAATATTTATTTAGAGACAAATGATTACGTAAAGGCTGATATTAAATTTAAAGAGTGTTTAAAATATGAATCTCAGTTTACCATTCCTGATTTGGCAGAGTTACATTTTAAAATGGGGATGTATTATATCCAAAATAAAAATTCAAATTTAGCCGAGCACTTTTTTATGAAAAGCTTGCAAGTCGCGAATAAATATGACTATAAAGAAACGGCTCAAAAAGCCAATTATCAGATGTTTCTGATTAATTTTTCAAGACATAACAATACTAAAGCTTTGGAGTACTTGAATTATGCCAACGCATTAAGTGATTCGCTCTATAACGCAGAAAAAACTCGCAGAACTGCAGAGATAGAATTCAAGTTTGACAACGAAAAGCGCGAAAATGAAATACATGGTTTAAAATTGCGCGAAAATGATTTAAAACTCCAACAAAACAGAATAATGCTCATTAGTAGTGTTGTACTCTTCATCATGGTTGTATTGTTTTTGGGTTATACTATCAAAATGAGAGGTAGAAACGTTCAGGCACTTGAGCAAAAGAATTCCGAAATTCAGCAACAATATCGTAAATTGGAAGAATCCAACGAAATTTTATCTCAATTTGCTTACGTTGCCGCCCATGATCTTAAAGAACCTCTTCGGAGTATTGGCAGTTATATTGGCTTGATTCAAATGCGTTATAGCAAAGATTTACCCGAAGATGCTAAAGAATACATGAAGTTTGTCAACAATGGTGTAAAACGCATGTACAGTTTATTAACCGATTTGCTTGATTTCTCTCAGGTTATCTCTCAACAACCCGGTTCTGAAATGGTACGCCCAAATGAGATATTGATGGAAGTACAGGATAATTTGAGAAGTGCCATTGAATCGAAGAATGCGCGTATTGTATTTAGCTCAAACTTACCCTTAGTCAGGATGAATCGCTTGCACATGACTCAACTTTTCCAAAATCTGATTGGTAATGCTTTAAAATTCACGGATAAACCACCGGTTGTGAAAGTGGATGCAAAAGAAGAAAACGGCAATATCGTCCTCACAATTGAAGACAACGGTATCGGCATCAAGAAAGATTATTCCAATAAAGTGTTTGTTCTTTTCCAACAATTGAATAAAAAAGGAGATTTTGAAGGAACCGGTATCGGTTTAACTATTTGTAAAAATATCGTTGAAAAATACAATGGAAAAATTTGGTTTGATTCTGAAGAGAATGTTGGCACTAAATTCTATATATCTATTCCGGCTCAAGCAGCATAGTTTCAGCATTGGTTATTAAAAATAGAAAGCGTTTTTCAATTTCAATAAAAAATAAAAATTTTGAATTTTGTTACACGGTTGAAAAGGCATCTTTATCTCTCTAATATTTTAAGTATATCTATACTCAATTGAATTGTTATTACAAACTATTGATTATTAAATGCTTAATGATATGTTAATAGCTATATGTTTAGACTTTTGCTATTAGATTTTTTGAAAAAAATCTTAATTTTGTGACAAGATAATAAATTCAACGTCAGAACACCGAATTCAATTTCAGGCATTTCCTCTTCATGAGATTTGCGATAAAGGTTTAAAAGCGTATTTGCTGCCGGATACTGAGGGGGTAGCCCCTCAGTACCACGGTTGGCAAAATCTCGAAAACTCGAAAAAAAATTCTGTTTGTCGGTTATCATATTGACAATAACCGTACAATTAGAACCCTTTTATGTTCAATGAATTATGAAGTGATGGCGGCTTAACTCTTCCCGATCGATTGAATAGGATATTCAGCCCAATACGACCATTTGCACTTTTAGTAGCATACGGACGAAAGACAGAAATAATATTGTCCGTAACTCCAAATAGTTGAACGGGACCCAATTGTGTGACCAAATGCATACCCCAATTATTAAGACGACCATTCCGATACCCAAAAGTACTGCCCAATTGTAGGGATTCCATGAATTTATAAGTTGTGTTTAAAGCAAAACCTTTTTGGATACCGGAATATCGACTGTCTTCCTGATAAACTAACGCCCCAACGGATAATTTGGTTGTTAATTGGTAAGTGCTACTGAAATAGAATTTTACGGGTATTTTTTCAATATATCGAGGATTATCCGTTTCATCAAAATCAATAATTTCTTTGAGATTGTCTTTTAAGCTTGATTTACCGATTGATGGATTTTCTAAAGAAATATTAAAAGAATTAATTCCCTTAAAATATTGATCACCAAATGATGCATATCTTTTACCCTCATATTTCCACCGAATGAAGCCGGCAACATCAACAAAGCTTAGGGCAAAATTCAGCTTACCGAATGTCATTGTTGTACCAACGTCAAAAGCACACCCTCGGTTTTTACCAAAAAGGCTTTCATTAAAAGCCTCTTTCGGCGTATTGATGTCTTTAACCTGAGGAATGGAGTAAGTAACAATATTCATATTGTTATTCATTTTCATGGCATAATCGGTATTTAAAAGCGTCAGTCTTGATTCGCCACCGACAGTAAAAATGCCCGAAATACCATTGAGTGATTTCAATCGAACTCCAATGTTAATTTTATCATTGATGCTATAAACACCACCTAATCCAATTTCACTATAAATACTTCCATTCATTTGAGAATGAAGATTCAATGTTTTACCAACATAGTCAATATTATCAACTAATACTAACTTGAGTACGTCACCGTCTAAATCGAGTGAAAAATGACTATTGGTTGTTTGATAAAGGCTTAATGTCAGTTTTTTTGATATTGGATAAGATACACCTAATGACATGATATCGGCATGAGCATTCAAACGATTTCTTGGTTGGATCCGATTTTTTGTAACTTCACTCAGATTCAAATTTCCCGCTTCGTCAGTTTTGAGCAACTCTCTAAGGGTGAAATCCGGCGAATGTGTACTGTAATAAATGCCAGGAAGTAAAAGTTGTATTTTGTCGGAAGATTTAATTGCCGGATTCGTCATGTTAGATTGCCAAATATTGTTGACAAAATGAAGCGATTGCTCCTGTTGGGCATACAGGCGAGGCAATAAAAAAGTAAGTGTGATACCCGTCAATAAGATAAGTTTTCTCATGACACAATCTTTTTATATGATGTTTCCGCAACATCAACGTGGGGTTTGTTAAAATAAATGGAGTAAAAAATTAGAAGGGATTATGCACTAACTAACAAAAGGAAGGTTAAATTTAATTTCCTTCCTTTTGTTATATTAGCGTTTGCTAGAAAGTAATTGACTATTGAACTACTTGATAACCAATCGTGAAACTGAATTTAATGTACATGTTAGAGCGTGGCGTAGCCCGTTTTGTTTTGAGAGAAGCACCACACTTTACAACAGTAGAGGTCACTAATAACCTTCTTACATCGTAAGTTTCTTTCAAAGAAGGAGCAAGACGTACAGTTTTGCCCGAAAATGATGGGAAAGTGAAAATCAGTTTATCAATATTGGCTCCCAAAGAATTAAGCCCTTCAACAGTAAATACACCTTCTTCAAGATCGTCAAAATCGAGAGCGCTACCATCTGGTATAGTTAGAATTGCAGAGTCAAGTTTTACAGTAGCGATTTTCTGTTTGTTAATTCCTCTCTTTTTAAGAAATTCATCAAAATTCTTGGCGATGACTTTATCTTCTACAGAATACATACCGGCTGCACTACCGGCTTTTACCACAAAAGTATCCCTACCAATATAAGTAGCCTCAAGCGTTTGCAGGTTACTTACAGGAACAATATTACAGTCACTGAAAAGAAATAGAAGGCACGAAAGAAGCGCAATACTCGCAGTAATAGATTTAAATGGAGTCTTCATAAGCGTTTGTTTATTAATTGTTAGTTAAAAATTTTTAGTATCACAAAGTAACGACAATTGATTGGTGCGGACAATACACAATAAAGTATAAATAATAAATCGAATGTGAAAATATTTATTTAATCACAATATATTGAAAATCAATATTTTATAAAAATAAATAAAAAAGACCCGGCGATTTACAGAAATCATTGAGTCTTTTTTTTTAAAAAATTGAGAAAACTTGGACAACTACGATAGCATATGCAATAATTCTTATATAACAACATGAGTGCCACTCGTCAGCCATCAAGCTGCATTAATTAAGTCCATAGGCACAAAATTTTGCCAAGTAAGGTCATTAAAAATAGAGTCGGG
>JANPGW010000373.1:0-9254 GCA_031424115.1 Saprospiraceae bacterium | reverse complement strand
TAAAATTCTTGTTTTTTTATCAGCTATACTGAGGGGGGTAATTTTTATAGGCTTTTTATTTAATTTTTAAAATATTGATTCCATGGGTTTAAAAAAGTGTATTAAAATTTTATTTATAAAAATATTAATAAGTCAACACCTCGTTTTTAACAATAAAAAAATCACAGTTTTGTGATAATTGAAAAATACTTTTTTTTAGGTATTTTTTACAAAGGTTCTTTATCCAATCCGATTCGCACTTAAAATCGGTTATATGGAATATTTTTGCTGAAAATACTTGGGATAATTGTTAAACATTTTAATTTTACAGGCTTCTGTTCATGAACAGTACCACGCCTTTCAATGAGGAACCCTATGACTGTATAAATGTGAAAATTAATGCGTTTTTGATAAAATTTTGACAATGAGATTACATATATTATTGATTATCAACTTTTTATGTTTTCAAATACCTTCTGCGCAATCTCTTCAGCAAAGGACTTATTGTAATCCCATGGATTTTGGCTATCGCTATAATTTTGAACAACTGAATGAGCGCATCAGCTACCGCTCCGGCGCAGATCCTGTGGTCGTGAATCATAGAGGTGAGTATTATTTATTTGTTACGATTTCCGGCGGTTGGTGGCATTCCAAAGATTTGTTGCATTGGCAATATGTGACACCCGATAAATGGCCTATGGAAGATATGTGCGCTCCCGCAGCTTTATCGGTTCGAGATACCTTATTTCTATTTCAAAGTACCTTTGAAAAGCGGCCTATTTTTTATTCAACAGAACCCGAGAAAGGGAAGTTGAAATTTTATAACCGTCTTTTACCCTTGATGAAAGGAGGTGCGGGGCCGTGGGATCCCTGTATTTTTCATGATGATGATACCGACCGTTGGTTTATGTATTTCGGTTCATCTAATGTATATCCTATATATGGTGTGGAGTTGGACTATGCCAAAAGATTGACTTACAAGGGAGCTGCCAAAGGAATGATTGAACAGAACGTCAAAAAAAACGGTTGGGAACGTTTTGGTCCTAATCATGCCAATGACACGATGAGAAGCTTTCCGGAAGGGGCATGGATGACCAAACACAACGGCAAATATTATTTGCAATATGGCGCACCCGGCACGGAATACAATGTATATGCCAACGGCACTTACGTGAGCGACGACCCATTAGGCCCCTTTGAATATGCGCCCAATAACCCGATTTCATATCGTCCGGGTGGGTTTATGTCCGGTGCAGGTCATGGTAATACTTTTCAGGACAATTATGGCAACTATTGGAATACCGGCACCCCTTGGGTAGCTGTAAATTGGGACTTTGAGCGGCGTTGTTCGATGTTTCCGGCGGGTTTTGATAAAGAAGGATTGATGTACTCAAATACGCGTTTTGGGGATTTTCCGCATTATCTGCCGACAAAAAAATGGGAAAACAGAAATGACCTTTTTACGGGGTGGATGTTATTGAATTATCGCAAACCTTGTGTAGCAAGTTCAGTACGAGATACTTTTGCCGCGAATAGAGTAGCAGATGATAATCCCCGAACTTTTTGGGTAGCCAATTCTAAAAAAAACGGTGAAACTTTAACCATCGATTTGGAAAAAGAGTGTGAAGTCAAAGCTTTTCAAGTAAATTATACGGATTATAAATCCGATATTTTTGAACATGACTCAAGTGTGTATATTCAATTCAGAATGTTTCATTCACTTGACGGAAAAACGTGGCATCTCATGTGCGACCTTGCGCGCGACAAACAGGATAGGCCGAACGCTTATGAGGAATTGCCCCGTCCGGTACGCGCGCGATACATACAGTTTGAAAATGTATATGTACCAACACCTAATTTGGCTGTCAGTGATATTCGCATTTTTGGTAACGGCTATGGCGTTTTTCCTAAAACGCCGACAAAACTGAGTGTCATACGTCAAAAAGATGAACGCAACGCCGATATAAAATGGGATAAAGTGCCTGATGCGGTGGGATATAATATATTGTGGGGGATAGCACCCGATAAGTTATATCAAACTTATCAGATATGGGGAGACGCTCTCAATATGCTTGAACTTCGAGCACTAACTGTCGGTCAGAAATATTATTTTGCTATTGAGTCTTTTAACGAAAACGGTGTTTCTAAGCTGAGTGAGGTAGTCGGGGGACGATAGTTGGGCGAAAAGCACTTTTTTCCTGCTGATTTTTTTTATTTTTCATTCCTTTAATATGAAATTCTTTCCTTTAAAACTAAATAGTCTATTTTTGCGCTCAAATTAGAACAAATATATGAATGAAATCAGCGATAATCAACCGCTCGAGGAATTGAGTAATGTAGCAGGCAAATTTCAGGGAGCCACTTTCGGTTCAGAGCTTATGCCCAAACCCGAAGTTTCCCCTTTTGTGGTATTAATCATTTGCATAGCGATGTTTATTGCCGGAAATATTGTCGGCAGTGCCTTAATGCTCGGTTTGGCTCAGTTGAATGGTCTGGATTTTCAAGCGGTTTTGAAAAGTTTAAACGAAAATTCACCGATTGGTACGCGCAATTTTATGCGTGCCGTGATGTTTATCAATCATTTTTTTTCATTTATCTTACCTTCATTAGCAACGGGTTGGATTATTTACAAAAGCCAAATTTGGAAGGCATTTCGGTTAACGAAATTTCCAATATTACCTGTGGTAGGTTTAGGAATTGTTTGGTTATTGGTCAGTGTACCATTGGTTCAGTATGCATATCAGGTGAATAAAATGATACCTTTGCCGGATTGGATGATGGATATGGAAAACAGCACGGGCAATATTCTTGAAGCCATCATTTCAAAAGAAAATTTTTATGAGGTCATAATCAATGTTTTGTTGATAGCTGTCATTCCGGCAATTGGAGAAGAGCTGATGTTCAGAGGGATGATTCAGCAGCAAATCGGGCGAATTCTGAACAATGAACATTTGACAGTCTGGATTTCGGCTGCATTTTTCAGTGCCATTCACATGCAATTTCAAGGTTTTTTTGCAAGGATGATTTTGGGGGCTTTGTTGGGCTATTTATTGATTTGGTCGCGGTCGTTGTGGGTACCGATGATTGTCCATTTTTTAAACAATGGCATACAAGTGCTCGCTCTTTACATGATGAACATTAAACCAAGCGAGATGGATAAACTCGGCGAATCGGATAAAATACATTGGACAATGGGCATGGCTTCTTTAATGTTGGTTATCATGTTAGGGAAATATATACGGGAAAATTATTATGCTGCAGAAGAAAGCTTACCACATGACAAAATTAACTTAAAATAATTAATCAGATATTAATGACAACTTTTCAACAAAGAGCTTTAACAGCCGTTGTTTTTGGAACAATAATGCTGGTAGGGTTATTTTGGAATGATTTGAGTTTTGAACTACTTTTTAGTGTTATCGCTTTAGGGTGTTTATGGGAATTCACGTTATTGACTTTAGGCGAAACAGCGGCTTATTGGTCAAGAATATTGCTTTACACTGTCGGAACACTGTTTTATTTCAGTTTGCCTATTGTCAATCATTTTGTTTTTTTTACTATTGGTTTCTGTTCTACGCTCTCTCTTATTTGCAATATATACTTGATGTGGAAGCTTTTTTATCAACCTGAAAAACTGCTTTCAAAAGCAATGATATATTTTGCGAGTTTTTTTTATATTATTTTTCCTTATTTTCAAATTCAAGCTCTGGGTGACACCCTCTATAATTTCCCGGGCTTCAATCCAATATTAATTTTCATTATATTGCTATTGACTTGGGCGAATGATACTTTTGCATATCTTATTGGTTCCAAAATTGGTAAAACGCCACTTTATCCTAAGATTTCTCCCAAAAAAACCTGGGAAGGCACAATTGGTGGAGCAATTTGTTGTAGTTTGGCTTCTGCTTTACTATCCTTTTTTTTGATAGGAAAAGACCATCACGGATTGGGCTGGTTCGATTATTTAGTCATTGGATTCATGGTGGGTGTTTTAGGGACTATTGGCGACTTGATTGAGAGTATGTTCAAGCGCAATGCGAAAATGAAAGATAGTGGTACATTTATGCCCGGCCATGGCGGCTTTTTAGATAGATTTGATGCTTTTTTATTCGTTACACCATTTGTATTTTTTTATATAGCCTTTATTAAAGCTTTTTTTTAATTAATTTCAAACTTATTACAACATGAGAATACATAAAGAAGGGTATTTCCTTTTAACGATTTCGGCTGCAATATTGATTATTGTCAATACAGCTTTATATTTTTTTGTCCAGAATCAGTTGCTTTCTATTATTGTGCTGATATTTTCTTTGGTTTTTTATGGTATCATATTACAGTTTTTTCGCAATCCTAAAAGAGAAATCTCCTATTTTGATAATCGGGCGGTATATGCTCCGGCGGATGGGAAAGTAGTGGTAATAGAAGAGACAAATGAGGGTGAATATTTCAAAGATAAACGTATCCAAGTATCTATTTTCATGTCGCCGTTCAATGTTCATGTCAATCGTAACCCTATTGGTGGTCGGGTGAGTTATTACCGGTATCATGAAGGCAAGTATTTAGTAGCCTGGCACCCAAAAAGTTCAACGGAGAATGAACGCACAACAGTTGTCATTAATAACGGTAAAGAGGAAGTCCTTTTCCGTCAAATTGCGGGGGCACTGGCTAAACGCATTGTGTGTTATATCAAAGAAGGACAGCCTGTGAAGCAAGGTGATGATATGGGCTTTATAAAATTTGGATCGCGAGTAGATGTATTTCTACCACTTGATTCTAAAATTGAAGTTAAAATAGGAGATGTGGTAGAGGGAAACAGAAATATTATAGCGACTTTGGTTTGATGAGTCAAAGCCAAGTGTAGGAATAATACTAAAAGATATACTATATTTATGTCGGCATAATGTCAAAGTTATGCCGACATTTTTCATATAAGCCTGAAGAGGAAATGACCAAACGCACAATACAACACCAACCTACTAAAATGCAAGCCCTTATTTGGTTTTTGGCTTTGCTGACAATTCCATTCGTTTATGTTATTCAAAATAAAATAGAAGCTTTTTATTATAACAGTTCTCAATGTGCTGAACCGCGACGGCGCGATTGGAAAAGTTTCAATATTCAGATTCCACCGGCTTATTCGGTTCATGGCTTGGATATTAGCCATTATCAATGTCGGATAGATTGGGGAGCCGTCAAAAAAATGAATGTCAACAACGTGAATATTGATTTTGTATTCCTAAGAGCGACGCGTGGCGTTGATATGGTGGATTATCAATTTGATACGAATTGGAAAGAAGCCAAAAAAACGGGGATACTGAGGGGGGCCTACCATTTCTATTTTTTTAATAAAAATCCGGCTCAACAAGCTGAATTTTTTCTGAAACATGTAACAATCGAAAAAGGGGATTTACCGCCGGTGTTAGATATTGAATTTGATGAAAAAACCGATGATAAACTTTTGCCAAAAGAGGAGATACTCAGAGGTATCGCAACGTGGCTTATAATTGTTGAACGCAAGACGGGCATGAAGCCCATTATATATGCTAATTTAGATTATTACAATCGCTATATCAGCAATAAATTCCCTAATTACAAGATCTGGATAGCCAACTACAACAATCGCAAAGGGGTTGTTGCCTTACCGGACGAAAGAAAATGGACTTTTTGGCAATTGAGTACCGAAGTACGGTGTGATGGTATCAGCGAACCTGCCGATTTTAATTTGTTTTCCGGCACAAAACAGGAATTGATGCTGCTGACAAAGGAGTGAAATAGTAGAAGGTAGAGAGAAGAGAGGAATGAAAACCCTTATAGAGTACCTCGTATTATCCATAATAAGAACTCTACACTCTACTATTACAAAGACTTAGTTTAAAAATTAAAATTTCTTATTTTGCGCTATCAAATATTGTTTTCAATATTTTAATATTTATAAAATTAAAGATTGAAACAACAAGAAATAGGAAATATAATTTTGAAGATGATAGATGTGTTTTTGATGTTTGGTTGAGAATTAAGCTAAGTGTAATTTTACACTATCATTTTAAATGATACGAAGGACACACTATCAATAACTAAGAGCAACTAAATACCAATTAATTTTAAACATTTAAATAAGTCTTTACAATGAAAGCATTAATGAGTAACAGAAGTATGGCAATGGTCGCGTTTGCATTTTTATTAATTATATGTTGCGTCGCAGCCGTTTATCCCACATCTTTCCCAACACCTGATCCTGCCAAGCCTTATGATGCTACTATGATGGCGAATATTGCTTGGATGTTGGTAGCCACCAGCTTGGTTTTATTAATGACACCAGGTTTGGCGTTCTTCTACGGGGGAATGGTTTCTAAGAAAAATATTATTTCCACAATGCTTCAGAGCTTCATTTGCTTAGGTATTGTCACACTATTATGGTACGTTGTCGGTTTCAGTTTGGCATTTGGTGACGACTTTGGTGGTCTGGGTATAGTAGGAGATCCGAGAACGTTTTTCATGTTCAACAATGTAGGAACGGCTGTACATCCGACCATCGGTGGTGGTTTGCCTTTGGTGTTGTTTGCTGCCTTTCAATTGAAATTTGCGGTTATTACGCCAGCTCTTGTAACGGGCTCATTCGCAGAACGTGTTCGTTTTTGGGCTTATGTGGTGTTCATCAACTTGTTTATCATATTTGTTTATTGTCCTTTAGCACACATGGCGTGGCATCCTGAAGGTCTTTTATTCAAAAAAGGCGTTTTAGATTTTGCGGGTGGTACGGTTGTACACATCGCAGCCGGAACTGCAGCTTTTGCCGGTGCATTTATTTTAGGTAGACGTAAAGGTGGTGAAACAATGCCGGTGAATATTCCTTTCGTTATTTTAGGTACTGGTTTGTTATGGTTCGGTTGGTTTGGTTTCAATGCGGGTTCTGCCTTAGCTGCGAATGCATTGGCTGTTAAAGCGTTTGTTAATACCAATTTAGCATCAGCTGTTGCGGCTATTACATGGATTATGGTGGATGTGATGAAAGGTAAAAAGCCATCTGCATTAGGCGCTTGTATCGGTGCCGTAGTGGGTTTGGTCGCGATAACACCGGCAGCGGGTTATGTCAATTATGGTCCCAGCCTATTCATAGGCTTTGCGGCAGCCATTGCAAGTAATTATGCTGTATTATTATTCCGCAGCAAAACAAGTATTGATGACACATTAGATGTTTTCCCTTGTCATGGTGTGGGTGGTATCGTCGGTATGTTATTGACTGCTGTTTTTGCTACCGAGGGAGGCAAAGGAATTATCACCGGAGAGTGGAATCTTTTCATCCAACATATAATCGCCTTAGCAATTGTATTACCATTCACTTTTATTGGCTCATTCATTATTTTCAAATTGACGAATCTTATTACACCATTGCGTGTAGATGAAGAATCGGAATTGGAAGGTCTTGACATCAGTCAACACGACGAAACAATCTCTATTGATGGCATTATGGAGCCTTCAATATAACAATATAAAAGAATTTAAAGTCTGATTTGGTTAGTCAAAACATTTAATAGGGCGGAAAGCATCGTGTGCTTTCTGCCCTTTTTTGTGGTTGTAAATCTTTCTTTTAAAATAAAAGGATTGTATTAAATTTGCGCTCTATTCATGTACATATTCCCGTAGAATCTGTTTTTTTTTCACAAAAAGCAACTATGTGAATGGGCTACTAACCATTGATTTATTTTTTTAAAAACAAAAATATGACCCGACTCAGCGTCAACATCAATAAAATAGCTGTTTTAAGAAACTCTCGGGGCGGAAATCTACCCGATTTGATTCAGGTAGCCAAGGATTGTGAGACTTTCGGTGCCGAAGGTATTACTGTACACCCAAGACCTGACGAACGCCATATTCGATTCGCGGATGTGCCTCTATTGAAGGAAATTGTAACAACGGAATTTAATATTGAAGGCAATCCGGATAAACGGTTTATGGATTTGGTATTGGCCAACAAACCGCATCAGGCTACTCTCGTACCCGATGACCCCAATCAACTCACGTCTGACCATGGATGGGATACATGGAAATACGCCAACTTTTTAACGGAAACCATTGATATACTGAGGGGGGCGGGTATTCGTGTTTCGTTGTTCGTAGATGCCGATGAAAGGATGGTGGAAGGTGCCAAAATGGTTGGGGCTGATCGAATTGAGTTTTACACGGGTATATACGCCAAAGATTTTTATCACAATAAAGAGAAAGCGGTCGAGCCACACGCTCGGGTGGCTCAATTGGCGAACAAGTTAGGTTTGGGTATCAACGCCGGTCATGATTTAAATCTGGATAATTTGAAGTATTATAAGGACAATGTTGAAGGGTTATTGGAAGTTTCCATTGGTCATGCTTTGATTTCAGATGCCTTATATTATGGTTTGCACAACACCATTCAAATGTATCTGAGGCAATTAAAAAAATGATGAATAATAAATGGGCGATTCATCATTCATCATTTTTTTTATAAAGCAGCATATTTATAAGGTCAATCTTTTTGAGGATAAGACGAAAGTCTCTATTAGAACATGAATAAGATAAGAGCGTGAAAAGGCTTTGCGTAGCGCTCACCTAACTGCCATATCATTTTTTTTCCAACGGGGTTTTAACTCAATTTTGGGAAGTTGACAAACTTTCAAATGAAGGTTGTATGGGCTTTTTTTAACGGTTAAAAAGTCCTCAACATCTTTCCATAGGTATTCCCTTGGCGAGCTATTGTTATGCCTTCATTTCTGTTTTTGTCGCTTTTTCTTCCGTTGATGCTCATGACCGAGCCGAACGCCAATTTAACTCGAAAGCCAAAGTTGAGAGCAATTTATTAGCGCGTGTGTGGTGGGATAAAGAATAACCGTGCTATTTTATTAGTAAGGTAGTTAGGTCTTTTTTCCTTGTGCACTCTTCATGTCATATGGAGAGTGCCTTTTTGTTGAGAAAAAAGGATGCTGAAAGGAGGTCAAATAATCAAGCAAAAAGCGATTAAAGGGCTTTAATCTAACGAAATGGGATACAAAAATAGAGGACAGTATTTTGTTGCGCTTATTGACTGTTTCAAGGAATTCAATTTCATATTTTCATTTTTTTCCAAAAAATATATTTCAAAAAAACGTATCAGCAGAATTACACAGGTATTCAAACAGCAAAATGTTAATATTTTTGTATTCTTTATATTGCAACTGCAAATATTCAATTGTTCTTAGATTTTCTTAAATCGTCTATTTAAACGCCTGATTTACAAATTAATATAAATATTTTTAATTTTTAAT
>JANPGW010000372.1:0-82639 GCA_031424115.1 Saprospiraceae bacterium | reverse complement strand
CGCCAATATGGATTTGAGATAATCGATGTGCTTTTTTATCTCTTCATACTCATTTTTGATTTTGTCTCTTTCCAGACCGGTCAACCTTTGCAAGCGCATTTCCAAAATTGCCTTCGCTTGGATGTCGCTAAGCGTATAAGTCTTGGACAATACCCTCCCCTCAGTATAAACACCGATGACCTCAGCGGTGTTATCGCTCAATGAATAACTGTTAGATGTTAAAGCAGATTGAGCTTCATCGGGTGTTTTTGAAGCGCGGATGGTTGAAATAATTCTATCTAAATCATCCAAAGCGACGAGTAAACCTTCGAGGATATGCGCGCGGTCTTCGGCTTTACGCAATTCAAATTTAGTGCGACGAATGATAACTTCAATTCTGAATTTGATAAATTCTTCAATGATTTCCTTCAAATTCAAAGTCATCGGGCGACCTTTCACCAATACGACATTGTTGATACCGTAAGAAGATTGAAGTGGCGTCAATTTATACAATTGATTTAACACAACATTTGCTGCTGCATCGCGCTTCAATTCTATCACCAAACGAACGCCTTCTTTGTTGGTTTCGTTCCGAACCTCAGAAATACCTTCAATTCTTTTGTCAACTGCTAACTCTTCAATCTTTAGATGTAAAACAGCCGGATTGACTTGATACGGCATTTCCGTAATGATAATCGTTTCTTTATTACCGTGGGTTTGAATTTCTGCTTTGCCTCTTACAACAACGCGTCCACGACCTGTTTCGTAGGCTTCACGAATGCCCGACGTGCCATAAATAATACCGCTTGTTGGGAAATCCGGCGCTTTGATGAATTCCATTAATTCGGCAACCGTCAGTTCACCGTTGTCAATCATGGCAATGGTGCCGTCAATGACTTCCGTCAGATTATGGGGTAACATTTTGGTTGCCATACCTACGGCGATACCTTCTGCACCATTCACCAACAAATTCGGGAATTTAGCGGGTAAAACCCCCGGTTCGAGGATTGTGTCATCATAATTGAGATGAAAATCAACTGTATCTTTGTCAATATCATCAAGCAATTCATCGCTCAAACGGCGTAAACGCGCCTCCGTATATCGCATTGCTGCTGCACTATCACCCTCAATGGAACCAAAGTTACCTTGACCATCTATCAATGGATACCGCAATGACCAATCTTGCGCCATCCGCACGAGTGTGTCATAAACGGATGCATCACCATGGGGATGGTATTTACCGAGTACATCACCGACGATACGGGCTGACTTTTTGTGGGCTTTATTATAACTCATGCCCATTTCATTCATACCGAATAAAACACGCCGGTGAACGGGCTTTAAGCCATCTCTCACATCAGGTAATGCGCGAGACACAATGACTGACATGGAGTAGTCAATGTAAGCCGCTTTCATGTGGTCTTCAATGTTGATCTGTACTATTCTTGAATCTGCCATTTACTCTTGTTTTTGTTAAAAAACGCTCTCCTTTTTACTCAAAAAAGCTGACAAAGATACAAAAAAACTGGGAAGAAAGACCATTTGTGAATAACTTTTTAATAAATACTGAGGGGGGGTAATTTCTAAAAATCGTCAGCCTTTTTGTTGATTTTTTTTAAAGTTAAATATGCATTTTCAGGGATAGTTTATAACCTTTTTTAGGTATTATTTAAATTTATAAAATACAACATATTGTATCATTGATTTTTGATTAAATGATAGCCTTTATGGTTTATTAAGCCATTGGGTAGCCCATTTTTTTTCTAAAATAATAATTGTTTTATGGATTGAAAACCGGGGTAAACTCAAAAAACTGTTGGTGTGACGTTTTTTAGGTAATTATTTTCAAAAATATCTTTAAATACAGTTTACGGAAACGGTAAACATTTCTGACGTTTTTGATATCACTATTTTATTTTATAAATATTGATTATCAATATATTCAACGCGGTAATAAACTACTATATGATATAAAATGTGGGTCACAATTATTCTGTTGTTGTGATATTTGAAGACTGGAATGGTATTTACTTTGAAGTATATAAAGAGTAGAAAGAGATGTGTGACACTTTTTCAATTAATTAACTTACAATTTTAATCAAAAAAAAATGACTCGTTCACTGCAAGATCTTAAAGGTCAAATCAAATCTCAGGAAATTCTTGACAAAGACAAGCTGGCACTCATTAAAGGCGGCTGTTCACTTTGTGGAGACTTGCGCCGCTGTCAATTATAATCATTAATAGAATATTGTTAAGAAGAGGGTGTGACAAAAATTTTAAGGATATTTTGACATATTTTTCTCTTAGCAATATTCTAAAAATGGCTCACAGAAGACACTTTCTCGGGTGTTTCAATACGCCTGAAAAAATACCCAGAATCAATCATCAATTTTATTAACTCATATTTTAAAATCTTGCAAGAAGATGAGAAAATCAATCAACGAATTCAACAGTATTTTAAATGACACAGAAAAACTGTCAACATCACAACTTTACCTCGTTAGAGGCGGTGACGGTGAAGATTTACGACGAAACACGGGCTTACGCATAGGAGGAAGTACAACGACTACCCCTGACTCGACAACAACAACGACAATTTCTACAACGGCGTCAATTGATACAGTATCAACCTCAATGACAGTTGATATTTGTGGCTAACAAATAGCAAATCGAGTGATAATTCCAAATTACAAAGACATTAACTTCAAAGACTGTTGCTATTAAGTTTCAATTGAAGTGTCTATTGCTAATGATTGAATTAATAATATGGAACTTCCAAAAGGGCAATTTTTGTGAAGTTCCATATTTTATATACAGTTTTATTTTAATGTATTTTATTTGAGATGAAAAATTATTAATTTTTATTAACTCATATTTTAAATCTTGCAAGAAGATGAGAAAATCAATCAACGAATTCAACAGTATTTTTTCCGAAACTGAAAAGCTCACAGCTCCTCAACTTTGCCTTGTTAAAGGTGGGGGTGAGGACTTACGCAGAAACACCAGCTTGGCTATTGGAGGTACGACCATTACCACTACGACTACTATTACATCTACCACTGTGTCAGGAACAATTACTCTAACCGGAACAATTACCGGAACCATTAGTGGTACTATCACTTTGAAGAAATAGTTGTGGATTTAAGAGATATTGTTGAATAAATGAGATGGAACTTCGAAAACGGAATATTTTTTGAAGTTCCATATTTTATTTATAGAATTATTTAAACCGGTCTTTGTTGGAGATGAAAAATTCAAGGAAATTATTCTTATATTTAGTGATGATTGTGCTATCATCACTGACATCTCCTGAGCGCGCTCAATGTTATAATGACCCTAATTTTCAAAAAGACTCGATTGAAATTAGTACTTTATTAAAATCTGCTACCCAACAAGTTTTTAAAAACTTTCCGGAATCTATTAAACAAATTGATAATGCTATTGTGATAGCCAATAGGGCTAATAGTCCTACACTCCTTTTTAAAGTTTATAGAAAAGCCGGAGGTATTTACGAATCAAACAGCAAGCTTGAAGAATCTGCGGCTTATTACAAAAAAAGCTTAGATTTGATTGGCTTTGTTCCTGATGCTTTGAAATTAGATATTTATATTGATTGGGCTATTATCAATAAAAAAAGAGGCCAATATAAATTATCAAAAGATTATTATGACCGCACTCTCGAGTTAGCTGAACGAGTCAATGATATCGAAATGATTGAGTTTGCTTACAATGGTTTAGGTACACTCCACGGCGCTTTGAGTGAGTTTGACAAAGCCGTCGAAGCCTATTTACACTCCATTGATATTGCTAAAAAACGCAATAATATCAGGGAAGAAGTCGTCGGTTTGACCAATATTGCCAATGTTTACACAAAAGCCAACAATTTCGATTTGGCTTTTGATAATATTCAGAAAGCTCAACAGTTGGCTTTACAAATTAATGATTCCCTCGAAATTGCCAATGTACTGAACACTTTCGGCAAAATTTTGAATGCCAAAAAAGATTTTAAAAAATCTTTGGCATATCATGAAGAGGCGCTGAGCATTTATGAAGCAGCTCAAGACAAACGGCATATCCTTGAGACCTTGATTTATTTAGCTGATTTATACGCCGAAGCCGGGGGATATACGACCGCAGAATTTTATTTTAAAAAATGTTTTGAGTATAAAGACTATTTTGAATATTATGAACACCCCAATTTATTTCTAAAATTAGGGAATCTCTATCAAAAAACAGAAAAAAGGGACGAAGCTATCCAAGCCTACAAAAAGAGCTTGGATTTGGCATTGGATAGAAGTTTTCGGGATATAATCCAAAAAAGTAATTTGGGTCTGGCTCTTGTATATCAAGATAAGGGTGAATTCAAAGAGGCATTCACTTACCTGAAAGCTGCCAACAGTTATGGAGATTCGCTTTTTAACGATGAAAAATCCAAAAGATTAGCGGAAGCCCAATACAAATTTGACGTCGAAAAAGGAGAAAAAGAAATTCAGGCTTTACACCTCAAACAAAACAGATATTTGTTCGGGACAGTTTCTGTGTTTTTGGCAACCTTGATTCTGGCGTTGATGTATTTTTTAAGATTAAAGGATAAAAACAATAAAGTTCTTTTGCTGAAGAATGGTGAAATCAAATTCCAGAATGACCGCTTAGAGAAATCCAATGAAATATTGCGCCAGTTTGCTTATGCTTCTGCCCATGACTTGAAAGAACCGCTCAGAAGTATCAGCAGCTTTGTTCACATTATTGAGCGACGGTACGCTAAACTATTGCCTCCCGAAGCAAGTGAATACATGAATTTTGTGGTCAATGGTGTGAAAAGAATGGAAAGTCTGTTGTCTGCTTTGCTGGAATATTCTACTGTCGCTTCTGATGAACAGGTAGTTAAACAGACAACTTCTCTAAAACTCGCGCTTTCTGATGTTATTCACAATTTACACAGCATTATTGCCGAAAAAAACGCTTCGGTAGAATACGATGGATTTTTGCCACAATTGTGGATAAGCCGTTTACATCTCACCCAGTTGTTCCAAAATTTGATTAATAACGCTTTGAAATTCACTAACCGTGTGCCGATTGTGGTTGTGAAAAGTCAATTGCAAGGTGAAAACATCATCATTACTGTAAAAGACAATGGCATCGGGATGAAACAAGAGTATAGCGATAAGATTTTCCGCCTCTTTCAACGCCTCAGCCGCTCTACACAATTTGAAGGAACCGGTATTGGTTTAGCAATCTGCAAACACATTGTGGATAAATACAACGGCAAAATCTGGTTTGAATCCATTGAAGGAGAAGGCACCACTTTTTTTATCTCTTTTCCGGCTACTTTGGTTAAAACCGACTCTCATACTGAGGGGGAGGTAAATAGCCCTCCAGCTTTGCCTGTGCCGTCGGTTAAAAATTAAAAATCCCACCGCAAGCCATTCGTCCAACTGTACGTTAAATCTGGAATTTCTTTGGGTGTTCTTGGGTCATTGTCATTTGAAAGGTTAGCAGTTGCCTTTAAAATGAGCCGATTGGTGATATTCATCAGCCAAGAAACTTCTGAAGCCATCCGAAAATTGTTAAAATCCGTAAGCAAAGGTTGAAAATAGGTGGTGTGTACAAGTCTTGACTTATTCGGTAATTGAACGTTGTACGACAGATAAGTACTCAATCGGTGGTTTAGTTGTCGAGGAGTTTCATCTCTAAACTGATTTTGCTCTACAACATAAGCAGTGCCGATATAAAAACGTTGTTTTTGTGCCAATCTCAATTTTATGCGTACCCCGGCGCCCAGCAAACCTCTAAAAAGCATTCTTGTTCTTTCATTGTACTGTATTTGGGTGAAAGATTCCCACACCAAATGGCGGTTTATATCAATATTATGCCTAAAATGCATAAATCCATCATTCAAGAAGTTTTGACCTTCGCCTTTCACTAAATTATAGCCGCCAATCAGCATCATAAAATGTTTATCCAAAACTTTTTCAACTTGAAAAGACGCTCGAGCGGTGGTGAGGTGTTTATCATTTTTGTAAAAATTTAACCCCAAATCTACGTATCCTTTGAGGGTAATGGAATCGCCTAAGCGCACCCGTTTGTCTTCGATATTAACAATTTGACTTTTTAGATGAGGAATATTGGTCAGTATTCCGACGAAAATTAAAAGAATGCAATGATATTTCATAGGATAGAATTTTATTTAAAAAAACGGCTAAACCATTGAATATCAATAATTTAGCCGTTAGGATAGTTATTATTAAAAATAATAATTTATCTTCTTGGTGGGCGACGGTCATCTCTGCGATCACCACCACCGCCTCTGCGATCATCTCTACGGTCGCCGCCGCCTCTGCGGTCATCTCTGCCGCCACGGTCACCACCACCACCGCCACTTTCGCTCATCACGTAAGGTTCGCCGTTAGGGGAAGGTAAAATAGCTTTGCGAGACAAACGGAGTTTACCGGAGCGTTTATCAATATCAATGATTTTGAAAGTCACTTCGTCACCTTCTTTGAATGCCTCTTCAACATCATCAATGCGACTCCAAGACATTTCAGAAACATGCAATAAACCACTCTTATTGCCCTTAAAGTCAACGAAAACACCGTAAGGCATCACCGTCGCCACGTGACCTGTGAGTACGTCACCGACTTGTGGGTCGTATACAATAGCGCTAATCATGGACATTGCTTTGTCAATTGCCGTTCTATCGGGCGCAAAAATGCTAATATAGCCTTTGCCTTCTCTCTCTTCAATAGTGATAGTTGTACCGGTAGTCCGTTGCATTTCTTGAATGATTTTACCGCCGGGTCCGATGACACCACCAATAAATTCTTTCTCAATAATCATTTCGACCATACGAGGTGTATGTGGCTTAAGGTCTGCAGAAGGTATGACAATAGCTTTTTGCATTTCGCCAATAATGTGCAAACGACCTGCTTTTGCCTGAATCAACGCTTTTTCAAGCATTTCATAAGGCAAACCGTCAATTTTGATATCCATTTGGCAACCACAAATACCTTTTTCAGTACCTGTTACCTTGAAATCCATATCGCCCAAAGCATCTTCGTCGCCGAGAATGTCTGACAAAATAGCATATTTAGACCCCTCAGTAATTTTGCCCCCCTCAGTAATCATGCCCATTGCAATACCTGCTACGTGACCTTTGGTTTGGATACCACCATCCATCAATGCCAATGAACCGGCACAAACAGTCGCCATTGAAGACGAGCCATTGGATTCCAAAATATCAGAAACGATACGAATAGTATAAGGTGTATCTGGCAAAATACGGCGAATAGACCGCGCCGCTAAATTAGCGTGACCAATTTCGCGACGACCCGGAGCGCGTTGTGGCTTGACCTCACCGACTGAGAAACCGGGGAAATTGTAGTGCAAAAGGAATTTTTCATCGCGATAATCCAATACTGTGTCATATATAGCTGCATCGAGTTTAGTACCCAATGTCAAAGTGGTCAATGACTGTGTTTCACCCCGATTAAAAATAGACGAACCATGTGCCGAAGGCAAGTAATCAATCTCACACCAGATAGGGCGCACTTCATCAAACTTACGACCGTCAAGGCGTACTTGCTCGGTGAGCATGGCATCCCGCACGGCTTCTTTTTTCATTTTATCAAAATATTCAGCGAAGAACTTGCCGTTTGCAGCCATATATTCTTCACCGAAAGCATGGGTGAGCGCTTCTTTGACTTCATCTTTAACCGCATCAAATGCTTTTTTGCGTTCTTGTTTGGCACTGGCGGCAAGTGTTACGGCTTTGATTTTTTCAACCCCGATTTCGGCAATTTTTTTCTTTAAACCATCATTTTCAATTGTTGGTGCAACGGACATTTTAGGTTTACCGACTTCTTGAGCAAATTTCTCAATCACAACAATTTGCTCTTTGATAGCTATATGGGCTATTTTGATTGCTTCTACTAATTCATGTTCTTGTACTTCATTGCATTCACCTTCCACCATCGTTACGTCTTTCATTGTTGCACCGACAATGAGGTTGATATCTGCGCTCCGCAATTCAGTTGTTGAAGGATTGATTTTGAATTCTCCATTGATGCGGGCTACCCGGACTTCTGAAATTAATTGTTCGAAAGGCACATCAGAAATGGCCAACGCTGCTGAAGCTGCCAATGCCACGAACGCATCCGGTGGGGTATCACTCTCTGCTGAAATAAGGTTGATGATGATTTGGGTTTCATTCATGTACCCATCAGGAAACAAAGGGCGAATAGCTCGGTCAACAAGGCGGGAAATCAATACTTCATAATCGTTCAGTTTGGTTTCGCGACGGAAAAAGTTACCCGGAATACGACCGGCTGAAGAATAGCGCTCTTGATAATCAACTGATAGTGGGAAAAAACTTTGATCCGGTTTAGCTTCAGCGGATGCGGTGACGACGGCAAAAAGCATGGTGTTACCAACTCGAACAACAACTGAACCATTGGCTAAAGTAGCTAATTTTCCGGTTTCAATAGTGACTTCGCGTCCGTCGGGTAGGTTAAAGGAGGTCTTTAAAGGAATTTGCTTTCCCATTTTTTTGACAAAAAATTATTATTGTCTTGATTAAAAGTTACTGAAAATAGCTTGGAAAAAGTCTTTTAATCAAAACGGATGAATAATGTTAATAGATGATATTCCACAGTCAGCTAAATTATTTTGAGCGAGTAAGATGTCGCTTCACTGACAGGGAATATGGAGGTCAGATTAGGGAAAGTTATGTATCAACTTGTTTTTGAGTACGGGTTAATCAAAAACGCTATGTTGAAAATTTTACTTGTAAAATCACCCTTTTCTAATTTGCCGCTCCCGTAATGCTATTTTCTTTTTTTATTTCTACGCAAAGTTAAAAAAACTGTTTTATTATTTATCATTATTTTAAAATTTAATACTTAAAAAGAAAAAGGGAACACTTTTAGTTGTTCCCTTTTTTATCGAAGCCCTCTCAAAAACAATGTTTATTGTTACTTGATTACGTGTGACGGATACCCAACGTCTCGCAAATTGCACGATACCGCTTGATATCTTTATCATGTAAATAAGCCAAAAGACGTTTACGCTTACCTACCAACTCTAAAAGAGTACGGCGACAAGCATGGTCTTTTTTATTGGTTTGAAGGTGCTTTGAAAGTTCGCTGATTCTGTAAGAGAACAACGCAACCTGACCTTCTGTTGAGCCGGTGTTTTTTTCAGCACCGCCGTGCGTAGCGAAAATTTCTGCTACTTTTTCTTTTGAAAGATAAACTGCCATAATTTTTTAATTTTTACCAAATTCGATTACGAAAATCTGTTTTAGCTTGCGCTTTTTAAAAAGCGAGCGCAAAGATATATATTTATCCGGATTAAAAAAAGTCTTTTGTAAAATTTAAAAACCCTCGTTCATCAGCGGACTGACGACGAGGGAACTTACGGTTTTTGGAACCCCATTTATTAAACCCTATCTATAATCTTAGATATTTCTGAAGTTGTAAAATTCTAAATAGTTGATTTTTTTTGTTCAAGCAAATGTAAGAAATATTTAAAAAAAAATGCCGTTTCTGATTCGAAAACGACATTTTCTTTATTTTTTTTACAAAACTATGTCAAAACTTAGTCAAAAATTTAGTTTTTCTCTACCAACCATTGCTTTTTATTATCAATTCTGATAGGTCATAAATCATTACGTCGTCCTGTTTATCCTTCGCTTTCATTCCATCCTGTAACATGGTAATACAAAACGGACAATTAGCCGCCACAACTGATGCATTGGTTTCAAGGATTTCTTCGGCACGTTCTGTATTGATGCGTTTGTTACCTGGTTCATCTTCTTTAAACATCTGCGCTCCGCCGGCTCCACAACACAAACCGTTGGTTTTGCACCGTTTTAGCTCCACCAAATCAGCATCTAAAGACGCTAAGACTTCGCGCGGCGCTTCGTAAATGCCATTCGCTCGACCCAAATAACAAGAATCGTGATACGTAATTTTTTTTCCTTTAAATTCACCGCCTTCTACTGTTAATTTACCATTATTGATCAGTTCTTGCAAAAAAACAGAATGGTGTTGCACTGCATAATGTCCCCCCAATGCCGGATAATCATTTTTTAAAATATTGAAACAATGCGGACAAGCGGTGACGATTTTTTTGACATTGTACATATTCAATGTAGTGATGTTCTGCAAAGCCATCATCTGGAAAATAAATTCGTTACCGGCTCGGCGAGCGGGGTCACCGGTGCACATTTCTTCGTTGCCGAGAATGGCAAATTCGATACCCACCTCGTTCAAAATTTTACAAAAAGCAATTGTTACGCGTTGTGCTCGTGCGTCAAAACTACCGGCACAGCCTACCCAAAATAGCACTTCCGGCTCTTTGCCTTCGGCTGCCATCATCGCCATGGTTGGTATATTTAATGGTTTACCCATTTTGATTGTCTATTTTTATGATTGATTAGTAATTTTTTGTACCATTTAGTAAGCGGCGGTTATGATTTTTCCATCGCTTCCTTTGCCCATGCTTCTCTTTCAACCGACATTTGCCAGACGCTACCACTGTTTTCAAGGCTGGTGAACATCGGTACCCAATCACTGGGTCCCTGCGACAGTGTCAAAATCTCATAGCGGCGCATTTGTAAAATTATATCCAACGGGTTGATTAACACCGGGCAAGCTTCTACACAAGCATTGCAAGTTGTGCATGCGTGAATTTCCTCCGGTGTTGTATAGTCAAAAAGGGATTTGCCATCATTGAAATTTTGAGCGGTTAAAACGGTATCGTTGGGATGTGTATCTTTATTAATAAACGTTACATCCCCTTTGTCCAGCTTTATACCGACTTCAGTGGCACGGTCACGTACATCCATCATCACTTTGCGGGGGCTGAGTTTTTTGCCCGTAATGTTGGCGGGGCAAGCCGCTGTGCAACGGCCACACTCCGTACAGCTGTAGGAGTCCATGATATTTTTCCAACTCAATCCGAATACATCGTTAGCGCCAAAAGCCAGTATTTCTGACTCCGATACTGAGGGGTCTAATTCCGAAACCTCGTTGGGGGGCGTAGAGCCTTCCGGAGCTGGAATACCCATCATCGAGCGCACTTCATTCATGATAGCCGGCATATTTTCCATTGCACCTCGTGGTGTGAGTTTGGCAAAATAAGTATTTGGAAAAGCAAAAATGACGTGTAAATGTTTAGAAAAAGGTAAATAATTCAGGAATCCTAAAACCACAAAATAATGCAACCACCAGCCAAAACGCTCCAATCCAACCAATAAATGCGGATCCCAATTGCCCAAAATGGCAGGTCCCAACCAGCTTGTGATGGCAAAGGGACCAACTTTGTGATAATGTTCTACGCCTTTGGCTTGTAAAGTCGAATCTGCGCCATTCATACAAAAAATGGCAAAAATCAGAACAATCTCTAACGCCAAAATAATATTGGCGTCTATGCTTGGAAAACCCTTCATCTCAGGTTTTTGAAATCGAGCTACTTTCAAAATATTGCGTCTAGCGATGAAGGCTACCGTAGCGACAAAAGCTAAAACACTCAGTATTTCTATAAAACTAATGATAATGGGATACAAAATGCCCAAATAGGGGGCAAAAAAGCGATGCACCCCAAAAATACCATCAATGATAATTTCAAGTAGTTCTACCTGAGTGAAAAGAAAAGCGACATATATAAAAAGGTGCAAAACGGCAGGAATCATGTTTTTAAACATTTTTTTCTGCCCAAAGGCAACCAAGAGGACATTACTGATGCGTTGTCCAGTGTTGCCTTCGATAATTTCATCGCGTCCCATATTGATATTGCGGCGGATTTTCATGAAGTTGCCCCACGCTTTGCCAATAAAATAAATGGAGATAAGGATAAATATTGCTTGAGCCATATCTAAATATGAATGATGAATGATAAGTTATGAATTTGTTCAATCTATTGATTTTCAATGATTTGAGTGTAAAAGATTCCCTCTCAGTATCCGTGAAAATGATTGAGCGTGTAAAATAAAATGATTTCAGCGAATTTTCACGAATTTTAATTAAATTTAGAAATATTCCAATTTATGTTTTTTAAGATTGGTTAATTGTAGAATAATCATCATTTTTGTAGCATTTTTAGATAAATATTTATGAAAATTTTAAATGACAAACAGATTCGTCAAAAAATAAAAAGGTTGACGATTCAAATTTTAGAAAACAATTTTGACCGACCGGAAATCATTTTAGTCGGTATTAACAACAATGGTCTCGAAATGGCAAATCTGTTGATGCAGGAACTTGTAGCGCGCACCAATATTCCAATCACGCTCACGCGCATTAAGTTAAGTCCGGCTTCACCAGCTGACAACCCCATCGTCCTTGAGATGCCGATTGAGGAATTGGAAGGCAAAGCTATAATTCTCATTGATGATGTGGCAAATACGGGACGAACGCTATTTTATGCTATCAAGCCTCTTTTAGAAATAGTGCCCGATAAAGTAGAAGTAGCGGTATTAGTAGATAGAAAGCATAAATCGTTTCCGATACAGTCCGATTATGTCGGCTTATCATTGGCGACGACGCTCAAAGAGCATATTGATGTAAGGCTGAGAGGAGAAGAAGAAATGTCTGTGTATTTGAATTGATGTATTTTTTCTAATAATTGAGCATAGATATATTATTATGGGCTATTTTATCTTCAATTACTTGTTTGATTTTAGGAATTAAAGGTATAGTTGCTTCGTAACCGATTTCAAATAGTTCTTTAGTTTTGTTCAAATTAAAAGAACTGAAATCGTGAATTTTTTCCGGTGCTATATAAACATCCAGCAATTTGATATTGGGCTTGGAGTTCGTCCACAAGCTTAAATCCGTACATCTTTGCGTAATGCCAATAAAAGAATCCAACTCTTTATTCGAAGTCACCACTACTTTAGGTTTTACGTTGCTGCCAATCAATACGTCGCAATGTTCGCGAATAATTTGAGCGGGCAGGTTATTGGTAATCCCGCCGTCTGCATATAATTGCCCTTCTATTTCGACGGGTCTGAACAACCACGGCACGGCACAAGATGCCATTACTTTATCGAACAAACTGCCCGAATGAAAGAACATCGGTCTGCCTAAATTTAAATTGGTGGCACATATATACAGAGGGTGTTTGAGATGTTCAAAACTATCCTCTTTAATGTATTCCGAAAGTTTTTCTTTAAGATAACCCAGTTTCACCCAACCACCACCAGGCATGCCCACCAATCGAAAAATTTTGTAAAAACTGCTGCTATTGACCAAGTGAATCATTTCATCAGGGGTGTTATTAGCAGCATACATAGCACCGATGATAGAGCCGGCACTGGCACCCGAAACTATTTCCGGACGTATATCATGTTCAAGCAGAGCACTGATGACGCCTATATGAGCTATTCCCTTAGCGCCACCACCGGATAGTGTTAGACCTATTTTGTATTTAGAATTCATGTGATATGTATTTCAGGATTGAAAACCTTGAATAAAGTTAATATAAAATCGGAAAAATAGCAATACCTCCTTTTATTAACGTTTTGAATCATAAAATTGTATCATTAGAAGTAAAAATTACCGCACAATTTATCATTTTGGAAAAAAAAGAATATTTTTTTCAAAAACTTGATTCCATACTGAGGGGGGGTATAACTAACATAATTTTTATAAAAAATCATGTTATAAAAAATTATTGATGGAAATAAAAGATATTTTTAAAATATTGTTTTTAATTATCGAATGAAGTCCTAATTAAGTTGAATACATTATTTTTTAATATGAATTCAAATACATAAAATTTATTAATAGTTAAGATTAAGTTAACACTTCGTTTCATAACTTTGCAGCGAATTTTTGCTCTCACTTATCTGATTCATTAATTAAAATCAATCATTTCATGGAAAAACGTTTCCTTACAAAGTTTAATAGTATCACAAGGTTGATGCTTTTAACTATTGCTACCTTATTTTTTCATCTTAACAATATTTCAGCTCAAGGCGCTACTACGGCAGCTTTGACGGGTATTGTCGTTGACGAAAAAGGCGAAGGTCTTCCGGGTGCTTCCGTCATTGTATTGCATGAACCAACGGGGACTCAATACGGTACTGTTACGAATGACGATGGCAGATACAACATCGTGAATATGCGTGTTGGCGGGCCCTACAAAATAACAGTTTCGTTTGTTGGTTTTCAAGATTTTTCAGCAACCAATGTATTTTTGACTGTTGGTCAGGAATTAAGTCAGAATATCAAGTTGGTAGTCAATGCTTCAGTACTTGATGAAGTTCAAGTGATAGGTACACGTGGCTCTATTATCAACTCAGGTAGATCGGGTCCTGCGACAACTGTAGGCAACAAAGCGATAAACACCTTGCCAACATTAAATCGTTCACTTCAAGATTTTGCTCGTTTGGATCCTCGTTCAAATGGGAGTTTAAGTTTCGGTGGTCGTAATGCTTTGTACAATAATATTACAGTGGATGGTGCCTATTTTAATAATGCTTTCGGTTTACAATCGACAATTGGCTCACAAGCCGGTGCACAACCTGTTTCAGTTGATGCGATTGACCAATTCCAAGTCAATATCGCTCCTTATGATGTGCGTCAAGGGCTTTCTACCGGTGCTAACGTAAATATTGTTACTAAAACTGGTACCAATGATTTCTCCGGTTCGGTTTATACTTTTTACAGAGATACGTCTATGTTAGGCAAAAAAGTAAATGGGGTAACGACCTCCAGAGTACCCTTTACTTTTGATAATACCCAATTTGGTGCCCGCATAGGTGGTCCGATTATTAAAAATAAAGCATTTTTCTTCTTAGCTTATGAGCAAGAAGCGAGAAACACACCGGGTAGTAACGGTTTGGTTGCCAATCGTCCGGGTGTAACGCCTGCACCGGGCACCGGATCCAATACAGCTGACGTTTTAGCCAGTGATTTGGATGGCTTGAAAGATTTTTTGATTAAAAAATTCAACTACAATCCGGGTGAATACGAAAATTATAACAGAGAAGCGCGTAATAAAAAATTCAACGCACGGTTGGATTTTAACTTATCAAAGCAGCATAAATTGAATATCAAGTACAATTTATTGAATTCTTACGCTGATATTTCGCCTTCTACTTCCGGTGCATTGCCGGGTGGTCGTAATCCGACAAGTACAAACCTACCTTTCCAAGCCAGTTTATACCGTATTTTCAATAACCTACATTCTGTTATTGGTGAGTTAAACTCAACATTCAGCAACACGCTGTCGAACAATTTTACAGTGGGTTATACATCTATGCGCGACATTCGTGAATCACCGGTAGGTACAACGCCTTTCCCAACTGTTGATATTGGAAATGGCAAAGGTTCTTCCATGACATCGTTTGGTTACGAGCCATTTTCGGCTAATAACAAGTTAAATTCAGACATTTTCCAGATTTCGAATAACTTGTCATTGTCACTCAAAAAACACCAACTAACGTTTGGTGCTGCCTTTGAAGCCAATAAATTCTTGAATGGTTTTGCTCCTAACTATTATGGTGGTTATCAGTTCCCTACACTTCAAGCTTTTTATACAAGTGTGGATAGTAACAAATCAACCGCCGGTCAATTCCGTCAGCAATCCTCAAACTTTGCGGCTTTCCCATTTGCTGAAATGAAAGGCAATATGTTAAGCTTGTATGTACAAGATGAGTACAAGTTTGGCAAAGGTTTTAAATTGACAGCCGGTCTTCGGGGCGATGGTGTTTTCTTCCCGGTGGATAACAGTAATGGTATTTATACCAATCAATATGCTGCTAACTTGTCATTCCGTGATGGTGTTAAATTAAAGACGGATAGATTCCCTAATTTTACCATGTTGGTTTCTCCACGTTTAGGTTTTAACTGGGATGTTCAAGAAAAAGGTAAAACGCAAGTTCGTGGCGGTACGGGTATTTTCTCCGGACGTATTCCATATGTTTGGTTATCTAATCAATTGTCCAATAATGGTGTATTGTTCAACTCTACTTCGGTTAACAATCCGAAAGACCGGCCATTCACCGCTAACGTGGATGCATACAGACCTTCGCCGTTTACAAGTGTGAGTGATGTAAAACCGACATCTTATAACTTGGCGGTAACGGATGAAAACTTTAAGTTTCCACAAATTTGGCGCTCGAATTTAGCCGTAGCCCACAATCTTGCCAAAGGTTGGATTGTTGAAGGCGAGGTTTTATACACAAAAGATTTGAATGCCGTTTATCACCAAAACGTCAACTTACCGACTTCCACAGTCAATGCAATCGGTGCTGATAATCGCCCTATTTACTACAATTTAGGTGCAAATGGTTTCCCCTCAACCGCTAACAATAGGATTTATGGTTCTATTCCTACTACATCAGGAGGTAATACAGTAGATAAACCGAATATTTCGGATGCTATTTTGATGAAAAATACCAGTGAAGGGTATTCATTTGTCACTACCTTGCAAGTCACTAAGCAATTCAAGAATGGTTTATTAGGAGCCGCTTATAACTATACGGATTCTAAATCGGTGAATGATGGTGGTTCTATTGCTCAATCCATCTGGCGTGACCGTGTAATCTCGGGCGATCCCAATGCCACTGCAGTATCTTATGCTAACTTCATGTTGAAAAACCGGATTATTGCTTATGGTTCTTACAAGTTAGGTTATTTGAAAAATCGTTTGGCTACAACGCTTGGTTTCAGTTTCTCACATGCTTCAGGTGGTCGTTTCTCCTATATCTATGCTAACGATATGAACGGTGATGGTCAGACAAATGATTTGATATACATTCCTAAAACTCAAAGCGATATTTTACTGACAGATATTACGCGTACAGATAAGACTGTTTATACTGCGGCTCAACAATGGTCGGATTTAGATCAATACATCAACCAAGACAAATATTTGAGTGGTAGAAGAGGGCAGTACGCCGAACGCAATGGCGCTACATTACCTTCTGTTGGTACACTTGATTTGAAAATTGTTCAAGATATTAACTTTAATGTGTTGGGTAAAATCAATACTTTGCAGTTGACATTTGATATTTTCAACTTCACCAACATGCTTAACTCAAAATGGGGTGTGGAGAACTTCGTGACAAGAAGTGCGATAATCACCTCCGGTGGTTATGATAACACAGGTGCGACTGCCACAGGAAAACCTAAATTTACCTACCCTGAGTTTGCTAATAAATCATTGACTTCCACTTTCCAAAAATCAACCGGCTTAGGCTCTCGTTGGTCAGGTCAGGTTGGTGTGCGTTATATTTTCAATTAATTGAAAGTAGATTTTCGAAAACGCCTTGTGAATCATTGATTCAGTATTATCAACTCAGAATTATGCAGCAAAAAGCACGTTGGTTAGTCCAACGTGCTTTTCTTTGTTATCAATATTTTTAGTTCACAATGAAAAAATTTGGTCAAATGCTTGTGTAATTTTACATTTACACTATGGATAAAATTACACACAATCTCTTACTTGCTGATGACGATACGGACGATTGCCTTTTTTTTAAAGAGGCTCTGGAGGATTTGCCACTTGATGCAAACCTTTCAACTGTGAATGATGGTGTTCAACTGATGAACTTTTTATACGCAAAGTTAGACACATTGCCTGATGCTCTTTTTCTTGACCTCAATATGCCTCGTAAATCCGGCTTTGAATGTTTGTCAGAAATAAAATTGATTGATGGGTTAAAGCATCTTCCCATTATCATTTTCTCGACATCACTTGATTTAGATGTTGTAAATTTACTTTATGATAAAGGAGCCCATTATTACATCCGCAAACCCGGTGAGTTTTCATCCCTAAAAAAAGTTATATGGCAAGCTATTTCACTCATCAATTGTAATAAAGTTAAACAACCTGCCAGAGATAAATTTATAGTGGAGTAGTAAAAAACTAATTAAATGAGCGCTAACAATACAGAGTATTATTTCCTGAAAGGAGGCGGTGAAATGGGTAAACTCATAAGAGCTACAGATTGGAGCAAAACGCCATTGGGTGATCCTCAAAGCTGGCCTCAGAGTTTGCGTACGATGGTATCCGTGATGCTTGACAATCCGTTTGGCATGTACATAGCATGGGGAAAAGAATATACCCAAATATACAATGATGGCTATCGCCCAATATTAGGCACTACCAAACATCCAAAAGCATTAGGCATTAGTACAAGGGAGACGTTTTCGGAAATATGGCATATCATAGGTTCCATGTTTGAAGGCGTGATGAATGGCGTACCGGTTGGTTTTCCGGATTTTAAGTTTGAGCTTGATAGAAATGGGTTCATTGAAACCTGTTATTTTGATTTTGCATACAGCCCAATAAGGATGGAAAATGGGGAAGTAGGCGGAGTATTGGTGACGGTTATTGAAACTACCAACAAAAAGAAAGCTGAAGATGAATTAAAAGAGAGCAAAGAACAATTACAGTTTGCCGTTGATGCTGCGCAATTAGGTACATTCGATTTTAATCCCTTGACCAATAAGTTTACCGCTAACGGCAGATTGAAAGAATGGTTTGGTTTACCACCAGAAGATCAGATTGAATTAACTGATGCTATTTCAGCAATAGCACAAACCGACAGACTAAGGGTTTCTACCGCTATTCAAAAATCATTAGAATATTCTTCAGGCGGCAGGTATGACATTGAATATACCATCGTCAATCCTTTTAGTAAAAAGGAAACCATTGTCCATGCTAAAGGCAGAGCATGGTTTAACGAACAGAAAATTGCTTATCGCTTGAATGGAACATTAGAAGATGTAACGGAGCAAACCTTAGCCAGAAGAAAAACTGTGCAAAGTGAGCAGATTATCAGAAATATGGTGTTGGAAGCGCCTATTGGTATTTGTGTAATGGATGCCCATACTTTAGTGAGTGAAATTGTCAATGAACGTTTTGTTGAAATAGCCGGTAAACCATATGAATCCATTGTTGGTAAATATTACTGGGACACTTTTGCAGAGGCAAAAGTCTATTACGAAGCTGCTCTCAAAAGTGTAGTGGAAACCGGTAATCCGTATTATGCTAATGAGGTTGGAATCATGTTAATCCGTCATGGCAAAGAAGAAATAATATATGTAACATTCGTTTATGCCCCTCTCAAAGAGGAGGATAGTAAAGTATCAAAAATTGCTGTTTGGGTAGTTGACAATACTATGCAAGTGGTGGCTCGTCAAAAGGTTGCCCAAAGCGAAAGCAATTTAAAACTGATGATACTTCAGGCACCGGTTGCTATTTCCATTTTGCGTGATGCAGATTACAAGGTTGAAATAGCCAATAAAAATTCACTGGAACTCTGGGGAAGAACAGAAGAGCAAGTATTGAACAAGTCAATATTTAATTCAATGCCCGAACTTTTAACACAGGGAATAAAAGAATTGCTTGACGATGTAAGAAACACAGGCAATCGGTTTGGCACTCCCGAACAACCTGTTCAACTATTGAGAAATGGCAAAATGGAAACGGTCTATGTCAATTTCTCTTTCGAGCCGCTTTTTGACGAAGCAGGAAACATAAACGGTATCATGGCAGTTGGATTTGATGTTACTCAGCAAGTTACAGCAAGACAAGAAATGGAGGAAAGTGCGAAACAATTTACAACGCTTGCCAATAGTATTCAAAACCTTGCCTGGATGGCCAATGCTGACGGGTGGATATATTGGTATAACGACCGCTGGTATGAATACACGGGCACTACGCCTGAAGATATGGAAGGTTGGGGATGGCAATCAGTACATGACCCCGAACAATTACCCGCTGTCCTTAAAAAATGGCAACATTCCATCAATACCGGTGAAGCTTTTGAAATGGTGTTTCCATTGAAGGGTAAGGATAATATTTTCCGTCCATTTCTTACCCTCATTTACCCTTTGCGTGATGAAGATGGAAAGGTAATCCGTTGGATAGGTACTAACACAGATATTAGTGTGCAAAAGGAAGCAGAAGAACAGTTCCGTCAGATGGCTGAACGAATCCCTCAAAAAGTATGGACTGCTGACGCTCAGGGAAACAGAAATTATTTTAATCAAGTAATGCTCGATTATACGGGGCTCACGTTCGATGAATTAAAAGATTGGGGCTGGAACAAAATTGTTCATCCTGAAGATTGGCCCAAAACAAAACAAATATGGGAACACTGTATTAATACCGGTGAGGATTTGGTCAATGAATACCGGCTGCTTCGGAAGGATGGAAAATACTTATGGCATCTTGTTCGTGCCACTGCCATAAAGGATGAAAAAGGTAAGCCCAAAATGTGGATTGGTTCCAAAACTGAAATCCAGGAACAAATAGAACTCTCCGAAACGTTGTGGGAAAATCTGAAAAGAAGCAATGAACGAATGCAAACC
The DNA here is from genome assembly GCA_031424115.1 of Saprospiraceae bacterium. GTDB lineage: Bacteria > Bacteroidota > Bacteroidia > Chitinophagales > Saprospiraceae > JAAFJT01. The sequence goes on along the minus strand of JANPGW010000372.1, from coordinate 62,330 downwards.
ATCCTTCACCATGCGCCTGACGCTGTCATCTCTATTGATGAAGAGGGAATTATCAGGAATTGGAATCCTGAAGCTGAGAACATTTTTGGCTGGAAAGAAAGTGAGGCTATTGGTAAAACATTGACAGAAACAATCATGCCACAGCGGTATCATAATGGTCATGAAAATGGTATAAAACATTTTTTAAAAACCGGTGAAGGACCTATAATAAATAAACCTGTGGAGTTGTCAGCTATAAAGAAAAATGGCGTTGAGTTTCCTATTGAACTGAAAATATCAACATCCCAAATCAACGACCGTTATATTTTTATCGGTTTTATTCGTGACATCTCAATACGCAAACAGGCTGAAGAAACTATTCAAAATAAAACCAACCAATTGATGGAAGCCCAACAACTGGCTCATATGGGCAGTTGGGAATGGGATGTATTGTCTAATAAAATTGAATGGTCCGATGAACTTTTCAGGATATATGGCTTAACGCCTCAGGAATTTGAAGCAAGCTACGAAAATTTCCTAACCTATACGCACCCTGATGACCGGGATTATGTAAACGACATTGTACAACAGGCATACAGAGACCATCAGCCGTTCAATTTCTTTCAAAAGATAGTTCGTGTAGATGGACAAATTAGGATTATCAGTGCTACAGGTAAAGTTAATACAGATGGTATAGGGAATGTCGTTAAAATGTCTGGTACTGCACAGGATGTTACAGAACAGAAAAAATATGAGCAAGAATTGAAGATTAGCGAAGAACGTTTTTTTAAAATCTTTGATAGTAATCCGGTTCCCATGTCGCTTGCTGAAATTCAAACCAATAAAATAAAATATGCCAATAACCTTTTTTATAATGTATTTGGGTACACTAAAGAGGAGGTCATCGGCTATTCTTCCGACGAATTGAATCTGATAGATCCTGAAGAATATAAAAGGGTAGTTGATGTGATATTCGGTTATCTACATGAAAACCGTTCTCTTGCTGAAGTACAGGCATTATCAAAGGAAGAAACGGAAGAGCTCTTATTAAAGTTGAAGCAATCGGAGAAAATGAAGGATTTTGAGGTACTTTATACCCGGAAAAATGTAGAAACATTTCCTGCTATCGTCTCATATGAAGTCATCAGGATAGGTACTGAAAGTTATACAGTAACCTCCTATCAGGATATTACTGAAAGAAAGAAAGCGGAAGCATTGCTTAGAAGCCAAAACGATCAGCTTGAAAAAATGAATAAAGAACTTGAATCGTTTGCTTACATTTCAAGCCATGATTTGCAAGAACCTTTGCGTAAAATTCAGACGTTTGCTTCACAAATTTCTGAGAAAGAATTTAATAATCTATCCGATAGCGGAAAAGATAAGTTTCAGCGTATGCAAAATGCTGCTAATAGAATGCAAACCCTCATCCAAGATTTACTGGCTTATTCTCGTACTAATACCAACGATAGAAAATTTGAGATTACTAACCTGCATTCAATTATCGAAGAAGTTAAAGATGATTTAAAAGAAGAATTGCAACAAAAAAATGCCATAGTTGAATCGGATGTAAAATGTGAAATCAAAATTATTCCGTTTCAGTTCAGGCAGCTCATGTTTAATCTGATAAACAACTCCCTTAAGTTTTTGCAAGAAAACCAAGCACCGCACATAAGAATTACAAATGATGTGGGTAAAGGAAGCTCATTTAACAATGATAGACTTTTAAGTGAAACAGTATATTGCCACATCAGTGTTTCTGATAATGGAATTGGTTTTGAACCAGAGTACAGCGAAAAAATATTTGAAGTATTCCAAAGACTGCATGGCAAAGAAAAATACAATGGAACAGGCATTGGACTTGCTATTGTCAAAAAGATTATCGACAATCATAGTGGAGTGATTTCAGCCAAAGGAGAATTAAATAAAGGCGCAACATTTGATATTTATATTCCAATGGCTTGAAACCGGCGAAATACACCCCCCTCAGTATAAAGGTTCAAAAACCGTGTCACGTTTATAGATATTATTATGGGTGACACGGTTTTGAGCCGAGCCACCCATATTTTATTTATTCGTTAAAATATAAAACTGAAAAGGTTCTAATGAGAATGTAGTTCCAATAGTCAAATGATGCTCTTTACCCTTAAAAACATCTCTATAAGTGCCTAAATAAGCAGAACCGCTTAATTCAACATCCAAAGACACATTTTTCATATTGAAAATACACACCACTTTATCGCCCTCTTTTTCACGGACAAAAGCATAGACTTTATCGTCGTGATTCGTGTTGATTTTTTGAATAAAACCGCCATTTCTACCACTCCAAATGGCTTTATTGGTGTGTTTTAAATCAATTAAAGCTTTAAAGAAAGCTGCCCGCGACGTGCCTCCAGACCAATCAATTTCATCTTTGCCGAAGAAAGACAAACGTTTGTTCAGGCTCACTTCTTGACCGTTGTAAATTAAGCCGACGCCTTCAATCACAAAACACATAGCGGTATAACAATCTGCGCCTTCACCGAAAAGTTCATATTCGGAGCCATGCCACGTATTTTCGTCGTGATTTTGAGTGAAATTGAGCTGCCAACCGCGTGTGCCATGTCTTTCTTTAATTCCCTCAGTATGTTCATATAATACTGAAACAGGGGCTTTATCTTTGGCAATTTGTTTCATGAAGTAATGCGTTCCCCAACCGTAATTAGTCTCGAAACACACATCAAATTGTTCTTTGCCGTGCACTTCATCTTCGGCGAGCATATAAACGGGCTTAATTGCGTCCAGTCGTTGGCGCAATTCGTGCCAGTAATCCACCGAAATGCCCCAAGCGCAATCTTCCCGAAAGCCGTCAATATCAAAGTTTTTTATCCAAAACTCATGGGCTTGCATCCAGGCTTCACGAAGGTCGTTATTCGTGAAATCCAATTGAGCAATATCAGCCCACACTTCGCCTTGGTCACTCGTGACGGGCATGATGTTGCCATCCGGTTTATGGACGAACCACTCAGGATGTTCGAGCATCCATTTGGAGTCCCAACCGGTATGATTGGGTACAAAATCCAGAATGACTTTTAGATCCAAAGCATGAGATTGCGTTACAAATGCCGTGAAATCGTCAAAAGTGCCGATTTTTTCGTGAATGGATTCAAAATCATACGGCGCATAAGGGCTGCCCCAACCTTCCGTTTCACCTTCATGGAATTTTCTTTCTCTTTCGCAAATGGGGAAAAAGGGCATCATCCATATCACGTCAATGCCCAATTCTTTTAATCGAGGCAAGTGTTGAGCGGCAGCCACCAGAGTGCCTTCATTCGTGAATTGACGAATGTTCAATTGATAAATGACCGCGTTTTTAACCCAATCCGGCGACTTGAAATCATAATATACTGAGGGGGGGGGAATAGTGTCGCTTTTTTTCTTTTTACGGAGGTACAACTGCACAAGAAGTGTCAGCACCAAAAGCAGTAAAATTAAATTCATTGTTAAGTTTGTTTGATAAAAAAATGGTTTACTTCAAATCGGAAAAGTATTTTTTCCCTTCAATATAGTATTTCCAAACAATACTGCCTTTGAGTATTCCGACTGTATTTGCGGGGCCAATACGCTCTTTTTCAACGATTTGGGTGTATTTTTTTCTTTTATTTAAAAGATGAAAGAAGTTGCTATAAAAGGTAAAATGAGCTTTTAAGATTGCACTGATATGTTTGAATTGCCCTTTTACTAAAAACATCGCCGCAGCAACGCCATCTAACAGAAGGCGTACCGGAATTAGCCAAAGCAATTTTGACGTTTTTTCATTTTTAAATATTGTGTAAAGGCTATTTCTAAAATTCAAATAGGATTTTCGCGGATTCAAATAGTCCATTGTGCCGCCACCGACGTGGCGTGCGACGCCATTCGGTTGCACCATGATGCGATATCCGGCGCGTTTGAAACGCCAGCAAAGGTCAATTTCTTCCATGTGTGCCCAATAGTCTTCATCAAATCCACCAAAACGATGGTATAAATCGGCTTTCACGAATAAAGCAGCACCTGAAGCCCAAAAAATCTCGGTTTCATCATCATACTGTTTTCGATCTTTTTCTACTGTATCAAAAATGCGACCCCTACTGAGGGGGTAGCCCAAAGAGTCCATCCAGCCACCGGAAGCACCCGCGTATTCAAATTTGCGTTTTTTAGTGTAAGATAATATTTTGGGCTGTGCGGCGGCGATGGTTTTGTCTTTTTCCATCATTTCAATCACGGGCTTGAGCCAATGAGGAGAAACTCGGCAATCGCTGTTGAGCAATACGTAATAGTCGAAACCAAATTCATCGTCTTGTTGACGGGTTGCTAATTTTGGGTGCTTCAAGGCTTCATTATAGCCTTTTGCGAAACCATAATTTTGAACCAAATCAATCACTTTGACTCTATCAATGCCTAATGAAGCAGGTATGCCATCGAGGTTGAGTTCTTGAACGGTTTCAATGCTCCCATCAGTTGAGCCATTATCAGCTACAAAAACCTCGAAATTGCCATAAAGAGATCCACATACTGAAGGGAGGAACTGTTTGAGAAAATTTTTGGTATTATAATTCAAAATGACAATAGCCACGCGCGGGAAAGTGAGATTTTCATAGATTTGTAAAATCTCGCGGCTTTGGCGCTCATCGTCAGCGAGTTGTATGACAAGCCCTTCAAGGCTTTCAAAATTTTTATCGGGTCGGAGATATTCTAAAAGTTCGATTTTCATTTTTTTACCATAAATATCTTGGTTGAAATCAAAGATATTGACTTCAATAGTGATATTATGGTAATCTTTCAGCACGGGGCGATTGCCCCTATACATCATGCCTTTATGCTTTTTTCCGTCCACCCACGCAAAAACGGCGTAAATACCATGCGGTGGTACGAGTTTGTTTCTCTCGATTATTTCAAGATTTGCAGTGGGGAAGCCGATTTCACGCCCGATTTGCTGTCCTTTGACAATGATGCCGGTAAAAGAGAAGGGATGCCCCAAAAGTTTATTTGCCGCGTGGACATTGCCTTTTTCGAGTGCCTGTCTGATTTTGGTGGATGAAACATCCAATTCATCAATAACTTGTTTCTCAATCTCTATGACTTCATAACCGTATTGGCTTTCCCGTTTTTTCAGGTATGAAATATCGCCTTTTCGGTTTTCGCCAAACCGATGGTCATAGCCTATGACAATATAAGTGGGTTTGAAATAGTTGACTAAGAAATTTTGAATGTACTCATCAGGTGATTGATCGGCAAAGTCTTTTGTGAAAGGCACAACTATGACATTGTCAACGCCATATTTTTCAAGTAAATCAACCTTTTCTTCTGTGGTTGTCAGCAATCTTACGGAAGTATCGTCGGGCTGAACCACCAAACGAGGATGTGGGTGAAATGTAATGACTACCGACTGACTATCAATGCTTTGAGCCAATTGGGTCACGCGTTCAAGTATTTTTTGATGTCCGCTATGCACCCCGTCGAACGAACCAATCGTTACGACAGTATTTTCAAATTGTGGTAATTCATCCAGGCTGTAATAAACTTTCATAGCGGGCGCAAAAATAGAGAATTTCCCTGTCTTTATTTCACATTTATCAACCTAATTTTTGTATCGTTGTTATATTTGCACCTCAATTGGGATTAAATCATCCTCTCATTGGGAAATAAGTCTCAAAAGATGGCTCTTTCGTAAAGTTAGTGGGTCTTTCGAGAGTTTTCAGGTCTCAGACGCTTCAAAAGCGTCTGACACCTGAGAGACCTAATAATTTTACGAAAAAACCCAAAAGATAATATTTTCTATGTTTTTATTCAAAATTTAGTTTTATATAAAATAATGATTGACAACAATAAAATAGTAGATGCTTTACGGACGGTGAAAGACCCTGCCACAGGTCAAGATATCATACAAAGGCGTATGGTAGAAAATCTCAAAATTGATGGTAATAATGTCAATTTTACGCTTGTACTGCCATCTTTAAACACGCCTAATAAAACTGAGTTGATTTTTGCTTGTATAGGTGCCATTAAATCCGTTTATCCGCAGGCGGAAACCAATGTCCATTCAATGACTCGCAATGAGGACACTACGCAACCTGAACGCCCTTTGTCGCACATCAAAAATATCATTGCGGTAGGCTCTGGTAAAGGAGGCGTCGGCAAATCTACTGTTTCAGTTAATCTGGCTTTGGGTTTGCAAGAGTTGGGTGCGCGCGTGGGTTTGATGGACGCTGATGTGTATGGTCCCAGCATTCCGACGATGTTGGGTTTACAAGGCAAAAAGCCTCTTGTTCAGGATGTTTACGGTCAACAAAAAATGATGCCTTTGGAAGCTTTTGGTTTGCAGGTCATTTCAATTGGTAATATTATCGAGCCGGAGCAAGCGGTTGTACTGAGGGGCCCCCGTTTGGCGGCAATTATCAAGCAATTTTTCAATGATGTGTTATGGTCTGAATTAGATTATCTGATTGTTGATTTACCGCCGGGAACTGGTGACGTTCAGTTGTCTTTGGTTCAAACGGTATCCGTTACAGGAGCAGTGATTGTCACCACACCACAAGAGTTGGCGGTGATAGATGCCGTGAAAGCTATGAATATGTTTTTGTTACCGCAGGTAAATGTACCGATTTTAGGCATTGTTGAAAATATGTCTTGGTTCACACCTGAAGAATTGCCGGATAATAAATATTATATTTTCGGACAAGGCGGTGGACAAAAATTGGCAAAGAAGGCTCAAACCATTCTTTTAGGTCAAATTCCGATTGTGATGGGAATCAGAGAAGCGGGTGATTTGGGTAAACCGATTGTATTGCACAATGAACCCATGACAAAAAGGGCTTTTATGGGCGTTGCGGAAAACGTAGCCAGACAGGTGGCTCTGAGAAATGAGATGCTGGCACCGACCCAAAAGGTCAATTTAAAAGTTTAACACGGAGTACCGGATGATAAAAAATGGGTAATAGAAAACATTGTGTTAACTATTACCCATTTTTCATCTTAGTTTGAGAAAGTAGGTTTGAATTATCGGTAATTAGCTCGTATTTTTCCATTACCTACTCTCTACTCTTCAAATTACTTAGAAGATGTAGCAGCTGCTTTCTTTTTGACGTTACTTTTTTTAGTAACTTTTTTAACAGCTGGAGCAGGAGCGGCAGCGACAGCTGCAATGTTCACCTCTACTTCAAAATCATCGCTGATAGCTTTGTCACCTAAATTGTCAAAAAAGCTTCCAGAACCGTATTTGATACCATATTTTGTACGATTGATTTTAAAAGCCGCTTGAGCAGTCATTGATTTAGCATCTTTTGTAATGACTGCCGGGAAAGTGACTTCAGAAGTAACACCTTTGATAGTCAAATCAGCAACGACATCATAGTTGTTACCTTCTTTAACGGTTGCTTTTTTAATAACCAATGTTGAAGCTGCAAATTTATCAACACCAAAAAAATCATCAGATTTCAAGTGACCCAATAACTTACCGGCATATTCGCCTTTAATATCTTGAACATCAATAGAAGTCATATCAACTGTAAAAGTACCACCAATAATGTTGTTACCTTCAGTTGTCAATTGACCGTTTGTAAATTTAATGTAACCCCAGTGTGAACCTGTTACTTTTTTTCCTGTCCATTTGAATGTACTTTTGGTAGCATCCACGTTATAAACTGTTGGTTTAGGTGATGTTGTAAAAGACATCAAGAAAAGTGCTGCAAAGCTTGCAAATAAAAATACTTTCTTCATTTCGAATTTAATTTAGTTTAAAAAATCAATGTTGTAACTTTGAACAAAGGTAGTCACTTTTTCTAAGGCATAGTTTTAAGAAAAAGTTAAAATTTCGTTAAGGATTTCGTATGGTTTAAAATACAATTTATAAATAATTAATTTTCAATAGATTATTTATAATGTAAACGGCTTACTTTTAGTTGTAAGCCGTTCATCGAAAAAATATTATATCGTTTTTTGTGACTTTTTATGCCAATAGCGCGTCAGTCCGGCGACACTCATCCACGAAGGATTAGCAGCTTCGTATTGTTCATACTGGTCTCCAACGATGTTAAACCGAGACAATTCTTTTTTTACAAAATTCATGTATTTTGGCGTGATTTCTTCGATTGTTGCGCCTTTTTCGTAATAAGGTTTCATCCAATCTGCCCATTTTACCAAACGTTTTTTAAGAGAATGCAAATGCTTTTTGACCATTGTTTCTTTACCAAAATGGGTTAAATACACAGCATTGAGTTTCAAATCCCGCATTAAGTCAATCGACTGGCACCAAGCTTCTACATCAATATCCGGCGGCGGGCAAGGCGGAACTACAATACCGTTGTTACCAATTTTAACACCGGCAGCATCTCCCGCAAATAGATTTTTCCCTAATTGCCACGCGATATGGTGAACAGCATGTCCGGGTGTATGCCATGCCGTAAATACTAAGGGCCCGATTGTTACCTTTTCGCCATGTGCTGTGGCATGAATCTTCGCTGGCGCAATACCTCTCATTTCTCCCCAAAGATTTTGCATTTGGTCTTTGTAAATCATTTTGGCGGAATTATACAATTTTGATGGGTCAATCAAGTGCTTTTCACCGATAGGATGGACATATATGGTGGCATGTGAAGCCAATGCCCACGCTGCTCCTGCGTGGTCGAAATGAATATGGCTCAACAATACATGTTTGATTTGATCCATTTTGAAACCTAATTTTTTCACGGCTGCTTTTAGTACCGGCAGTGTTGAATGAGGTCCGGTTTCAACTAAAACCAAAGTAGAACCTGATTCAATGAGATAGGCGGCAATGGTATCGCTATGCCCCTGAAAATGGAGGTCGAGGGTGTGGATTTTATATTTCACTATATTACAATATTGGTTATTTCTTGTAAAAAATCATTCACTTTTTCATTCAAATTGTATGAACGTCAAATAATTAACTCTTTTTTAAGGTTGACGGTCAATTTATCAGCATTGGCAAGTTGTTGGTATAATGCCTTCGTTTTAATTAATTCATAATCAAAAAAGTATTTAAGAGCCGCTTTTTTACTTTGATAAAAGATCATATCTTCACCTTCAGCGCCGTTTTTGAGGGCTTTTTCGGCAACAATGCCTTGTTTGAGCCACATCCATCCCATTACAATCTGACTGAAATATTCAAGATATAAGGTAGCGTCAGCCAGCATAATCTCAATGCCTTTTTCTTTGCCCATGTTAAACAAATCGGTGGTGAGTGCTTGTAAACGTTGGGCTGCTTCACCGAGTTTTTGCGCGTAAATGGCTAAATATTGATGCTTAATACCTTCTGTTACGGTTTCAATAATTTCATTTGCGAATAACTGACTGGCTTTTCCATTGTGCATCGTTACTTTCCTTCCCAATAAATCCATTCCGTGAATAGTCGTTGTTCCTTCATAAATGGCATTAATGCGGATATCTCGGTAAATTTGTTCAATTGGAAAATCATCACAATAGCCGGCACCACCCAGAGTTTGCATAGCCGCAGAAACCGACTGGATACCCATTTCCGAAGGGTAACTTTTAGCGATGGGTGTCAGCAATTCGAGTAATAAATGAGCATTTTCTTTTTCTTCTCCTTCCGCTGCTAAAGCCACATCGGCATAATAACTACATTGTGCAAGCAACGCAATAGACCCCTCAGTAACGGTCTTTTGAAATAACAACATACGCTTAACATCAGCATGCTCAATAATTAATACCGGTGGGCTATGAGGGTCTTTGTTACTCGGATGACGTCCTTGCGGGCGTTCATTCGCATATTTCAGTGAAGCATTATAGGCTGCAGAAGCCGCTCCGGCTGCGACTAATCCTGTCGCAATGCGTGCTTCATTCATCATTTGGAACATATAATTTAACCCTTTATTGGGCTCACCGACCAAATAACCGTAGCAATTATCTTTTTCACCGAACATTAAATGCGCTGCAACATAACTTTTTTGACCCATTTTGCCATAAATTCCGGCACACTGAACATCATTGGGCACTAAACCGCCATTTTCAGACCGTAGTTTGGGTACAACAAAAAGGGAAATACCTTTTGTACCTACCGGTGCGCCTTTAATTCGCGCCAACAGCAGATGTACAATGTTATCCACGGCATCATGTTCACCACCTGATATGTATATTTTTTGTCCTTGTATTTTATACACACCCTTTCCAATGGAGCCATTTTGATCCGTATTGACCGGTTCGGCAGATGATATAATATCAGCAAGAGAGCTACCTGCTTGCGGTTCGGTTAAAGCCATTGTTCCCTGCCATGCCCCTGAATACATGTTGGGCAAATAAGTTTGTTTTAACGTTTCCGAGCCAAAAGTGAGAATCAAATTGGCTGCGCCTTGCGTCAAAAAAGGATAACAGGCATTGACATTAGCGGCATAAAAACTTAACAAACCCGCATGTAAAAGGCTGTAAGGCATTTGCATACCACCATATGCAGCGGGGGCGGTAGCTGAAATCCAACCGCCTTCAGCAATATTATTGATTATGACTTTAAGTTGATGATGCACTTTAACCGTGCCATTATCGAAATATGCTTTTTTCCTATCCATCTCCACGTAATATGGGAAAAGATGGGTATCGGCTATTTGTTTAGCCGCATCAATAGTCATTTCATAAGCATCACGATCATAATCGGCAAAATAAGGCAAACGATTGAGCTTATCAGCTTCAAGCATCTCAAAAATTATAAACCGGAGATTGCGATAATTGATATAAGGATACATTAGTAGTGTGAAGAATTTAAATGTTAAAAATAATTTTAGTTATTTATTTGGTTGACAAGGACTGAAATTATCTTGAAAAAGGGCATAATTTTAAGTAAAAATAACACGTTATTATAACCTTGCCAGTAGTTTTTTATAAAATGTTTGCAAAAATAAATATATTATTGATAAAACAATTTTATAAACCACTTTAAATCAAATAGTTATATTTTGTTATTATTTATATTTTCAAAAAGGTGTTTTAGATTTGTGAAATAATATCAATGTTGATTTTTTTTCTTTTAATTTGCGACAAAACATTACAGATGATTTATCTTTTTTTAATGATTTTTTTTTCCGGTAATTTCTCCCTCAACCCGGCTTTTACTGAAAGGAGTTCCCGCTACGTTTCGGAATTAGACCCCTCAGTATCGGCTGATAAAACCGATATTTCCGGACATTGGGAGGGCACAATCACGCGCGACGAAGGCGGAGGGAAACGGACAGTTTATAAGATGGAGATGGACGTGACCCAAAATGCAAAGGAGATTAATGGCATTTCGTATGTGCATTTTGAGGATGCAAATGATGTCCAATACCACGCAAAAATTGCTTTCATCGGTAAACTTAATGGATCATATTTTAAATATCTTGAAACCAAAATAATTGCTGCTGATGTGATTCCTAAAACAGAATGGTGTATCAAACGGGCTGACCTTATTTTTCGGATTCAAGACTCTAAACCGACTTTGGAAGGGCTTTGGGAGGGTATCACCACTCAAGGGGAATGTACGCCCGGTCGTATTTTTTTAGAGAAAAAACCACCGCGGGCTTAAATTAATTTGCCACCTTTGTCTTTTAATTTTTATCCATATTCTATGCAAACGAAAATAACTGTTAAAGAAGTTGTCTCTAAAAGAGATAAACGTGATTTTGCTACTTTCCCATTCAGGATTTATAAAAATAATCCTTATTGGGTGCCTCAGATTACCCAAGATGAAATCAAAAACATTTCAAAGGAAACAAATCCTGCTTTCGAATTTTGTGATGCCCAATATTGGCTCGCTTACAAAAACGGTGACCCTGTGGGCAGAATCGGTGGTATTATCAACCACCGATACAACGAAAAAGTGGGTAAAAAATACGCTCGATTCAGCCAAATTGATATGATTGATGATGCAGAAGTCGCTGAAACGCTGTTGAAAACCGTCGAAAATTGGGCAAAAGCTAAAGGTGCTGAACTCATCCACGGCCCTTTTGGCTTCACCGACATGGATCCGGAAGGGATGCTTGTGGAGGGATTTAATGAATTAGGCACTATTGCTACCATATATAACCATCCATATTACCCTAAATATATGGAAAAAAATGGTTACGAAAAGGAAGCTGACTGGATAGAATATGAGCTGATTCTACCCAAAGAAATCCCAGATAAAGTGGAAAGGGTTGCAAAAATCGCACTTGATAGGAATAAGTTGAAAGTGCTGAAAGTCAAAAATGCCAAACAATTGATGCCATATGCGCGTGAACTTTTTGAAGTTTTGAATGCCTGTTACGAAGGGCTTCACGGGTTTGTAGCTCTGACTGACAAGCAAATTGATATGTATGTGAAGCAATATTTCGGATTTATTATTCCTGATTATGTGCCTATTGTCGTGGACGAAAACAACCATGTTGTGGCTTTCGGCATCACTATGCCTTCCTTGTCCAAGGCTTTCCAAAAAGCCAAAGGCAATTTATTTCCTTTTGGATTTATTCATATTTTGATGGCGATGAGAAAAAACAACCGTGCTGATTTATACCTGACCGGCGTCAGACCTGACTATCAGGATAAAGGCGTGAACGCTGCGATGATGTATGAAATGAATAAGGTGTTTTTGAAGCACCATATTGAAAAGGTAGAATCCAATCCAGAGTTGGAGACGAACAGCAAAGTGCAAGCACAATGGCGGTTTTATGATAAAAGACAGCATAAACGGAGAAGGTGTTTTGTTAAGCAATTGGTATAGATGAATCAAATCCCAAAAAATAAAGGATTTTTTGAACCCATTTTCAACATTATATCGTATTCTATTTTTATCTGATGCGGATAATTTAGCATAACAGACAATTTTTTATTGTGAATTAATTTTGTTTCGGCGAAGAGATGACGCGAATGATTTTCCAAACATATAAACACCTTAAACGTTCGATGAAACAGGCTTCGCTGTTTTTTTTTATCAATTCCAAAGTTTTTTTTTGTTATTCCTTGTAAATTTCTCCTATTGCCTTATATTTGAAACTAAGAAATACCTTTCATACTGAGGGGGGCATGCACAATGCGAGAAACACAATTTATTCACCCATTATCCAATTAATTATGGAAAAAACCATTAAAATGATTAGCCTCATATTGGGGGGCGGGCAGGGAAGCCGTTTGTATCCATTAACTAAAGACCGTTCAAAACCGGCTGTACCCATTGGAGGGAAATATCGTTTAATTGATATTCCAATCTCCAACTGTATCAATAGTGGGGTCAGAAGGATGTTTGTCGTTACACAGTTTAATTCGGCTTCGTTGAATCAGCACATCAAAAATACCTACCATTTCGATTATTTTAGAGGCGGTTTTGTGGATATTTTGGCTGCTGAACAAACACCTGATAACCCCAATTGGTTTCAGGGAACAGCGGATGCGGTACGCCAATCGCTCAGGCACATGCGTACCCACGATTACGATTACATTCTTATTCTTTCGGGCGATCAGCTCTATCAAATGGATTTTTTAGAAATGGCAAAAGAACATATTGCCAAAAATGCGGAATTAAGTATCGCGACGATTCCGGTCAGTGCTAAAGAAGCACCCGAGTTTGGTATTATGAAAGTGGATAAAAAGGGCATGATAGAGAGTTTTATCGAAAAACCTAAAAAAGAACTATTAGGAGATTGGGTTTCACCGGTGCCAAAGGCGGAAGAAAAAAAAGGTAATATTTATCTGGCGAGTATGGGCATTTATATTTTCAACCGCAAAACGTTGAATAATCTACTCGATGAAAACGCGGAAGCAACGGATTTTGGAAAAGCCATAATCCCCATTGCTATTCAATCGGGCATGAAAGTAGCCAGTTATTTGTATAATGGGTATTGGACAGACATTGGGAATATTTCCTCATTTTTTGAAGCCAATCTCGAATTGACGGATAATGTCCCCAAATTTGACCTCTACGACATTGATAAAACCATTTTCACACGGGCGCGCATGTTGCCACCTTCCAAATTTTTTGGAACAACTTTTAAAAAAACACTTGTTTCGGAAGGCTGTATTTTGCACGCTAAGAGTGTTGAACGTTCCATTATTGGTATCAGAAGCAGAATTGGTGAAAAATCAGTTGTGAAAAATACTATTATGATGGGTGCCGATTATTATGAGCATTTAAAAGATTTGGTCAAAAAAGATAGAGTCAATGTCGGCGTTGGAAAAAACTGTTCCATTGAAATGGCTATTTTAGATAAAAATTGTCGCATTGGTGACAATGTGGTCATAAAAGGCGGTGAAGGTTTAGAAAAAACAGAAACCGACTCTTATTGCATCATTGACGGAATCGTGGTGGTCAAAAAAGGAGCGACCATACCAAACGGCGCAAGAATAGGCGTCTTAGATTGAAACTTATACATTTAGCATTCAAAAAAAGCCACTCGATTTTTCGGGAGGCTTTTTTTGTTACTACCTAATTCTGCTTTAAGAAATAGGATAGCTGCGTTAACAGCTATCCTAATTAGGGTTAATACATGTTTTGTTTCGAAAGTTTAATAAAGCATGTTGCAAATTAAAAGGTAGCTGGGCGGCAATTTTCAAGTATTCATGTGATTAGAATGTTGTTGAAATGTATTAAGTATTAGCGTTAAGTTGGTACTTTTAAATATTATTGCTTTATCCGATTGATGATGCAAATGTAAGCCGAAGATTTTGACAATGCCATGACAAATGTGCTGAGTGCGTTTTTTAGGAAGGTGAGTGCGTTTGTTATTCATATTATTATTAATCAAATATTTTATTAATAACGATAAGTTCATATTCGGCTTTTTTTTGTGAAATGCAAACTTGATAAAAATAATTGAGTCATTTATCTCAATTTTTTATAGATTTGCACGCTGATTTTGGTCTTTTAATACGATTTTACACTATAATGTAATATTTCAAATGTCAAAAAGTACTACAAGAACGGTCGTCAATCCCTTCAAACCTCTTATCAATCGTTTGCCACGAGGTATAAGAAACCGCTATTATTTGGTACTGATAGTGTTTGTGCTATTCATGCTGCTATTCGATAAAGCGGATTTTTGGACACAATATAAGTTGCAACGCTCTATCAAAAATCTGGAAAAAGATAAAGTTTTTTACCAAAACAAACTCAAAGAGGTGCAGCAAGAGCGTGTTGATATGGAAAATAATAAAGAGAAATTCGCCCGAGAACATTATTTTATGAAAGCAGCGGATGAGGATGTTTTTGTGATAGAAAAGGAAAATTCAAAAAAATAAGCATCGTTTTCTTGATCCAATTTTTTGGTGGTTTTAGAAGCCTTAAAATGAAGAAAATTATCCGGATACTGAGGGGGGCATTTTTTTTTGGAAAAAATTAAAACCTTAATGACGAAAATATATAGTATTCTATATATTTTTGCCGCCGGATAGAAATATGAATTAAAGAACATTTAATTAATAAAAGAAATATGTCAGTTTTAGTAAATAAAGGCTCGCACATCATCGTGCAAGGTTTCACTGGGAAAGAAGGAACTTTTCACGCGGAGCAGATGATTGAATACGGAACAAATGTTGTGGGTGGCGTGACGCCGGGGAAGGGAGGTACTGAACATTTGGGTCGCCCGGTTTTTAATACTGTTAAAGATGCAGTTGAAAAAGCTAAAGCCGATACAACTATCATTTTTGTCCCTCCTAAATTTGCTGCAGATGCAATTATGGAGGCTGCTGAAGCGGGTATAAAAGTTATTATTTGCATCACTGAAGGTATTCCTGTTCAGGATATGTTGAAAGTGAAAGCTTATATTGAGAATAAAGATTGCCGTTTAATTGGACCCAATTGCCCGGGAGTTATTACGCCTGATGAAGCAAAAGTGGGCATTATGCCGGGTTTTGTTTTCAAAAAAGGTTCAATCGGTATTGTTTCTAAATCGGGTACCCTCACTTATGAGGCTGCTGACCAGGTAGTCAAAGCGGGCATGGGCATCACAACCGCTATTGGCATTGGTGGTGACCCTGTTATCGGGACTACCACTAAAGAAGCGGTTGAGTTGTTGATGAATGACCCTGAAACAGAAGCGATTGTTATTATTGGAGAAATCGGTGGCGGTATGGAAGCCGAAGCCGCCCATTGGATTAAAGACACGGGTAATAAAAAACCGGTTGTAGGATTCATTGCCGGACAAACAGCGCCAAAAGGGCGAAAAATGGGACATGCGGGTGCTATTGTTGGTAGCGAAGATGATACGGCTGAAGCCAAAATGCGTATTTTAGCTGAATGTGGTGTGCATGTGGTGAGTTCACCTGCTGATATTGGAGCAACCATGAAAAAAGTGTTAGGAAGATAAATGAAGATTCTTCAATCATCTTAACTATTTTTAACATAGATTTATTTCTTTATTTTATATACAACAATCAAGGTATTTTAATACCATAAATAAAAAAAAACAATCAAAGCCTTCGCAACTTGTGGAGGCTTTGTTATTTTGTGGCATAAATTATGGTTTGTAACATATCAATCACATTTAGAGAACTTGAGAATGACTTACATAGACAAAATATTGAAGAAAATCGGCCACTTTGTAATTACAGATACAGGTGGCTTCGATGTTGTCGATTTTCGAGTTGGAACTATCATTGGTACTACTGTCCTTTTTTTGGTGCCTGTTATCAATTTTCTCTTTCATAATATCCTTCCAGACTATCCCTCAGCCAGAAATATCCTAATAGTGATTCAGCTTTTTGCTATATTAGCGTCATATCGCATCGTTTTTATTCAAAGATGGGCAAATGAAATCGGCAATTTATTTTCTCTTTGTTATGCTTTTTTGGTCAATGCAGTAGCATATTATCATAACTTTGATGTGAAAGAATCGGCTTTTGCCTTAATTACCAGTTTCGCTTTAATGGGTATGTTTAAGGATAAAAAGATGATGTTGTATTATACTTTTCTGACCTGCACCTTTCTTTTTGTACTCATTCAGATAAGTGGCATTGAAGAGGCTAATAAATATTTTTTAATCATAACCTCATTACCATTATATGGCATCGGCATTTATATTTTTACGTTGAAATTAGACACTGTCCAAAGTTTGAAAAAAAGAGAATCTGAATTAGCGCAAAGGGAGGCTTGGTTCAGGAATATTTTTGATAATGCTCCGGTCGGAATTGTTTTGTATGACGAAAATCACATCCCTTTTAAATACAATAAATTTATTGTAGAATTATTAGGGTATTCAGAAGCAGAAATGCTTGAAATTGGCATTCATAACCTTGTGAATCCGGAAGACATGCTTTCAGTTGAAGAGTTTTTTAACTCAAATAAAGATAATAATCCTCATTACGTTGAGCAACGCATGCACACTAAAAAAGGTAAACAATTGTGGGTGCGCATAAAAATTGCCAGTATGGCTTTAGAGGGAAAGCTTTACACCATCACCATGTTTAATGACATTACGATTGAAAAAAATGTTGACATACAGTTGAGGGAATCCGCAAAGTTACTCCAAAGTCAAAATGAAGCTTTAGAAGAATTCAGTTATGTCATTTCTCATGATTTGCAGGAACCGCTGAGAATGATAACAAGTTTTAGTCAAATTATTAAAAATCGCTATATAGCTAAATTAAATAACGATGAAGCTAATAATGATTTTGCATTCGTGATTGATGGCGCTAAACGCATGAGTTTCCTTATCCGAGATATGTTGGAATATTCGCGGTGGACTTCTAAGCTATTACCCGTAGAAAAAGTAGATACTCGAACAGTCCTTTCGGAGACGTTACAGAATCTAACGGTTGGTTTGACTCAAAGTCAGGCACAAGTATTAACAGGTGATTTACCGGTCATTTATACTAACCGATTGATGTTGGGTCAGGTTTTTCAAAATCTGATTGGCAATGCTGTTAGGTACAGGCATCCGGATAGGTTACCTATTATTGAAATCAACCTTGAAAAGCGAACTTTTGATATCCTGATTTCAGTTAAAGATAACGGCTTAGGATTTGAAGATAAATACAAAGAGCGAATTTTCGGTATTTTTCAACGCTTGGATCCAGATAAAAGCGGCGGCACAGGCATGGGTTTAGCGATTTGTAAAAGAATTATTGAAAAACAGGGTGGGGTTGTTTGGGCAGAATCGGTTCCAGATGAAGGATCAACTTTCTTTTTCACTTTACCGTATCATGATTTTGAAAGCATGTCATTGGACGCAAATGATATTAATAACCCCCATCAGTTGGTATTAAAATCACAGTTAGCGAAATTCGAAAACCAAAAAACTTTGCTTTTTGTCAACTAAAAAAGGATTTTTATTTCAAAGAGATATAAATGATAATAGCCATGACAAGACCCATTAGGAAAA
This sequence comes from Saprospiraceae bacterium, assembly GCA_031424115.1. Taxonomy (GTDB): domain Bacteria; phylum Bacteroidota; class Bacteroidia; order Chitinophagales; family Saprospiraceae; genus JAAFJT01. The sequence goes on along the minus strand of JANPGW010000372.1, from coordinate 44,046 downwards.
GTAAAAAAGAAAACCGAGAATTATTTCTGTAAATATTATACAACTTTTCCATCGCGTTTTTCCATGTTAGATGCCCCGTTGATTTTTCGTTGCCATAAACATAATATTTTGCTCTGCCTTTCCTTTCTTGATCACCATGTTTTTTGAGAATGAAAAAATCACCATTCAGAAAAGTCAAATCAAAAAGACTGCTTTTCCCTCCGTATTCAACAATTAAGGTATTGGAATCTTTTAAATATCGCCAAGAACCTTTAGTGATATCGCCATCAATCGAAATGAGGTATTCTCCCCCGGGCATAAAAATATGGAGCACGACTTCATGGTAAGTATCAGTATCTCGGATTTCTTTCCATCGTTTACCAACGTAAAAGTGCTCTTCCCACAAATCTTCACTCCATGCCTGAATACGCGGCACAATAAACTCAATATGTTGTTCCAAATTTTCTAATTCTTTGGGCAAATCGAGTTCGAAAAGATTGGTTACTTTATCCCAAATAGCACTTTCCAATTGTTAGTATGTTATTAGTCGGTGTAAGAAATCTGTTTACAGTGTTGTTTTAAAAAAACAAGTCGCTATACTGAGGGGTCAAACGGTTTCCGTTTGGTTAACCATTTCAAGCACTTTTTGGAGTTGTTCATCCGGAGTGAGATAAGAGTTGTCCAGTAAAACAGCGTCGTTTGCTTGTCGCAAGGGGCTATCCGCTCTATTAGAATCTATTCTGTCTCTTTCCGTCAGGTTTTTTTTCACACTCTCAAAAGGTGTTTCTTGCCCTTTATTTTTCAATTCATCGTAACGACGCTGAGATCGAATATCGGTTTCGGCAGTCAAAAATATCTTTAATTCAGCATCCGGAAATACCACGGTTCCAATGTCCCGCCCATCCATAACAATACCCTTTCGTTTGCCCATTTGTTGCTGTTGAGCGACAAGAGCTTTTCTCACGAGCGAAATAGCAGCAACCGGGCTGACCATTTCAGAAACGCGCATGGATCTGATTTCTTGCTCAACATCTTTACCATTCAAGAAGACATGATTGCCTGTAGCCGTTCTTTCAAAATGGATCTCGATGTGATTGAGGGCTTCACGCACCTGCGTCATGTCCGTTAAATCTACATTGTTGTCCATAAAATAGAGGGTGACAGCTCTATACATTGCGCCCGTATCCACATAAGCGTAATGAAGGGTTTTGGCAAGAGCCTTTGCAAGAGTGCTTTTTCCGCAGGAAGAATGTCCGTCAATAGCAATTATTATTCGTTTCATTTCGGGGGATAAAATTAATCGTAAATTTCGAGAGTACCCAATTTTTTGGGGGTAGTTTGCATAAAAAAAGCGGACATATATTCCTGATTGGGCAAGCGAGCGTGTTCTGAGGAATTTTATTTTTATTTTTTTTGGGTTAATATTAATATCATAAAAAATTGATAATCAAATAGTTATAAAAAATCCGATAAATACTTTTAGACTGTTTTTACAAAATCATGACTCTGGCTATTGACATTTTAAAAAAAGCACTCACATATTTGCAACGAAATAGAGATTGTGATGTCTCTAAGTTTCGTTATATTAATCCATTTTTATTAACATTTTTCAAATTTTTAGAATAAATGAAATCGCTCAAAATTAATTTGCTCACCAACCCGATAGCTTGTATGAATCAAGCGTCAGCGCAACATTTGCGTTGGAATCTGGGGTTTGTGACATTAATTGAAAGAGGTGATAGTAGTTTTGATAAGAATTTAGGAAAAAGTTACGCTACAATTGGCAATTTGCCAATGTTTTATACTGAAAAATCTCCATCCTGATAACTGACCGGTAAAAGAACCGTTGGTTGCAGGAACGCAGCCAACGAAAAAAAAGGTCAAGTTTATTATTTCCTTTCTTTTTTTCAACTTCAGACTTTGTTGGTTGCCTTTTCTTGAAAAACAAGGAGAGAGTTATGTGCAATTAGGTTTATTTGACTTACTAAAGTCTTAAGCTGCTGCTCAGACTTCTCATGGCTCTTTCAATTACAGAAAAGATTATTTCAATAGTGACGATTTTTGCAACAAGAGGTTTGTAAAACGGTCAGAATCAAAGTCATTAATACTTTGAATTTCAAATTACTTTGAAAAAATAAACAATATTTATTCACTATTTAAAAGACGACACCATGATGTCTTTAACGCTTTTGAGATTGCGGATTGTCATTATCCTCTGTGTACTGAGGGGTGTTGTCGCGCGTTTCAAACCTGAAATTCAGTTGATTTCATTGCTGTTTACCGCTTATATCGGTAGCGAATACTTTGCTTCAGCAAGTGAATATTCCGTTTGTATCTGGGCATTGTGCCGTAAATACAAGTGGATATTATCGACTAAAATGCAATAATTAGGCACATTATCAGATTATTTCCGCAAAAAAACTGACGAACGATAGGTAAAAAAGAATAGATTTTAATGAGTATGATTCTCTCAATTGGGTGAACGCTGATCGCAGGAAACTGTTAGGTCAGCGTTTTTTGTATTTTAACTTTGATTTAGGTTTTAATGGATAAAATTGTGCCTTAAAATATATTTTATTATTTTTACCGTTGTTGAATAAAAAAATAAAGTTATAAAACATTGAAAAACAATAATTTAAAAGTTGAAATCTGTGCACACACCATTACGTCCGCACTCATTGCTCAAGAAGGTGGTGCTGATAGGATTGAGTTATGTATGGCAATAGAAGTAGGGGGTTTGACCCCAAGTCCCGCAACAATTTTAGCAGCAAAAAGGCTGTTGAAGATTGAAATCTGCGTATTGATTCGTCCACGTTCGGGAGATTTTTTGTATTCAGATTTGGAGTTTGAAATAATAAAAAAAGATATACTGTTTTGCAAAAATAATGGTGTTGATGGGGTAGTGGTCGGCGTTTTAAATGAAAATAAAGAGTTGGACGTTGAGAAAATGCGAGAATTAGCAGTGCTTGCTCGTCCGATGCAAATTGCCTGTCATCGAGCTTTTGACCAAACGCCTGACGGATTTATAGCCATGGAAACTTTAATCGAATTGGGTTACAACCGGATTTTGACTTGTGGACAAGCCACGAATGTGGTTGCAGGAAAAGAGAAATTGAAACAATTGGTTGAAAAATCGAGAGGGCGTATTGCTATCATGCCGGGTAATGGCGTGACGGTTGAAAACATCGCTGATATTGTATCTTATACAAAGGTGAAGGATATTCATCTGACCGCTAAAAAGTTGATTGTTAGTCAAATGAAAGGACGAGGTGGCAGCCTTTTTGTGAAAGATGCGATTGAGAATAATTATTACGAGACAAATCTGGAACTTGTGAAAAAGGTAGTGGAAATAGTGGGTTGATTGTTGCTAATTTTGAAAATTATCTTGGTGTTCGCCTAAAAAGGGAGACCTATCGTTTTAGGCGAACCACAAGGTACAATTTTGCAAATATTATTTTAGACAACCATCAAGCCATTGTTAGGTCACTTTTGATAATACCACTTTTTACCAAATACTCAGCGATTTGAACAGCATTCGTAGCAGCGCCTTTGCGCAGATTATCAGCAACAACCCAAAGGTTAAGCGATTTAGGTTGTGACTCGTCGCGGCGGATTCTACCGACGAAAACTTCATCGCGGTTGTGGGCGTCTTTAGGCATTGGGTATTTGAAGTTTTGAACATCATCCACGACAATGACCCCCTCAGTATCCTCAAGAATTTGACGAACTTCTGCTAAGTCAAAATCATGTTCAAATTCCAAATTTACGGCTTCAGAGTGACCGCCCACTACCGGAATACGAACTGTTGTAGCCGTTACTTGGATAGAATCATCGCCCATTATTTTTTTGGTTTCGTTCACCATTTTCATTTCCTCTTTGGTATAACCATTTTCGAGAAAAACATCAATATGAGGAATAACATTCATGTCAATTGGGTATTTATACGCCATTTCCCCGTCGAATATGCCGTTGCGCTCATTCCTCATCTGATTCACGGCTTTAACACCGGTTCCGGTAACAGATTGGTAAGTTGAAACTACAACGCGTTTGATTTTATATTTATCATGCAAAGGCTTCAAAACGACAACCATTTGAATAGTTGAACAGTTTGGATTGGCGATAATTTTATCATTTTCGGTGAGTTCAGAAGCATTTACTTCAGGCACGACAAGCTTTTTAGTCGGATCCATGCGCCATGCTGAAGAGTTGTCAATCACCGTTGTACCGACTTCCGCAAATTTTGGCGCAAATTCGGTTGATGTGCTACCGCCTGCTGAGAAAATGGCAATGTCCGGACGAGCAGCAATGGCATCGGCCATGCTCACAATCTTATAAGGCTGCCCTTTGAAAATAACTTCTTTGCCTACGCTTTTTTCTGATGCGACGGGCAAAAATGATGAAACAGGGAAATTACGTTCTTCAAGAACTTTTAACATCGCTGTGCCGACCAGACCGGTTGCACCTACTACCGCTACTTTCATTTTTTTGTCGTTTTATTTTATTTATTGATAATAATTGGTAAATTGGCTGCAAAGGTAAGACTTTCAAACAGAATTAACATGAAAATACCTGATTTTTACTCAAATTTTAAAATTCAATTGATTAGAATAAAGCAGTTTTTTGTGCTTTTACTATTTTTTGCGCTTTCATCGTCCCAACTTACGGCGCAGAAAGCCGAACCCTACGATATTTTAATAACTGAATTTATGCCTGACCCGTTACCCACTATCGGTTTACCCAATTCTGAATTCATTGAATTGTACAATCGGTCAACCAAAACATTCAATCTGAATGGTTTTAAGTTGAATAACGGAGCTGTCAAAACAACTTTGCCAAATTTTATGTTAAAATCTGAAAGTTATGTCATCATTTATACTCGTAAGTCAACCGTTAATTTCGGAAATTTAGGCGATACATTACCCGTCTCTAAGCTCATTAGTTTGAGTAATCCGGGGGATACTTTTTATTTGCAATCGCCTGAAGATGTGATTATTGATGCAGCTTCCTTTGATGTTTCAATGTTTCAAAATTCTAAAAAAGCGGATGGTGGCTGGTCACTTGAGCGTCCTAATATCAATGCCCCTTGTCTCATTAACAATTGGATAGCCACTAATGATTTGAAAGGCGGCACACCAGGGCAGAAAAACTCAGTTTATAATAATACTATTGATAAAACACCTCCACACGCAATATATACTTTTCCTAAGGATGATAAAACGATTATATTAAAATTTGATAAATCGTTGAGTAGAGACATAGCGGTACAATCCATTCATTATCAATTAGATAACAATATTGACTTGAATAAGATAAAAATAGAGCCTCCGATGTTTGATATTGTCGAACTCTCCCTCACTAAGCCTTTAGCGAAAAATAAATTGTATCAATTGGTTTTAAAAACCGGATTAAAAGACTGTAACAATACTCCCCTCAGTATAAAAGATACAATACCGATTCAGTTGCCTGAAAAAGCGGAACACAATGATTTGATTGTCAATGAGTTATTGATGAATCCAGAGACCGGCGGGTCGCGGTTTGTTGAGTTTTACAATCGCTCTGATAAGGTGATTGATTTAGCGGAATTAAAAATTGCGGATATTTCCAAAGGGGATATCAAAAGCATTACAACCCATTACGCTCTGTTTCCAAAAAGTTATGTGGTTGTGACAGAAAGCCCTCTATACATTCAGAACAGATATAAAGCGAAAAATTATCAGCAAAACTTCTTAAAAAACCGCTTACCGACATGGCACGAAGACGAAGGTAATGCCACTATATATTCTGTTCATGGCTTAAAAAATGTTATTATTGATTCTTTTAATTATAATAAAAATTTTCATAATCCTTTACTTGCCAATACTGAGGGGGTCTCTTTGGAGCGAATAAGTTTGGACGAATCTACTAATAATGCCTCTAATTGGCATTCTGCTGCCGCCTCTGTGGCATACGCAACCCCGGGATATCAAAATTCTCAATTTCATCTCACCCCATCAGTATCCGCTGCAAACGATATTTTTACTCTTGCTCATAACTCATTTTCGCCGGATGAAGATGGTTTTCAGGACTATCTTTTATTGGATTATCAAGTGGATAAAGCCGGATATTTTGCTAATATTTCTATTTTTAATATAGAAGGTTCATTGGTTAAGAAATTGACAATCAATGAATTATTGTCAACAAAAGGTCAAATTAAGTGGGGTGGTGAGACTGATGATAATCAGAAAGCCGCTATTGGAGCGTATATTATTTATTTTGAACTTACTAGTCCCGATGGCGAAATCAAAAAGCTAAAAAAGGTGTGTATATTGGCTGAGAAGTTTTGAAAAATATAGTTTAATAGCATAATGAATTGATATTTTTTATAATTTTGCCTTTAATGGATATTTTTGATACTAAACCACGAAGAGAAAGATTGCTCACAAATCTCATTACCATTGTTCTTACATTTGGAGTACTTTTTTGTATTTATACTCCCAATTATCATATTTTTAATTGGTGGGCTAAATATGCGCCACAAGTCGCTATTGGGTATTGGGGTTTAGGTTTATTGTTTTTAGCTATCAAATCACCCCGTTTAACTTTGGTGGCATTTGTAAATTGTGCGTTTCTTTGCCTTAATCTGAAAAATATGTCAAATAAGGCAATGGTTCCGGCAAAAGTTACTACTGAGCCTATTATCAAAGTAGCACAATTTAACCTCAATGCCAGCAATAGTAGCCATTTTGAAACCATAAATGCCATAAAAAAAGTAGGTGCTGATGTAATTTCCGTTCAAGAAGTATCTTTTGATTGGAGTTTAGATTTGAAAGATTCGTTGTCAAATAGTTATCCTTACAGTTGTAAGTTAGATGGATTAGATATATATAGTATGCGGTTATATTCAAAATATCCGTTTGCGAGTTGCGATACCTTCTATTGCGATGATATTCCGAATTTGGTATTGGGTTTCAAAACTCAATATTCAAACGCCAAAGTTTATATTGTGGCTTCTTATATTGCGCCACCTCTTTTTTCATCCGCTTATCAACGCATGCAAAAACAGTTGGATTCCTTGGCTTCTTACATCTTATTGTTGAAAAGCCCCGTCATTACTGTTGGAGACTACAATATTCATGGGTCATCTTATGAAATTCAGCAATTTCGTCGAAAAGCCAATTTGAATGCCAGCCGAAGAGGATATCGCCCGGATCGTGATAACGGTTATATTTCCTTTTTGGAAGCGCCGACGGATCATATTTTTTATACTTCTCAGTTGAATTGTATTAATTTTCAAACCATCAGCGGACCCCATGAAGAAAGATTAGGCATTCAAGGTTCTTATCAATTCAGCAAAGATTCGATGATAGTAAGTCTTAAATAATGCGCTAATTTTAAATTTTATATGAAACCCAATATTATTTTTGAGGACGACCAAATAGTGGTTGTGAATAAACCTGCCGATTTGTTGACTATTCCGGATAGATTTGATGCCACAAAACCAAGTCTTTATGGCGCTTTAAATCAGGTTTACGGAAAAGTTTTTATAGTTCATCGCTTAGATAGAGAAACTTCGGGCATTATTATTTTTGCTAAAACAGAAGAAGCCCACCGACATTTATCCATTCAGTTCGAAAAGCATGAAACCTCTAAAATTTATCTTGCATTACTCGACGGCGTGCTTCATCAGGATGAAGGCGAAATTAATAAGCCCATAGCCCCCCATTCTTCGGTTCCCGGAAAAATGGTCGTCGCTAAACGGGGGAAAGATTCGCTCACATTCTATAAAGTGATTGAAAAATTTAAACATTTTACCCTCGTAGAAGCCAATATTAAAACCGGAAGAACTCATCAAATTCGGGTACATTTTCAAAGCATCGGTTATCCCCTTGCAGTTGACGCTTTATATGGTCGCAAACAAGCTATTTTCCTTTCCGAAATAAAATCCAATCGTTTCAAAATCGGCAAATTTGAAGATGAACGACCCATTATGAATCGCACCACGTTGCATTCCTACAAATTAGAATTTCAACATCCCTCAACACTTGAAACAATGTGTCTTGAAGCGCCAATCCCTAAAGATTTCAGTGCTCTTATAAGTCAATTAAGAAAGTGGGGGTGTTAATTTACCCCCCCTCAGTATAGCTTGAATAAAATCAACTCAACGAACTATCTCATGTCCTCTCTACTTTTCCCCTGTATTTGTCTGCTCTAAAATTAGGTCAGAAAATCGTATTTCATTTATTAATTTATCTCATTCATTTATTAATCCTTACCATTCATATATTAATTCATACCATTCGTACAATTTTTAGTAATAATGAAACTTATGTATCATATATTTGTATTAACATATTAGAAAGTTTAGTTGATTAATTTCAACAAGCTCGAAAAAACCAATAAAAGCATGCCCTTTCAAATAAACACAACTGCTGCCGATTTAAACCCTTTTCCTCATTTTTAACAATCTACATTGTATGACAAGGACAGAACTTGATGCTCTTAGACAAGAGTATCTCAAGCTGGTTCCGGAAGATTTCATTCGGGGCGGCTTTTTTTCAAAAGCTCAACTTTTAAGTTTATTATCACAGCATGATGATGCTTCGGGACTATTTTTTTACATCATTCCCAATACAAGCGGTGCCAGCAAGTTTACCATGTTCGCAGAACCTTTTGACCCTGACAAGAAACGTTATCCTGAACAAACTGCTGAAGCTACGGCACTTCTCACCAGAAATTTAGAGGGTAGTGAAAGCAGTTTTGGTTGGCCTTGTCCACCAGACGCACATTGTCCATAAGAGAGTTATAATTTGTTTTTTCAAAAAGAATCGAACTTGGCAATGGTACATTGCCAAGTTTTTTCTATTATTGCGGGATAATATTGAAACAACTATTAGCTCACAGCAATGTATTTACAATTATTTCGAAAAATCACCTTGCTACTATTCTTTTCTATCATTGGCTTTGCCCTCGCTGCACAGTCTCAGTATTCCTATTCATTCAATCGCTACGACGCTTCCTTTGGGCTTATAACGGATTATAATACATTTTTTTTAACGGATTCTCGGGGTTTTGTGTGGATCAGCTCCACTAATGGTTTGAATCGCTTTGACGGTCAGCGGATTAAAATATATAAACACATCGCCAGTGATTCGATGTCTCTTGCTGATAATAACATTCAAAGCCCTTTTTTTGAAGATAAAAACGGCAATATCTGGTTTTGTACTTATGAAGCAATTCACTGCTATAATCGATCCGAGGATAAGTTTGAACGGATTAGGATAGAAAAAGATGGGCAGAAAGTGACTGATAGTTATTATAGTTTTAATTTAGATCATGAGGGGTATCTGTGGTTAAGGGTAGGCGGTTGGGATAATAATCCGAAGCTATACAAACTCAATACTCAAAAAAATCCTCATGGTAAATATGATTATTCTTACGTATGTGATTTTAGCGGCTATCGTACAATAACAGCCAATTACACTACCAATAAGGAGTATAGTATTTTGTCGTTCCCCAGCAAAACAGGCTTTGGCTTAGTAGAGTATAGAATGAATGCAGCGGGAAGAATAGTTGATTCCCAAAATTATTTTACTGATGATGGGCAGGATAAAATCAAAAAGCCATTAAAAATAAAACAAATATTAGAGGACAGCGATAATAGCATGTGGTTGGCAACCAAGATTGGATTGGTACATTTTGATAAAAATAACAACAGTTATAACATATTCGATGCTTTCCAAAAGCTAAAACTTGAAAATATCCTCAGCATTGTAGAATGGCGAAAAGATTATCTCATCGTTTCCGTAGAAAAAGAAGGTCTTTTATTCTTCAATAAAAAAACGAATGCTTTTTATTACCAAATAGAACAGGATAATAACATATCAGAAGGTAACGGTTTGTGTTCAAATTCTTTTGATAATTTATATATTGATGCTTCAGAAAATTTATGGCTTTTCAGTTGGAAAAATTCTTGCATCAACCATATAAATCTTAAAAAAATACGATTTCGCACAATCAAATTGGAAGACAATCTAATTGACACGGATTTTAAGAAAATTTTAGAAGATATTGACGGTAGTGTTTGGGTTTGTAATGCCATTGGTAACATTCTCATTTTTGATAAAAATAAAAAATTAGTCAATACGATTAGAGAACCATTATTGCAGGGTAAAAAGATAAACGAATTGTTTAAAGATAGAAAAAATAGAATATGGATAAATACGGAACATGAGCTCTATAACTACAATAGAACCTCCCAAAAAATCAATCAAGTCTTTAATCTTGACAATGTTTCTATACAAAACACCTATTCATTACAAAATGGGCATTTATTGATGGGTACTTCAGAGGGCATTTTCGAAATAAGTGATGCCGATAATTCATTCAAATATTCTAAAATTGAGTTTCAAGATAAACTAAATCAGAGTCATCCTGATGGAAAAATATTTCATGATTCTAAAAATAATCTTTATTTGACGACTGATAATCAAAAGATTTTGTTGGTGGATATCAATAATAAAAAATGGATTATCAAAAAAGAAATTCCTTTTGTAGATGAAGTGAGTGACACTTATGAGCAGAAAGACACTATTTGGCTCGGAGGGATCAAAGGTGTTTGGAAAATGTATCCCATCAATCAGGATAGTTTTCAAGTTGAGCATATTTTAAAATTGAATTTTGTTTGGTCGTTAGATATGGATAATAATAATAATTTATGGATATTAACTGATAGCGATGGTCTATATTCATTTAATCCGCTAACCGGTAAACAAAAGAAATATACTACTTCCGACGGGATAAAATCGAAGTTTTTGTCAAGAGGGATTTTTGCCTCTACTGGAGATATGTGGTTGACAAGCAGAAATTCGCTTGTTGCATTCCGCCCCGAAGAAATCGTTGACTATGACAATCCTCCCAAAGTCCAGATTACCGGCATTAAAGTCAACAATAACGATTATTTAAAACAGGGAGAGGTTTCTGAAATAAAAAAAATAAAACTCAATTATACCGAGAATAATATTGAATTGGAATTTGTGGCTATTGAGTTCGGAAATTCTTCATCCAATCGGGTGAAATATAGGCTGGATAATTTGGATGAATCGGGTAGTTGGATTGAGGCTAATAATATCAAACCCGGTATTTCGTACTATAAACTCCCTCCGGGTGTTTATACTTTTCGGATAAAAGGATATAATTCCGATGGTTTTGAGAGTAAAGAAGACAAAACGCTCATTATCGAAATCACACCACCGTGGTATCTGACTTGGTGGGCTATTGTTTTAGAAATAGTTGCCATGCTATTAGGTATTTATGGAATTGTGAAATGGCGTTTATACGTTCAAAATCAGCGTGCGGAAATGCAACAAAAAATTCTGAAAACAGAAATGAAGGCGCTGCGTGCCCAGATGGATCCCCATTTTTTATTCAATACGATGAACTCTATTAATGCATATATCTTGAAAAATGACAGAATGAAAGCGAGTCATTTCTTGACGGATTTTGCGATTTTGATTCGAAAAATTCTCGATTTTTCGAAAGAAGAAACCATTTCTATTGAAAAAGAAGAGGAGATACTGAGGGGTTACCTTGAAATGGAGGCGATGCGTTTTGATAACAATTTTGATTACAACATCATAATAGATGAAGGAATTGACCCTTGGGACACAAAAGTACCCACTATGATTTTGCAGCCTTTTATAGAAAACGCCATTTTACATGGCATTAAAAATAAAACAAACGGTCGTGGAAAAATCACAATTCGATTTGAGTCGGATGGTGAGGAGTACTACAAATGTATTTTGGAAGATAATGGCGTGGGCAGACAAAAGGCGGCTGAAATCAATGCTCAAAGCCGTTCAAAATCACATGTTTCGAAGGGAATGAACATCACCAATGACCGAATTGAAATATTAAACCATCAACGCGCGCTAAAAACGTCTTTACTTGTGGAAGATTTATTCACTGATAATAACCAACCGGCCGGTACACGGGTGACTATTCGGATTCCATATTATGAGAAATAATGACAATCATATACTTTTTCCTTTTTTTTTCGTTAAAATTCATGCACTTTTGTAATCCTTAAAGCACAAGATGATATAACCCTTAACAATTTATCAAGTATATTTTATTTTTTGAAACTTGCAGTCTATTTCTCAAATTTATGAAAGCAGTTATTATTGATGATGAATTGTCGGCGCGAACAGCATTGAGCGAACTATTAGTTGAATATTTTCCCAACCTTATCACTATTTTAGCAAAGTGTGATAGACCCAGTGAGGGGGCTGCTGCCATACGTGCCCTAAAGCCTGATGTTGTTTTTTTAGATGTTGAGATGCCCGAACAAACCGGTTTCGAAATGCTAAAGGATTTAGGTTTTCCTCATATTGATTTCCATGTTATTTTCAGCACCGGGCATAGTCACTACGCTATGCAAGCTTTTCGCTTTAGCGCCGTTGATTTTCTATTAAAGCCTGTCAAAATAGAACATTTGATTGAAGCAGTAATGAAGGTGAAAGAAAATATGGTACGCAATAATCGAGATTTAGATATCGAAAAGTATAAAGCTTTGATTGATAATATTGCTAAAGAGGAAGATAAAACCCATTATTCCAATCGCCGGATTGTTTTATCCACTTCTGATGGAACGCTTTTCGTTGATTCTGATGATATTTTGAGACTTGAAGCGGATGGCAATTATACAACATTATATTTTATGAATCAAAAGCCTATTTTTATTGCGCGCAAGCTGGGTGATTTTGATGATGCTAATCCATTTTTGAGGGTACATAGGTCTTTTAGTATCAATCCAAAGCATGTGGTTAAAATGCTGAAAACAGATGGGCTTCAACTGATAATGAGAGATGGTTCTTCAGTGGATGTGGCTCGAGGGAAAAAAGACGAAGTGATGAAATTTTTCAAAGACTTTTTCCATACTTAGACATGCACTGAGGGGTATCGTTCATTTAAAATGATACCCCTCAGTATATGTTGACATTTAAACTATTGATAGACAATGTTTTTTGCATTATCAAAAATCTTATTTTTTATTATTCAACCTATAATCTGGCTCATTGGGCTCTTGTTTTGGGCGCTTTTCAGAAAAGACCAATTCAAACGCTATCGGATACTGAGGGGGGCATTTTGGGGGCTTTTGTTATTAACAAATCCTTTTTTGTCCAATAGGGTTTTTCACGCTTGGGAATATCCGGCTATGGATATGAGTACCATGCGAGATACTTTTGATGTCGGAATCGTTTTAGGTGGGTATTGTGAATTTGATGTATATCCATATAAAGACCGTTTGAATTTGAGTACTGCTGTGAACCGAATATCAGATGCAGTAGTATTATACAAAAAAGGACTCATCAAGAAAATTTTATTGACCGGTGGTGATGGTAGATTATTGGGCGAAAAAGTGAATGAATCCGATAACGTATTACCCTTTTTGCTGACTTTAGGTATTCCTCAGAGTGATATTATTGTTGAGAATAAATCAAACAATACGAGAGAAAATGCAGTTTTTACTAAAAATTTGCTTAAAAATAAGGGATTAGTTAATTCAAAATGCCTATTGATAACCTCCGCTTTCCATATGCATCGTTCAATTGGCTGTTTTAACAAAACAGGTTTGGATTTTACGCCTTTCCCAGCCCACTTTATAGCTCAAAGGGCTCAAGCGGATATGAAGAGTACTATCTTACCTGACCCTTTATTATTGTGGAAGTGGGAAGTTTTTATTAAAGAGTGGGTTGGCTACGGTGTGTATTGGCTTCAGGGATATATATGAAAGGAAATGAAAAAAGCCTTGTACCGAAAGGGTCAAGGCTTTTTTATAGCAGATAGTCTCAAATATTTATGAATTAGTAGGCTGTTTCAATTCTTTGATACGGGCTTTCTTACCAACAAGTTCACGAAGATAGTATAATCTTGCACGACGTACTTTACCACGTTTCAATACCTCTATGCTGTCGATACTGGGTGAAGAATAAGGGAAAATACGCTCAACACCAACACCGTTTGAAATTTTACGAACTGTGAATGTTTTATTAGCACCGTGACCTTTGATTTGAATGACGTCACCGCGATATGCTTGAATACGTACTTTATCACCCTCGATAATTTTGTAGTTCACAACTACATTATCACCTGATTTGAATGCCGGAAAATTTGTCTTTCGGGCTAATTGATCTTGAACAAAACTAATAGCGTCCATTGTTATTTTTCTTTTTATTTTTCGCTAAATTCTATATCCTTTTGAAAAGGCACGCAAAGATAATGCTATCTTTTTATACAACAAAACGTTTTTAGTTTTTTTTATTGCTTTTAATAAAAAATGTTAAAAATTTGAGAAGTAAATGCGTTTCAACGAAACAGCGTGATATAATCTCTTTTGGATATTTTTTCATTTTTATGGTTGAAATATATCAATTCATACATATAAATGCCTTCCGGCGCGGGGTCACCAATATTGTTTTTTTGACCATTCCAGCCTTCATCCGTTTTTTGGGTCTGAAATATTTGCTCACCCCACCGGTTCCAGATGGTTAATTGATAGCCTTTCATCCCAATTGTAGAGCCGGAACCTTTAAATTCGTCATTGATGGTATCGTAATTGGGCGAAAAAGCATTCGGCATGAAAAAACTGATAAAAGGTTCGACAAACAATGTTTTTGTGACTGAATCTACACAGCCCTCAGCATTTCTAACCAAAAGTCTGATGGTATGGATGCCTGTATCTTTAAAACTGAAAGTGGGATAGCGTTTAGTTGAATACCCATTTTTACCCAAAAACCATTGCCATGACGTAACACTTTGCGATATATCGTCGAAATAAACAAGGTTATTGCTTGTATTATTAACAATTTTGGGCGACCAATCAAAATCGGCTTTCGGTGTCGGTCTTATTTTTATCCATTTATTAAAACTGGCTTCTTTTCGGCATCCTATGGGGGATACTATGGTCAATCGAATAGAATAGGTGTCTGGTTTCTCGTAAATATGGGTCGGACTGATTTGGCTACCAAAAGTGCCATCTCCAAAATCCCACTTGATACTGTAGGTAGTATCAATCGGTTTGGAACGGTTTTTAAAAAAGACTTTTCCGGGCGCACAACCAAGAAAATTATCCGGCTCGACAATAATGATGGGCGGTGCAGGTTGCCAATTGAAACTAATTGACGTATCGCCTTTGCAACCATATTTGTCTTTTGCGCTTAGGTTAACGGTTTTTATTCCGGGTGTTTCAAATTGATGGGCGGTTTGAAGGCGGATACTATCGTTTTTGCCCTCTCCGTATTGCCATAATACCTCTTTTAAGGGGTAGGCCGATACGGCTGTTCCCTGAAAGGTGACGGGACCTGCCACGCATGTATCGTACTTGAATTGGATATTGGTATTGATATGACCGCCTAATTGGACTTTTACAAAGGCGGAATCACCGCAAGGCAAACCCGGGTTGAGTAACAATTTGCCTGAATAAAGACCAGTATCTTTGAAAGTGATTGTTGGACTCCAATCGTTGTAGCGTTCGATTTTTCCTTTATTGTTAAATTCCCAATAAAAATTATTGATTTGGGCGCGATCGTAGCTCGTATTGTTAAGTGTCAGGGTGATATTTTCACAACCATATATAAAATATTCCTTTTTAACGGAGCCGGTTGAACCTGAAATGCTGACGGAGGATGAATCTGCTAAAACACTGCTGACCACCGTTCTTTTACAATTGACCACGTTGAATTGAAAATCACGGAATATTTTTCCTATCAATTTTCCATTTCGATACTCTTCAACACAGACCGACACTACAAACTGATCAAGAACATTTGGGATACCTGATATCATACCCGTGTTGGGGTCAATAACTATTACCGGATTGCCACCCATCGGTTTTTCTATAGAATAATCCGGTTGAATAAATGACACTGTCGAATATGGTGGTGCACTTGGCGGATTGGGAGCCGGATTTGACCGACTACCTCCCAGCAATGGGGCGCACAGTTTATACACCAATTGATCTCCTTCGATATCAGATGCGGAATGGTCGAACTTCAAGGGTTCACCGTTGCAAATAAAAATGGGTGGAAAGGAGATGAATGCCGGACTGCTGTTATTCAAATGCTGGGCATCTGCCGTAATTTCTACGGTATAGGTAGAGCCGGAATCCCCGGCATTGTATATGTTTTTTATAGTGGTATTCCTGCAACACCTTTGATATGTGATAAAATAACTGAAAGTGGTGTCTTGCAATGTAGCATCCCATTCATAAATACCTTCTTCGACACCGATATCCGATGGGGGAGTCAAACAAGGAATAGATGGTGAGTTAATATTAGATTTACTTTTTAAAGGTACATAAATCACTCTTTTGCTTTCATTATCACCGTACAATTTATTCCCATTATTAGTGGATAAATAAATTGAGATAGCGGCATTGGCATCCAATATCGAATTGGCATTTGAACGGTACAAGTCCCGATATACTTTTAATGTAAAATGATATTGAATCTTGTTGTTTTGCCTTTGAACAAACTTATATGTTATCTCGCCCCCGACAATATGGCTACCCCTCAGTATGCTTGTGCCTACTAATGAATGTAAAAAAATAATTAATGATAGACATTGGATTATTCTTTTTAGCTTCAGAACAGTTTTATTAAATAATTGCATTAAAAATCAAAAATTTATCTTTTGTTTATTGGTTTTGTAGAATTATCTGATTAAAGTTGCGTAACTTCTCAGCTCAAATTTTTCATTCCTTGGCGAGGAATAAGTTACGACGCAAAGGTACACTCCTTGTGGCGAAGGATCGCCAATATTATTTTTCTGACCATTCCAACCTTCGTTGGGATTATTGGTTTGAAAAATCAATTCCCCCCAACGATTCCATATTTTCATGTCAAAACCTTTAATCCCTGCCACAATGCCTGTTCCTTTGTACACATCATTCGCGCCGTCATCATTAGGTGAAAACGCATTTGGCAGCCAATAAGTTACACGCGGTTCGACATCTAACCGTTTGGTAATGGAGTCTGTACAGCCGAATTGGTTGGCAACTAAAAGTTTGACATTATAAAGGCCTGAATCTTTAAAAGTAAATGTTGGATTCTGTCGAGAGGCAAAGCCTTTCCCATCAAAAAACCATTGCCAGCGCGTAGCAAATGTGGATTTATCAGTAAAGTTAACGGTACTATTGAACGTGGTGATTTTTTGGGGAGAATATTCAAAATCAGCAGTTGTGCCTTGATTTATCTTTATCCAATCTCTGAAACTTCTACTTGTTTTGCACCCAATGGGAGAAGTTACTTCCAGCGATATGGAGTAAAGTCCGGGCGTTTTGTAGGAATAAACCGGGCTGATGGCTTTTGAAGTGCCACCGTCTCCAAAAGTCCAACGAATATCGTAGGTGGAGTCTATGGGTGTTGAAAGGTTGGTAAACGTCACAGAACCCGGTGTACAACCATTAAAAGTGCTGGGTTGAATGATTAAAAGTGGGGGAACAGGTTGCCAGTTAAATTGTTTGACGACACTTTCTGCGCACCCTTTGTTGTCTTTGACACTCAAACGGACGTTTTTTTCGCCGGGAATTGGGTATAGGTAGGACGTGTTTTTTGCGGTAGATCCCTTACCATCGCCAAATTCCCATTTGTATTGCACAATGGGTCCATTACTTGATATTGATTTATTGGTAAATGCTACCGGTCCTGCTACACAAGTATCGTATTGATAGCTAAAATCGGTAAGAACGCTGTTAAAAATATTGAAAACCAAATTGATGGTATCAGCACATTGAGTACCGGGATTTAAAAACAAATTGCCTTTGTAAACCCCAGTGTCCGGAAAGACAATTTTCGGTTCCCAATCTTTAAATGATTTGATGCCACCATCGATGCCGACATCAAACCTGAAATCATTGATATATCGTCTATCAAGGCTTGTATTTGTAACACCAATTGTTTTTTCACCGCAGCTATTGAGTATATACGTGTTGCCAATAACCGTATCAGCTTTGACATTTCCTTGAACGGTAGGCGTACAGGTTTCAACATCAAATTGAAAATCTCTTTTCAGAACGCTTAATAATTTCCCGTTTCGATACTCTTCAACACACACACTGACAACATAAAGACCCTGTTCGGTGGGTGTGCCTGTAATTACCCCAGTATTAGGATTAATTTGAATAAGCGGGTCACCACCCATCGGTTTTAAGTAGGTATAGTCAGGTTCTTTATAAGAGATATTACCGACGGGTGGCCAGCAAGGTGGGTTGGGTATCACTGCATCACAACCATTTCCATTGGCTTGACCGCCACCAGTGAAAGGTTCACAAAATTTATAGACCAATTGATCTCCTTCTTTATCCGTTGCACCATGATTAAATGTAAGCGGATAACCACCGCAAATCACAGTCGGAGGAAATTGTTGAAACGTCGGTGAGTTATTGCCTGTTTCTTGAGCAAAATTTGTTATTTCTACCGAATAGGTAGCGCCTACACTTCCGGGTCTGATGATATTATCAATGGCTTCATTTCGACAACATCTTGAATATATAATCACGTAATCGTCCTCGATAACCGGCATTTCTTTTTGCCAGATATACGTTCCTTCTTCAACGCAAACATTCGGTGGTATTAAACAGGGTAATGAAGGAGGACTTATTCTGCGTGGACTACCTATTAAATCAACTGAATAACTTTCTATAAATCTACCGGATTTTTTGGCATAAACACCAATAATCGCCCGAGCATCCAATTGAGCGGGGGGGGGCGTACCTGTTGCATCGCAATCTCTATATATGCGCATAGTGAATTCATAGCGGTTAACATTGCTGTTATTACCCAAAAATCGGTAAACTATTTCTCCTCCTACGATGTGTTTTGCCCACGATATTGAGGGGGGTAAAATGGACAAGACAAAAATGATATTAAATAATTTTTTAAAAATATATGGCATGTATTTTAGCTATTAAAAGGATTATCCAATTTAACTCAATTTATATCTTAAAAAAAAGACAATAAACAGGCTTGTTTGTTCGTCATACGCCCTAATTTTGACCTTTATTTTTCAAAATTATGCTATTGTTAATTAAGGTACAACAAATTTAAAAATATATGTTTGAAAACGAAAAATTTGATGAAATATTGACCGTGCTGCGCAAAGGCGGTGTCATTTTATATCCAACGGATACCATCTGGGGCATCGGCTGCGATGCTACTCAAGAAGAGGCAGTGGAAAAAATTTTGAATCTTAAAAATCGCAAAAGTGATAAAGGTTTCGTTTTGCTGGTGGATTCAATCGAAATGCTCAAAAATTTCGTGGATCACGTCCATCCCCGCGTTGAAACATTGTTATCATTCCACGATCGACCGCTTACCGTTATTTACGAACAAGGTGTGGGTTTGGCTTCTAATGTCTTGGCTGCGGATGGTAGTATCGCAATTCGGGTTGTAAAAGACGCTTTTTGTAGGGAGTTGATTCATCAATTAGGGAAACCCTTGGTGTCCACTTCCGCAAATGTCAGTGGTGCTCCTTTTCCGGCTCATTTTGGAGAAATCAATTCAGATGTGATTGAAAAAGTCGATTTTATTGTAAAATACAAACAAGATAACAAAGAAAAAGGAGAACCTTCCGTCATTGTTCGGCTCAATAAAGACGAAGAACTTGATTTTATAAGAGAATGACAATGATTAAATGTATTTTAACACTCCCTTTTTTGTTATTTTGGGGTTTACAATTGACGGCACAGGAAATTCTGATAATGCCCGACGGTTCTGAATGTGGTCTAGAAGGATCCGCCAAACGGAAAAATGACAAAGGTTTTAATCTTTTAAAAAACCGGACAAATTTTCCCCAAAAGTCGGACTTCGAACCTTTTTTTAATTGGGATAAAATCCAAGAGGATAGCGATGACCGCCGAAAATTTAATGCCCGTCGGGCAGCTATACTGAGGGGGTATGTTGTAGCCGTTTCTATGTCCAATCCGGAATCGTGCAATTGTAATAGTAAGGAGCCGGATTATCGAGATACGCATATTGTTTTAGCACCTGATAAAAATAGTAAAGATGATAAAAGTCAGCATGTAGTCGTGGAAGTGACACCACGCCTTCGCCTTATGATGCTTAATAATGGGATTGATTGGTCGCAACAAGCTTTAAAAAAACTGCGCGGTCAAACAATTGAAGTAGAAGGTTGGCTTTTCTACGACTTCAAGCATGGAGAAAAATCCGCTAAAATCAGACCTGATAGTGACGATATTAACCGTGCCACCGCTTGGGAAATCCATCCGGTAACGAGGATAACAACGTTTAAGTAATGATGAATGATGAATAATGAATTTGTGTAACATATTGATAATGAATTTGTTATGTCAAATGGTGAATTCATCATTCATCATTCCTAATTCTTTCCTTTTTCTTCGCTTCATTCCAAAGCGTGTCCATTTCAGTCAAAGTCATATCCTCCATGGGTTTGGGAGCGTTTGTTTCGATGAATTCAAAACGGCGTTTAAATTTCAGATTGATTTTTTCAAGTGCAGTTTCAGGATCAACATTGATGAATCGGGCGTAATTGATCAAAGAAAATAACACATCTCCGAATTCCTCCTCGCGTTCATTTTGGCTCAGCGTCATAGCTTCTTTGAGTTCACCGATTTCTTCTTCTACTTTTTCCCAAACTTGGTCGGCATTTTCCCATTCAAAGCCCACTTTGGCGGTTTTTTCTTGCATTCTGTATGCTTTTACCATAGCAGGTAATGACTTGGGCACGCCTTCCAAAACGGATTTTTTGCCTTCTTTCAGTTTCAATTTTTCCCAATTGACTTTTACTTCTTCTTCATCTTTTACAACCACATCACCATAAATGTGCGGGTGTCTTGAAATCAGTTTTTCACAAACCGCATTCAATGCATCAGCTATATCAAAACGGCCTTTTTCATCGCCAATTTTAGCGTAAAATACCATGTGTAGCATAATGTCACCGATTTCTTCGTTGATGCCTTTCAGATCGTTGTCGAGGATAGCATCGGCAAGTTCATAAGTTTCTTCGATGGTGAGATTGCGCAGACTTACTAAAGTTTGTTTTTTGTCCCATGGACATTTTTCACGGAGTTCATCCATGATATTGAGCAATCGGGCGAAGGCTTCGAGTTTTGTCTGAAGGTTGTTGGATGGCATTTTTTTTAATGTAAATTGTGAGCTGCAAATATAATCTAAAATGCTGTCTTGTTCATATTGTCATAAGGTTAATCCATGAAAACTGACTTTTTGTCAGATTTATACAATTGTTTTTTGGCTTTGATACTAAGGGGTCGTATATTTGCCAATATTCAAAAATATGTATACACTATGAGCAGTAATCTTCAAAGTATAAAACAGCGGTTTGCAATTATCGGCACTTCTAAACTATTGGATGCGGCATTAGACACCGCTGTTCGGGTGGCAGCAACGGATTTGACGGTATTGATACAGGGTGAAAGTGGGGTAGGTAAGGAGGTTTTTTCAAAGGTGATTCATTCACTTTCTGCTCGTAAACACAACCAATTTATCGCCATCAACTGTGGCGCTATTCCGGAAGGAACCATCAATTCCGAACTTTTCGGACACGAAAAAGGCGCTTTTACGGGGGCAGTAAACGATAGAAAAGGCTATTTTGAAACAGTCAACGGCGGGACTATTTTCTTGGATGAAATTGGCGAAATGCCCTTGGATACGCAAGCCCTGTTGTTGCGGGTTTTAGAGAATGGTGAGTATGTAAGAGTGGGTTCTTCTAAAGTTGAAAAAACGGATGTGAGAGTCATTGCGGCGACCAACGTGCAATTAGATGATGCGGTTCGTAAAGGCAAATTTCGGGAAGATTTGTATTACCGGTTGAGCACTGTGCCCATTAAAGTACCCTCTCTAAAAGAACGTCCCGAAGATGTTTACGTCCTTTTTAGAAAATTTTCGGTTGATTTTGCGGAAAGATATCGGACAACTCCTGTTATTCTCGACGACCGCGCGCGACTTATTCTTGAACGGTACACTTGGCCCGGCAATATTCGGGAGCTGAAAAATATTGCGGAACAATTGTCAGTATTGTCACAAGAAAAAAATATCAGTGGAGAAGATTTATTGACCGCTATGCCGCACTTGTTGCGCCGCCCTTTGCCGGCTTCGCAACGGGCTGCTGAACCCAATTTTGAAGAACGGGAAATCATGTACAAATTGCTTTTTGAAATGAAACATGACCTTAATTATTTGAAAACGGTCATTGCTGAATTGATAAAAAACAATAATTTGAGTGTGCCTAATTCATTGAATATTAATAATTTAGGGCTACCTTCCCCTGCTTATCCCACCCGACCCCGTACATTCGGGGGAGATAACACCCCCTCAGTATATCCTGATGGGAGAGGTGCTTCAAGCAATTTCAATCAATTGAATGATAATTTTTATGATGAATCAGAATCGATGGAGGATATGAATGATGCATCAATCATTACTCAGCCAAAATTTTCTCATCAACCCATTATCATTCAAAAGAACAATGTCAATCCTTACGACCAAGAAGCAGAAGTGATAGAAGAGAGTTTGGATATGGCAGAACACGAAAAAAATCTGATTATTAAAGCACTAAAAAAGCATAATAATCGTAGAAAGGAAGCGGCAGTTGATTTAGGAATCTCAGAACGGACGCTATATCGTAAAATTAATGAATATCAATTGGAGTAAATGGGTTTTGAATTTTGGGTTTTGGCGAGTACGGGTGTGGGTTTTAAGTTTTACAAGAAAACCGGATAGTTCAAGGTATTTTCAACTTATTGTTCGCATTGTATAATAATTTTGATGTAATGAAAAATAGAATATTAAAATCAGCTGTTTTTTTCCTCCTTTTCATGGGGTCAATCGGCTGTTATTCCCTGAAGGGCGTCATTATTTCGCCCGATACAAAAACTTTCTCCATTTCGTTGTTTACCAACAATGCATCAGCGGCTCCACCGACCTTAGCGCAGACTTTTACCGAAAAATTGAAAGACAAAATACGCAACAATACGCGGCTTTCACTCGTCAACAGTGAGGGAGCAGATTTAGTCTTTTCCGGTCAGGTTGTCGGCTTTGATGTGGTGGCTGTGGCGCCGCAGCCTAATCAACCAGCGGCATTCAACCAGTTGCGCATCACGATAAATGTGGAATTATTGGATACCAAAAATGAGAAAGGGTCCTGGAAACAGCCTTTTAGTTTTCAGGCGGATTTTCCGGGCAGCAGTCAATTATTAGCAGTTCAAGATCAATTGATTAAACAAATATCCGATAAAATTTTAGAAGATATATTTAATAAAGCTTTTACTGAAAATTGGTAACTGAAAAGAATTTTTCTAAATACATATTTTTTTATAATTTGCAATGTTTTTGATGGCTTAAACTTTAGAAATCAAACAGTTAGTGAAAATAGTTAATGAATAACGATCAATTAACGGCATATTTAAAAGATGAATCTTATCTCTATTCCTTATCTTTTGAGGAGTTGAGAACCCTTGTGGTACAATACCCTTATGCTACCAATTTGCGTGTCCTTTTGCTCAAAAAATCTTTTATTGAGCAAAATAAAGATTATGACCGCAATTTGCAAATGGCAGCGGCGTATTCTACCAACCGTCGGTTTTTATACAAAATGGTCAAAAAACTCAAAACTTTGCAAAATGTTCCTGAAAATGTCATTTTGGGCGAAGATTATCTCGAACTGACGGAATTGAGCAACATTGAGAGAATTTTGAGCGAGCGACATGTGACGGAAGTATATGCCGATAAACCGACACTATCGGATATGGGCTTACAATTGGATTGGGGCAGCGCTGATTTTCAGGATTCTGCCGCTGGTAAATCGGATGACATCAACGAGCCATTTGATATGCCTTTGATGCCCGAAATTTCAGTACCCATCTTGGACGAAGAACAAGATGTACCTCATAAACATAATAATCAAGATGTCGATGTGAATTTGGCAATTGAAAATATTATGCTTGAATTTGGCTCGCAAGCCATTGATTTGACAGGTTGGCAGGATATTTCGAATGAAGAACATCTGACGAATTTGGATGCCCTCGCTGAGTCTATTACGTTTGTCAATGAAGAATTAGGGGATGATAGTATTGATGAACCGGTTGGTGATGATTTTGATTTTTCGGTGGATGCTTCTCCGCCTCATGAGTTGCAAGAGGACAATCCTCGAGAGATGCCACATTCCGTTGAACCGATAGAATTTGACAATCTGGAAGAAATCAGCAGCATTCCTGAATCAAATGAGCTTGAAAACAGTATCATAGACGAAGAAATCGGACATTTTGAGGAGTTAGATGATAACGCAGAATTTATCGAAAACCCATCGGTTATTGCACCTGAGACTGAGCAGCAAGAACACAATTCGCAATCCGAAGAACAATATTCACATGATTTTGGCAAATCAGAACCTGATGATAGCATCGAAAATGCAGCGAAATTTGTTGTCACCGAGGCGCTTGAAAATGCCTATTTTATTGAGCCAGAGCAGACTACTGAAAGTCTTTTTATAGAAGATAATGATATGAAAAAATCAGATGTCGAAATAGAAATTGTCAATCAAGCAAAAACTGTGATTGTTGAAAAATCGGTTGAGGAGCCGGTTATGCAGCCCAAATTGAGCTTTTCGGAATGGTTGCGACAATTTAAGATGACATCAGCTGAGGATTCTTCGACACAAAAGCCAACAATCCATCAAAATACCCCGGTTCAAAGTTTACAACTGATTGAAGAAACCCGCAGTCAAGTAGCAGCTCCGGTTGACAATAAACACGTTTTAGATGAAAAAATTGTCGCGCTAATGTTCGAGCAACCGAATCAATTACCCGATAATTTGTTCAATTTGAATGATTCTCCCTCAAATGTGTCATTGGAAGGATTTTTTGCAGATAACAATTTAGACAATATTGGAGATGATTTGCCTAAAAAGAAAAAGAAGAAAAAAAACATGCATGCGTTAGCAGTGAAAAGTATTGAAGAAAATGACGACCTCATTTCCGAAACTTTGGCTGATTTGTTGGCATTTCAAGGAAATAATAACAGAGCAATCGAAATGTATATGCGTTTGTGTTTGCAAGTTCCCGAAAAAAGTGATTACTTTGCAGCCAAAATTGAAAAGTTACGTAATACAGGTTGATTGGCTTGTGTTATGGTATTAGAAATTAAATTATTAGACTTTAAAAAAGATAAAAAATGGTATTGACGACTTTAACTATTTTAATTGCAATTGTTGCGGTTTTGTTGATTGCAGCTATTTTGATTCAAAACCCTAAAGGTGGTGGTATTGACTCTACTTACGGTTCGGGTGCGAATCAAATGTTCGGTGCGGCACGGTCAGCAGATGCTATCGAAAAAATTACTTGGTATTTGGCAGCAGCGTTGTTTGTGCTTTGTATCGCTTCTTATTTCTTCATCTCTAAAGGTGGAGCGGTGAATGAAGTGAAGTTACTTTCGCAATAAGCAATAGGGTAATGATGAATTATGAATGATAAATGATGAATTTAATTATCATTTACAGAAAATCATAGAAATAAAAAAGCCGATTCAAATTTGAATCGGCTTTTTTATTGTCGCATCCTCGCATCCTCGCATCCTCGCATCCTCGCATCCTCGCATCCTCGCATCCTCGCATCCTCGCATCCTCGCATCCTCAAATCCTCAAATCCTCACTCCCTCAAATCCTCACTCCCTTCCTCCTAACATTGTACCAATCAATATTGCGTGTCAAATACATGACGCCGGCTAAAATGAGTAGTAAACCGATACTGCCAAGGAGCAATGCATATTCTTCGAGTTGCAGTAGGGTATAGAAAAAACCGTATAAAATACCCAATACTGTAGTAATAATAATAGTAGTGAATTTATTCTGAAAAATGGCATTGATATAAAATGCTACCAAAGCCAGTATCGCGATACAGGAAACCAAATAAGCGGTGTTGAACAAAAGATGTTCTGAAATGGACAACAACAACAAATAGAACAAAGAAATTGCAAAACCCACCAAAAGATATTGAATCGGGTGAACACGTACCCCCCTCAGTATCTCCGAAAAAAAGACCACCAAAAAGGTGAGAACCACAAACATAGCACTGTATTTAGCCGAGCGCATCGTTTTTTGATACTCATCAACTGGTAATAATAGCCTGACACCAAACTCAGCAGCTTGAGAAGAATTGCCCATTTGAGAAGGATTATATGCATTATCTGCCCCTATATTCATGTCATCCGTGTTGATAAACGAACCCGTGCCTTGTTGGGCATAGTTTCTGTTGAGATGCAAAACTTTCCAGTCTGCTTTGAAACCCGAACCGTCAACCGTGCGATTATCCGGTAAGAAAGACCCTTCAAAACTGGGATTGGACCATTTAGAATTGATTTTGACCGATGTTTCCTTCCCAAAGGGCAGAAAATAAATGCTTTGACTGCCATTCAAATCCAGCATAACATCGAAGTTCAAATTGTCAGTCGCTGCAATTTTGACAGGCAAGCTGACACCTGAACGAAAAATATCGTGGGTCGGAATGCCCGGGTCGAGTGAATATTCAACGCCATTCATTTTCATCACCACTTTTTCACGGATGCCTTTCAAATCGGTGATGCCCACTGATATGATAGCGTTATTGAGTTCCAATTTGGCAACATCAATCCCCAATTTAGATAAATCCAACTTATTGAATGTACCCGATATTTTCATTTTAGAATTATACAAAACCACCACATAAATGCCCCTTTTGCGTTCTTCAGTTTCCAAATTGCCCTCAATATTCAACTGTTCAGGTAAAAAATGGGCGTATCTCACCGTACTTTTTATTTCGCCGGTTTCGTTGTTTTTAACATTTTCCCGGTAAGGAATGGAAATGATGGGCCCGCCAATCACCTGATTGTTACCCCATTTTGAGCTGATATCTCTGATGGCATTGTCGCGCAACATTTTTCTTTCGTTGATAATGGATTGTATCATCGAAATGGGAATCATGAGCAATAGCATTAAAAAAGCTATCACAAATAGTTTAAACGTCAATGAATTTTGCATCCAACTGTTGAGTCTGTCAAAAAACGAGGGCTGGTTATTTTCCATAAGGCGTGGTTTTTAATAGTTTAAAAAAATTAAAAAGAACTTTGAAATACAAAGTTAAATTATTTTTGACATTTTGCAAATAGCGAGGCTTTTTTTCTACCACAAAGATTTTTTTTATGCTGCGCATTTTTTTTGAGCCACGAATTTTCGAATTTTTCTAATCTATATGTGAACATTATGCAAGTCAACATGTAAATTGGAAAAATTCGAAAATTCGTGGCTCAAAAAAACAAGTGCGAAGCACTTCAAGAATATTAGTGGTTACTAATCCCCAATCAATAAACAAATCCGTGACAAATTGTCGTGTTAAAATTTCATACCTTCGATAATAAAGCCTACTTTTGCGCGCCTTTTGGCGGTGAGACTGAAATTTTGACAGTAAAAAAGGAGTAAAAAACGCTTGGCACACTAAATGATAGGGTGTAAGCAGCGATATAATTGAGCTGCTCAATTTTTATCAAAAAAAATTATTGTTTTACCAAATCACAATTTAAAATCAATTCAAAAATCAGTTCGACTATGAAGCCGATAAATGACAGAGTTGTAGTAAAACCCGCACCCGCAGAAGAGAAAACCAAGGGCGGTATTATCATTCCGGACACCGCTAAAGAAAAACCACAACGTGGTGAAGTAGTAGCAGTGGGTCCCGGTAAAGAAGGAAAAGCTTTGACCGTAAAAAAAGGCGATATCGTCCTTTATGGTAAGTATTCAGGTCAAGAAATGTCTTACGAAGGTGAAGACTTCTTGATTATGCGCGAAGACGATATCCTCGTCATCATCTAATCTTTTTTTTAATCCAAAATTTCTTATTAAAAATTTAAAATTAGCATAATATGGCAAAGGAAATCTCCTTTAACTCCGATGCGAGAGACCAATTGAAAAGTGGTATTGATGCTCTCGCTGATGCAGTAAAAGTGACTTTAGGTCCAAAAGGTCGCAACGTTGTTATTCAGAAAAGCTTTGGCGCGCCGGTCGTTACGAAAGACGGTGTGACAGTAGCTAAAGAAATTGAATTGAGTGACCCTATCGCTAACATGGGTGCACAAATGGTGAAAGAAGTGGCGTCAAAAACGGCGGATGCTGCGGGTGACGGTACAACCACGGCTACTGTTTTGGCTCAAGCGATGGTTCGTGCAGGTTTGAAAAACGTAGCAGCCGGTGCTAATCCAATGGATTTGAAGCGTGGTATTGAAAAGGCTGTGAAAAAAGTTGTTGAAAACTTGAAATCTCAAAGTGAGTTAATCAACAAAGATTTTAACAAAATCAAGCAAGTAGCGGCTATTTCAGCGAATAACGATGATGAAATCGGTTCTTTGATTGCTAACGCTATGGAGCGCGTATCAATTGACGGTGTAATCACGGTTGAAGAAGCCAAAGGTACGGATACTTACGTTGAGGAAGTTATCGGTATGCAATTCGATAGAGGGTATTTGTCGCCTTATTTTATCACCAATGCTGATACAATGCAGGCTGAATACGAAAACCCACTCATCTTGATTTATGATAAAAAAATCAGCAACATGCAAGAAATGTTGCCAATTTTGGAAAAATCATTGGGTACAGGTCGTCCGTTATTGATTATTGCTGAAGATGTTGATTCTCAGGCTTTGGGCGTATTGGTGGTTAACCGCTTACGTGCCGGCTTGAAAGTTATCGCTGTAAAAGCTCCGGGCTTTGGCGATCGTCGTAAAGCAATGTTGGAAGATATCGCTATTTTGACAGGTGGTACAGTGATTAGCGAGGAGCAAGGTTACAAATTGGAAAATGCCGGTTTGGAGCACTTGGGCAATTGCGAAAAAATCACTGTTGATAAAGACAATACAACTATCGTGAATGGTAAAGGCACGGATTCTGATATCAAAGCCCGTATCAATCAGTTGAAAGGTCAAATCGAATCGACAACCAGCGATTACGATCGTGAGAAATTGCAAGAGCGCTTAGCTAAATTGGCTGGTGGCGTGGCGGTTCTTTACGTGGGTGCTGCTACTGAAGTAGAAATGAAAGAGAAAAAAGACCGCGTTGATGATGCATTACACGCTACTCGTGCCGCTATCGAAGAAGGTATCGTTGCTGGTGGTGGTGTGGCTTTAATCCGCGCTATCTCTGCTCTTGAAAATATGAAAGGCTTGAACGCTGACGAAACTACCGGTATTGACATCGTGCGCAAGGCTTTAGAATCTCCTTTGCGCATCATTGCTGAAAATGCCGGTGTAGAAGGCAGTGTTGTATCCATGAAAGTTAAAGCCGGTAAAGGCGCTTATGGTTATAATGCCCGCACTGACAAATATGAAGACCTTAAAGCAGCAGGTGTTATTGACCCGACTAAAGTGACGCGTGTTGCGTTGGAAAATGCCGCTTCAATTGCAAGCATGGTATTGACAACTGAATGTGTGATCAATGACAAACCTGAGAAGGAAGCTGCTCACTCTCATGCACCGCAAGGCATGGGCGGTATGGGTGGCATGATGTAATCAAATAGTTTTTGCTAATCTATACGTTCCAAAACCTTCCCGTTCCGATAATTCGGAATCCGGGAAGGTTTTTTTATGCCTTTTTTTCGGTTTTATCTAAAAAATCTTTCGTCGAGCGTGTGACTTATGTTTTAATTAATGCAAGTGATACCTAACTTTTTGGTTGTATTTTTAAAAATTAACATTTGGGAAATTGTCCCCACAGTCAATCGTTATTTGCTATGAAATATACCTTTTATGCCTGTTTTGCTTGGTAATTTGTTCATTTAGGTAGAAATAAGGTCGTATTCCTACTCGATGACCTCACAATCAGCAACGTTCATAAAGATGTTTAATTTATTGTTTTATGTAAAACATTGATTGTCAAATTTTTAGATGAAAACCAACGGCATCTGAAAAAGACTCACCTTAACCTCCCCTTCAGTTTATACCCCTAAAATGGCATGAATTTGGATTCTTTTCAAGTTAATCTCGTACTGAGGAAAACTATAATTGATGAAATTATTTAATTTCTCATAACCATTATTTCAAACCAGCATATCCCATGAGATATTATTACAAAAATTTTTGCTTGTCAGCATGTGCCTTTTTTATTGGCATGTTACCGTTAATGCTGTCAGCACAGAACAATCTCAAAATCAATTTCAAAGATGCGGCATCGGCTCCCCGAAATTTGGTTGTTTGTGGCGATGAGGCAACCGTGACAGTAACAGTGAGTACAGAAGGGTTATCAGCCTCAACTCGTCAGAACATTCAAGCCCGCCTTAATCTGTTCAAAGGGGTAGAACTTGTCCGATTTGAAGTAGCGGGTTCCTCTCTGGGGGTAATTCTAACTGATTTCAGTAATCCGAATCGTCCACTTTTCCAATTGCCTAATTTGGCGCCAAGCTCATCTTCTTCAGTGGATATCCAATATGTCATTAAAGTAAATTGTAATTATACAGATTCGTTAACCGCCAATGATGCTCTTTCAGTAGTGGATAAATGGGATTTCACTTATGATTTAGGAGCTTCTTCGGGTGTTACAGAAACGGATTTTTCCACCGAATATAGAGATGCCATCAAAGTGCCTTTTTTCACCATGTCTGTTTCGAATAATGCTCCCAGTGGTGCGAGAGTCGGTCAATGTTATCAAAGAACTGTTTTAATCAATAATAGTGGTCTTGATGGTTACGTTAAAGGATTTGTTTACACTACATCTCAAGGTCCCGGTGTTTCAGTAAAAAACATTACAGTCAATGGAGTAGCAGTGCCATATACCAAAAACCCGATTTTTAATTCTACGGGAGATACTCTAATCGCTTTAATCATTCCGGAAACGGTTTTTCCTTTCAATACCCGCGGCTCCAGCGGGCTTGCCGATGGTGATAACTTATTTGAACCTGACGAAACAGTTACTATCACAGAAGAAATATGCGTTGCGAATTGCGACTCATCAAGAATCAGCTTCCACGAAATGTCGTGGGGCTGTGAAGCGCGTTATTGCAATACCATTTCGAGACAAGATATAGTGCGTTTGGGTCAAGGCTCGGTGAACGTTTCCTTCCAAAGCAGTGGTTCTACTCCAAGCATAGTGGGTGGATATTGTTTGGATGGTCGCCAATCGGTTACTTTTACCAATTCAGGTGTTGAGGTGGACGCCGGTACAGGCAGCATGTTTGACATTCAAGTAGGTATCGGTTTGAGCGATTCTCTCAAAATAAGTCACGCGGGTTATCGGATATTTTCCATCAGTGTTGCCAATGTCAACATTCCATCTTTCACCAGTACAATGATTAGCCTCAAAGACAATCCATTGTTCACAGTTGATCCGGATGGACCCGGCGGTTTGAGTGATATTGACGGAGACGGATTTTATGATGATTTGGCGGTGGGTGAAAAATTAGAAGTTACAGTAGAATATGAGGTGGATTGTAATGCTTCGTTAACCAACCGAGCGGATTTTTGTACCAATGATTTTGATGCCGGATTCAATGCCCGATTAGATTATACCGACCTTTGTCTTAATCAAACGACCTTTATTCAACCTCGTTTTTTCAATCCGGTCAATTCCAGCGATTATATTGAAAATTGTGTTGACCCAGATGCTAAAACAGATGGTACACCTTTTAATATTATGCACCATCAGGTTCGCAATGTTTTCAATTTTGAACGCAATTGTAGTAGTGGTGAGTTGTTAACAGTCGCCATCAAAATGCCAGTGGGCGTAACGCCGATTAGGGATTCGATGAGAATGAGTTGGTTTGAAGATAATATGCCATTGGTGGATTATAATATATCAAATGATACCGTTTATATGTCTTTTGATGCCACCAAAGCCCAATACCTCAACGGCGAATATTTTTCAAATTATGGTTTTAAGGCGGATTGTACGACACCTCCGGGAGCGTCTGCTTTCCCAATCGAAACCGCTTTGTTTTGCCCTTCTTGTGATTGCCGCCATATTTGGTATTGCGATACTATTGTCGGTCCTCGGGTTCACTACACGGATCCGCCTTGTGTTCCCAATCCTCTATATGACTGTTCTAAAGGATTGAAAACAGTTTCTTTTAAAGCTGAAAGAACCACAATTGGTTATTTGGATGATACATACACAACAAAATTACAACCCGATGAAGTCAATACCAATGTAGCTTTGTCGTGTGATTCTATTCGTATGACTGTACAGAATGTAGTAGGAGCAACCCCTATTTCAGACAGTATTGGCGTTTTAATTTCTTATGACAATATTTCGACAAGTGATTCAAATCGCTTAAATGATATATTTACTTTTTCGACAGCGCAAGTTGCAATAACCCATGGCGGAAATACATATAACTGTTCAATAGACGCCTCTAAAATGAGACCTGTCAGAACGGATACAACTAAAGCTATGTATTTTGACCTACATGATTGCTTAGTCGGTCTTGGAATAGGCCCCCTCAGTATGGGTGACTCAGTTAATTTTATCGGCAATTTTTCCGTCAATCCGGATGGGCCTTATAAATATACATTTGAGAAAGTGCCCAATTTCAGAGCGTACGGCTATTATGTAGAAGACGATTCGTTATATTCCTGCGATAACTATGGGGCATTCTTTAGAGTAGGCAAATCTCAGGCACTTTTCTCTTATCCCAGTAGTTCAAGTTTTCCGATTGGTTGTAGTGAAGCCAATTTGGAGTATAAAATCACCATGTTTAATAATGATTATTATAAATATTTTGGTGAAGAATACCGTCAGGCCGTCGGCGTTGATTCAATCTTCCTTAATTTTGACCCTAATTTTATCAAAGCATTCAAAACAACGGTTGAAATTTCGATTGCTGACCATCCTATTTATGGCAACAGCTATTTTGCTTTGCCCAATTTAGATAGTACCGGTAGATACAGCGCGCGCTTTGATACTCTTTTTCAAGTACCATCGTTGAATCGTTTGACGTCTTACGCTTTCAATTTTAGAATAAAAGCTATACCGAATTGTGCTACTGTTACCAGCAGTTCAAACGGCGATAATACCTACATTATCAAACCGACAATTTATTATCGCGATAGATATTATGCTAAAGATATTGGTGATGGCAGTTGTTCCCCTTATTTGAGAGATACGGCGAGTTTTAATAATCAAAAAATAGTCTATTCTGATCCGGCTCAGTTGGATTTTACCCCTATTACTAACCCGAGTATTGTTATTTCAAATGATACCGCAGATTGGACGGTCAAGTTGTGTAATTTAAGCGATAAAGGCAGTGCCGCTAATTCATGGTTGGCGATTGTCCCGACCGCTCCCGGTAAAAACTTTAAGGTTATTTCTATCACTGACGTGACCAATAATTTGTCTCATATCAGCCATGATGTGAAATATTATCCATCGGATTCTACTAAAGCCTTTGCTTTTTTAAATGGTTTATCGGAAGTTACACCGGCTAAAACGATAGATGACGTCTGTAACGTCGTCAATATCAAAGCAGTTGTCAGGGAATGCGGAACAACGGAACTTGATTTTAAAACCGGTTGGTTGTGTGACCTGCCAACGGACTTGGCTTGGACGCCTACGGAGTATGCCCCATGCGCCGATTCTGTTATTCATGCACAAGTGAGAACAGAAAATCCGTTCATTGATGCCAATTTTATCAATCAATCATTGGCTTCTCAGCCCGGTATTTGTGATACTACAACTTTAGAAATATTATTGCGCAATACAGATATTGGAACCGCTTATGATATCAAAACCCGTTTGACTATTCCATTGTTAGGAGCGTCTCTGATTGCGAGCAGTATTGAAGTAGCATATCCTTCGGGGGCGGCCTATCAGCCCGTGACAGGAGCACCTACAAACGTGGGCATGAGCCAAAAAGGACAAAATTATGAATTTGCTAACTTTGAATATTTAAATACTTTTTTACATCAAAAAGGCTTAAAAGGGTTTAATTCTTCTAATCCGAATGACTCCAATGAGTTTAAAATCAAATTTAAATTCACCAATGATTGTGATTTTAAAAGTGGTTCTTTAAGTTATTTCTCTTTTGTCGGTAAAACAGTTTGTGGTACACCGTCTAATTTTGAATCCGGGGAATCTCTTCCATTGGAAATTCAAGGTGCGACTTTACCCCTGCCAAAATCTTATGAAGTGAATGTTGGGGCGAGTAATCAATTGGCTGCTGGCGGCATTTCTAACCTTATTGTTCAATATAAAAATCTGACGACTACACCCAGTGATACAGCTGACGAAGTCAGTGTGAAATTACCAGCTGGTGTTACTTATAGACCTAACTCCTCAGTAGCGATAACCCCCGGTACGTGGATTCCGGGAGAACCTTCGATTCGTAATGTTGGAGGTATTCAGATATTGACCTGGCTTCAGCCATTGAATTTGTTGCAGAATGAATCAGCCACTTTGAGTTTTAGCGTAGCAACGGCCGATACTTTTACCTGCTCCGGAAATTTAGATATGGCATTGTCCACTTTAGCCCTGAAAGATTTGATGTGTGCAACCAATGCATCCGTTTGTCGAACTGAAATCATCACTACCTCAAACGGAGAGCACTATTATAGCATACCCCTTAGCAGAGATGCTATTTCGATTGTGGCGAATCTCAGTGTCAGCGATGATACCATCCGATCAGTGTTGGGTGATACTATTCGGTTAGAAGGCAGTAATGCCCAATCCTATGTTTGGACGGATATTGATAACGGTTCTGTTTTAGGAACGGATTCAGTGTTGACTTTTGTTCCCACTAAATCTACCACTCGTATTTCAGCTAAATATGGTTCAGCGGGTGGCTGCTTGGACTCTGCTTCTCTCGTTGTGTTGTACAATTCTTCCGCTACCGATTCAGTTCCACCCGTGATTATTACTGTGGATACCTTATTAACGGGTCATTCAAGCGGCGATACTTTGACTGCCTTTAATTGCAGTTCTCCTATGACTTTCTCGGTTAATAGTGTGATGGCAACTGATAATTTAGATGCCAATCCGACTATTACCTTAGATTCAACTATTGTAACCGGAAATTGTCCTGTCGATGGCTATTTTTCACTGAAAACATATAGATGGACAGCGCGTGACAGTGCCGGAAATACTAGTGTGTTTACTATTCACGTGAAAATTACCGACAATACACCGCCGGTTTTGAATAATGTACCGAATGATATCATCATCAGCGCCTTGGATAATTTGCCAACTGATAATGTTACGGCATCTGACGACTGTACAGCTGTGACGTTGACGCCGAGTATATCATTTAGGGGTATGAGCGGCAATGACAGTATTTATGTTAAATATTGGTTGGCAACCGATGCTTGTGGCAATGTCGTACGAGATTCTCAAATCATTGTGAAACGCGGATTTAGTACCCCCTCAGTATCCGAACGCCGTGATACTATTTTGGTTGGCAGTTCAAAAGTATATTGTTTAAGTAATTTAAACATTCCGGGTACTATCAATCGAGTTGTCAATACTTGTCCCACCACATCGAATCGTCATGCTTCTTATGTGGTGGATGGTTCAAACTGTTTGACAATGACGGGCTTGAGCGTGGGCGTGGATACGGCTTGTTTAACGATATGTACCGATAGTAGCTATTGTGTTCAGGTGAAATTTATCACTAATGTGAAAGTTGAAAAAGTGGATACCATAACCACCACCATCGAAGTAGGCAAGAGTGATACGGTTTGTTTGAAAACAACGGGCTTGAGCGGTACTAATTATACAGTAACCAATATTTGCCCTGACGCATCAAATACCTCGGTTCAATACACTATGTACAGTGATACTTGTGTCATCATCAAAGGCTTAACCAACGGGACGGCTAAAAGTTGTTGGGTAGTATGCGATTCAACAGGCAAGTGTGATACGACGATTATTAACGTGATTGTAAATGCGGCACCCATTACCTTCCGAGATACCATCTACATTGGTGATAGATTAACATATTGTTTCAATAGTCTTAATTTGAAAGGGAATATCACAAGCGTTGTTAATAATTGTCCCACAACTTCTAACCGCTCGGCTTTAATAACTCTTGATTCTGCCAATTGTGTAAAATTGACGGGTGTTGCTGAGGGAATAGACACTGCTTGTTTTACCGTGTGTACCGATAGCAGTGTTTGCGGAACAGTCACTTTCTATACCACTGTTATTAAAAAACCGATTACAACGGATACCATCAGAATCTCCGTCGAAGTGGGTCAAAGCGATACAGTCTGTTTGAAAACCACCAATTTGAGAGGTGGCAATTATACTGTAACCAATATTTGTCCTGACCCCTCGAATACTTCTGTTGAATACACTATCTACCACGATACTTGTGTCATCATTAAAGGTTTGACCAATGGTACGGCAAAAAGTTGTTGGGTGGTGTGCGATTCGACAGGTAAGTGTGATACGACAATCATTAACGTCACGGTCAATGCAGCTTCCATTATCCGACGCGATACCATATTTATTGGCGACAGTTTGACTTATTGTTTCAGCAACTTAAATTTGAAAGGCAATATTACCGGTTTGACGAATAATTGTCCCACAACTACCAACCGCTCGACTTCTCAGACGCTTGTACCTGTCAACTGTTTGGTATTAAAAGGTGTGATGGAAGGAACAGATACAGCTTGCTATCGGGTGTGTACCGACAGCAGCGTGTGCGGAAATATTACTTTCTACACAACCGTCATTAAAAAGCCGACCACTACGGATTCCATCAGAATCACCATCGAAGTAGGTCAAAGTGATACAGTCTGTTTGAAAACCACCAATTTAAAAGGACTTAATCATACCGTAACCAATATTTGCCCGGATTCTTTAAACACCTCGGTTGAATATACCATGTACAGCGATACTTGTGTGATTATCAAAGGTTTGATGAATGGCACAACAAAAAGCTGTTGGGTGGTATGCGACTCGACGGGCAAATGTGATACTACCATTATTACTGTTACTGTCAATGCGGCTTCCATTATCCGCCGCGATACCATATTTATTGGCGACAGTATTAAGTTCTGTTTAAGCAATTTGAGCTTAAAAGGCACAATTACGAGTGTTGTCAATAACTGTCCCACCACCTCTAATCGCTCCACTACACTGACAGTGGATGCTGCCAATTGTGTTATACTGAGGGGGGGGACTGAAGGGGTAGATACCGCTTGTATTAGGGTATGTACCGATAGCAGCGTTTGCGGCAATGTTACATTCTACACAACGGTAATCAAAAAACCGACTACCACGGATTCCATCAGAATTACCATCGAAGTTGGTCAAAGCGATACGGTCTGTTTGAAAACCACCAATTTAAAAGGGCCTAATTATACCGTAACCAATATCTGTCCTGACCCGTCGAATACTTCGGTGGAATACACGATGTACACCGATACATGTGTTATCATCAAAGGTTTGATCATCGGTACGGCAAAAAGCTGTTGGGTAGTGTGCGATTCGACTGGAAAATGTGATACGACTATTGTTAACGTGACGGTCAATGCTGTACCGATAATTCGTCGCGATACCATTTTTATAGGTGATAGCTTGACTTATTGCTTCAGGGACTTAACCCTAAAAGGGAATATTACAGGTGTTACTAACGATTGTGGCGCAACTTCAAATCGCTCAGCTTCGTTGACACTTGTTCCAGTGAATTGCATAGTTTTTAAAGGGGTTAGTGAGGGGGTAGATACAGCGTGTTTCACTGTCTGTACGGACAGCAGCGTCTGTGGCAAAATTACCTTCTTCACCACGGTGATTCCTAAAACTGTACTCAAGGATACGGTTATCAATATAACCTTAAATGTAGGTAAAAGCGATACTGTTTGTTTGAAAAAGACCGGTTTGGTCGGCACTACTTTGATTTTGAACAATAGTTGTGTTGATACGACGAATACGGCTGTTCAATATGTTGTGTCAGTTGATTCATGCATTATCATCAAAGGTGTTGCTTTAGGTCAGGGCAAAAGTTGTTGGGTGCTGTGCGATACTGCCGGTCATTGTATTACGACCACCATCAATACCACCGTTTTAAGTTTGCCAACCAACGATACCATAAGAATCACGGTGGATAAAGGCAAGACAGATACATTGTGTCTGCCATTTAATCGCCCTCATACGCTGCCGATTCGCAATATTTGCCCGGATTCATCCGGGATAGTGGTGCAATTTGAAAATCTGGGTGATAGTTGCTTGGTGATTAAGGGTAAAGAATTGGGTAAAGAGCAATCATGCTGGGTCATTTGTGACACCTTGAACGTTTGCGACACAATCATTGTGGTGGTGACCGTTACCGAAGGAAATAAGTTGCCACCGATTGCCATTTCTGATACAGTGACAACGAGAGTGAATACCATGGTTCCGATTGCGGTCACCCAAAATGATACCATCAATGGCACAATCAAAACCATCACTTTAATGACTGATCCTAAAAACGGTATGGCAGTTTTCCGGGATACTAATGGCATTTGGATACTTGAATATACGCCTAAAGTGGATTTCTGTAGTTCAACGCAATTAGATACGTTCATCTATGAATTGTGTAATGAGAACGGCTGCGATACCGCAATGATTCAGGTAAAAGTCATTTGTGATGGGTTGAAAATTTACAACGCCATTTCGCCAAACGGTGATGGTAAAAATGACTACTTTATCATTGAGGGGCTGGAAAATTATCCGAATACCAAAGTCATCATATATAACCGTTGGGGTAATAAAGTATATGAAGATGCCAATTATGAAAATAACTGGGGTGGACAATGGAGAGAATATAGGCTTCCTGATGCTACGTATTTCTACCGTATTATTCTTGAAAATGGTGAATCCTATAGTGGTTATTTGCAGATTCACCATTAAGGTAAATATAAAGAGTGATAAATGAATATTGCCGGTTTATCATGATATAAAACTATATAAAAACGAAAAAGGACAGATGCAACTTGCATCTGTCCTTTTCGTTATCGGTTCTCCAAATAATGAATAAGAATCAATTGAATTGATTGTAACTAATTGATTTTAAATTAGTTACAATTACTCCTAATTCCTAATTCCTAATTCCTAATTCCTAATTACTTCTTCATCGGTTGATAAGTCTTTTCATATTTTGTCCAAGGCATTTTTTTATGAATGTCTTCTCCAAAATACGTCATAATCATTTCAAATTGATCGGCAGCGCGATACCCCGGAATAGTTTGAATGAGGTTTAAGTCTTCATCCAAAAAAATAATAGTAGGATAAGACATTTGACCCTTCAATAACTCCGCGGCTAACTCATTGAAACCGACCCCGCTTTGAGTCACAAACTTGTAGGTTTTATCTCTGAAAACAATATCGCTTTTTTGTTCAGCGTCTAATTTAACCGGATAATAGTTTTCGTTGATGTATTTAGCGATATATTGTTGGCTGAAGGTCGTTTTTTCCATGTTTTTACACCAACCACACCAACCAGTATAGACATCAATAAAAATCTTACGTTTTTCTTTTTTAGCCAGTGCTTCTGCTTGTTCTATTGAATACCAGTGAATAGCATTTTCAGATTTAACCTGTGCGTAAGTATTTGAAAAACAAGTAGTTGTAATCAAGAAAAGTATAAATAATAATCTCTTAAAGTTCCTCATCTTCTGCATATTATTTTTTTAGTAAGAATCTAAAACAAAGTAACACATTATAGACGGTATTTCCAAAATAAGAGGTTTAACCATGTCTCACTTTAAGAAAACTTTAACTGCAAAAGTTAATGCTTTTTATAAAACAAAACCTCGTTATCGGCTAATTTGTAGCGGTTTTCAAGATATTCTAAGGGTATTTTCGGGGCTGTGATATAATCACTTTCAGGCTTTTCATTATCTTTCAGGCTTTTACTACTTCTAATAATTCTGACCTCATCCCAATAGCCCATTTTAATAAAGCTGGCAAGCGTTTGAGCACCGCCTTCAACCAGAAGGATGTTTATTTTTTCTGAAAGTAAATCGTTCAAAATGTGAGGAATCA
This sequence comes from Saprospiraceae bacterium, assembly GCA_031424115.1. GTDB lineage: Bacteria > Bacteroidota > Bacteroidia > Chitinophagales > Saprospiraceae > JAAFJT01. The sequence goes on along the minus strand of JANPGW010000372.1, from coordinate 4,068 downwards.
ATGTGTCATCGAAAGTTATTTTTTTTATATAAACATTATGCTTGTCTAAAATTGTTTCCGGATATTCTTGAGATCTCGGGATAACACCCCCCGAGTTTTTGGGATAAGACCCCTCAGTATAAGCGGCAGAAAGGCTGTTATAGACAATTGTTTTGACCTTCCCATCGAATAGTTGCAGCGTAGAGTCAAGTTTGGCACTTTTATCTAAAACAATACGAACGGGAGATTTGCCGAAATAATACCGATTATCCAGCGCAGGATTATCCGTTTGGGCGGTTTGAGTGCCGACCATAATGCCGTCACATTCGCTGCGCCATTTGTGCACCAACCGTTTTGAGAGTTCATTACTGATTTGACGGCGTTTGTTGTGTTGCCCGATAAAGCCATCTGCGCTTTCTGCCCATTTCAATATGATATAGGGTCTTTTTTCTTGAAGCGTTGTAAAGAAGGGCTTGAGCGTATAGTCGTACCCTGCCTGTATATCCGGCGGAATAACGTCTAATTGTTGGACTTCAACATTGTTTTCACTTAACTTTACAATACTTTGACCGCCTACTTGTGGATTGGAGTCTTTGAAAGCTATACCCACAAAGGGTATTTTTTTATCTAAAATAAGATTGACACAGGGCGGGGTTTTTCCAAAATGAAAACAAGGCTCAAGTGAAACAAATATTTTAGAATATGTCACACAACCCAAGTTTTCGGATTGTATTGAAGCAATTGCATTAACCTCTGCATGGGGTTTTCCGTATGCCTTATGCCAGCCTTCGCCAATTATTTTATCATTGTGGACAATAATAGAACCAACAGAAGGGTTAGGAGATACCGTGCCATTGCCTAAACGAGCTAAGTCAAAGCATCGTCTGATATAAATGAGGTATTTTTTGTTAAGCATAATTTTTATTTATAATGTAATTTGTTTTTATCTCAGACTAAACTTACTTTTATCGAATAATTGAGTATTTTTACAAAATTGAATATATTTTTGTTCGCTGTAAATAATTTTCTAAAAAAAGATTGATGTATCTACATCATTTTATATTTTTGCCGGAATCCCATCTAATAAAAGCCAATCTTAAGGAAAACAAAAATAAAAAAAATTAAAAATCAAGATCGTGTTAGTAAAAATCAAATTAAAAAACTCAGAGGATAATGTCATTCTTGACGATACTGTCTATGAATTTCTGACATCCGACCCTTATTTAGCTCAGATTAAGTTTGTTGATAATCTTCGCAAACACTCGAGCGGATGTGTTGTATTTCAAAAAACCTGGAAAAAACCGGATGGAGGATACAACACGGAAACAATTTATCTTCACAAACTCATTGCCGAAAAATTTCTGGCTACTCAGCGATCGGGGGCTAAAAACCTTGTCGGGGCTAAAAACGGTGATAAACTCGATTGCCGTTTGGACAACATTGTTTACCGGTCAAGATCAGTGGCAAGCCGTCAGCGTAAAACTAGCAGTAGGGTAGGATACACAGGGGTTTATCAGGAAAATAACCGCTATCGTGCTGTGATTTCTATCAACCGCAAATCTGTGCACCTCGGTATGTTTGATACTGCTGAAGAAGCGGCCGAAGCATATAACCGCAAAAGCCGTGAATTATTTGGGGAGGAAGGAAAAGTCAACAAAATTTCCAGTTCCAAATTGAGATAATTTTTTTTAGATAAAATAATGCGATATGAAGAATTCTTAAGCCATTCATTACTTTATCGAAGCATAAAAAAAACGCCGCGTTTCCCCGGCGTTTTTTTTTATGCCCAATCCCCAATCACTCAATCCCCAACAAACCCTTGTCGGGCGAATTCGGGATTGGGATAAGTGTAAAATCCTTCACCGGATTTAAAACCCAACTTGCCTTCATCCACGTATTGTTTCAACACTTCGACGAACCGGAGGCTGCGGCTGTCTTTTCTGTCTTTGGTAATATGCCATGCCGTTTCCAACCCGATTTTGTCGAGAATACCGAAAGGGCCCATTGTCATTTTGGTATTTCCCATCCATGACTTGTCAATATCTTGAATACTCGCGACGCCACGAGCCATCAAGTCACCCGCCGACCCAATCAAAGCCATCAGCATTTGATTAAAAACATAGCCCGGATTTTCTTGTTGGATGAATACCGGAATCTGGTGAATTTTTTTACTCAAATCCATCAACAAGTCCACAACCCACCCCTCAGTATGCGGATGCGGCATGATGTCCACCACATTCATGGTAAAAACATCGTGGAAATGCCAAGCGCAAAATCGCTCGGGGCAGCCACTGTCTTCAGCCAACATCGAAGGTAACAAGTAGGAAGTATTGGTGGTGACAACGGTTTGTTTTTCAAAGAGTTGTGAGAAATCTCGGTACAATTGTTTTTTAAGTGCGAGGTCTTCCGTGACCGACTCACTGACCAAATCAATGCCTTTCACTGCTGCGTGTTTGTCGGTTGTTGTCGTGATTCTGGATAGCGCCGCTTGGGCATCGTCGGCAGTAAGAATGCCTTTTTTGACCAAACTTCCCAACAGTTTTCCCTGAATCGCCAATGCTTTTTGCAAGGCGGTTTCTGAAATATCATAAATGCGCACGGTAAAACCGTCGATAGCACACCGCAAGCCAATACGCAATCCAAGTGTTCCACTACCGATGATGAGAATATTTTTGATGTCTGAAGACTGAAGCATACATCGTTATTTTAATGAAGATTTAACAAGGGTATTCCAAGAGATTTACACGATACTTTCATGAAGCCGCTTTATTTCAACGGCTACAGGACAAATATTGGAAAAAAAACCGTATTTTTACACTCCTTTTATAAAAAAATTAAAACAATATATCATATGCTTCAAGAGGATTTTATGCTCCAACCTGACGAACAGGAATTTGAGCAAGACTTTGAGCAGGAAATAGAGCGAGATCCGGAGCTTGAGGATCCGGAGGTGCAAGCCGAAGATGAGATGTACGAACATCTGCGCATTGTGGTGGATAGAGGTCAAACTGCCGTGAGAATTGATAAATTCTTGTCTGACCGTTTGCCGAAAATGAGCCGGAATAAAATTCAGGATGCTATTCGCGCCGGTTCGGTGATGATTGATAACCAAATGGTTAAACCCAATTATCGTATCCGACCCAATCAAACTATTACGGTTATTTTTCCGGATATGCCCGATGATGGCACTATTGAGCCGGATAATATGCCACTCAATATCGTGTATGAAGATAAGGATGTCATGGTCATTAACAAACCTGCGGGTTTAGTTTGTCACCCGGGTGTCGGCAACAAACGCAACACACTCCTCAATGGTTTGGCGTATTATTGGAAACAAAATATTGTCCCTTGGGATAAACTCGCCCCCGAAGATAAACCGGGTTTGGTGCATCGAATTGATAAAGACACGAGCGGTTTGTTGGTTATTGCCAAAAATCAATACGCTCTGACGCATCTTGCCCGTCAATTTTTTTACCACACCATCGAAAGAAAATATTGGGCGTTGGTATGGGGCGAACCGAAAGATAAGTCAGGCACTATCAATGTCCACATTGGGCGCAGCACGCATGATCCGACCGTTATTATGGCTTTTCCCGAGGCCGATTCAGGAAAACATGCCATAACGCATTATAAAATTATCGAACCAATGTACTACGTGACGCTCATCGAGTGTCAATTGGAAACCGGGCGCACGCATCAGATTCGCGTACACATGAAATATCTCGGACATCCGTTATTTATGGATGAGCGTTACGGTGGTCACCGCATTTTGAAAGGGACGATTTTTTCCAAGTACAAGCAGTTTGTGTTAAAAGCAATGGAGTTGATGCCTCGACAATCTCTGCACGCTCGTTCTTTAGGTTTTGAACACCCGACAACCGGCAAATGGATGCAGTTTGAAAGCGAATTGCCGAAAGATTTCGCTGATTGTTTAGACATGTGGCGAGGCTATGTGAATGAGAGGAAGGCGTTGCTTTGAATTCATATGCAAAAAATGGGTTGGAATCTTCAATTTTTATTTAGCTCATCGTTTGCATTTCTAAAAATAAAAAAGCCGGAATAACTCATGTAGTTATTCCGGCTTTTTTT
>JANPGW010000371.1:0-103759 GCA_031424115.1 Saprospiraceae bacterium | reverse complement strand
GGATAACATCCACATTTTCTAGCCTTTGCGCTGTATTTCCCCAAGCAGATATAATGCGCCGGAGGTCAAGTTCTTCCAATACCAGATTTAATATTTCGTTGGAGGACAACTCAATTATTTCTTTTCTTAAATCATTAATTTGTCTAATAAAATCATTTTCAAACGCCCAGCGCCAACTGTAATTGCCCTCCCCGATTGCTGCCAAAAAGGTCATTCTATCTTCAATGATTTCCGCCAAATCCAGCCTTTCAGCCAATAGCAAAATCTCGGCTACCGACAATGAATCGTACTTGTTGAGGATATACCGCAATACTGCAAATATCAATTTGGCTTCTGCCGTTTCTAACAAACCCGTTCGGGCAATAGCCGCTTTCAAACCAGCGCGGTGCAAGGCTTCGGCTACGGCTTTGCATTGGTCATTGGTTCTACAAAGAATGGCAACATCTCCTGGTCGCGCCGCACGACAATCTTTTTCCCCCTTCGGTACAATCATCACTTGTCTTTCCAGAAAAACGCGCAATGATTCGGCAATGCACCCTTCCGTCCACGGGCTTGCCGGTTGGCGTTTGCGGGTATCGCCGCCATTATCAAACGAAAAATGCCAATGGATAAGGGCGTCGGTTTGTAAAGCGGCATCTTTCCGACGCGCATTCAGGGCAACTTGCTCAACGGGCAAATCGCTGAACGCTTTGGTAAAAAGAGCGTTGGTCACATCCACAATATCGGGTCGGCTGCGCCACGAGTCCTTCAAAATATCTTCGTCCCGAATACCATTTTTTTGGATAATCGCTTGCATTAATCGCGGTTCGGCGCCTCTGAATCCATAAATGCTTTGTTTGGGGTCGCCTACCCAAATCGAATATTTGGCTATTTTAGAAAGTTTCAAGAAAATATCCAATTGAATGGGGCTGGTATCTTGAAACTCATCCACCATCAGCAAATCCAATTCATCGTGTAAAACTTCCACTACTGAGGGGTGGTTCAAAAGCTGCCGAACGAGGACTTCCATATCGGTATAATCAATCAATCCACGCTGTTTTTTGTAGCGTTCGTATTCAGCGATACCTTCGATGACAATATCAAACAAGCTGTTAATATAATTTCTGATATTATTTTGAAACTCAGGGAATTGGGTATGAATTTTAGAAAAATCCATCAATTCTTTTGCCAATTCTTTGCTCTTTGCCCCAATTTTCAATTTGCCAATTTTGACCCATTGAAACCACTGCAATGAGCCACGCTGCCGCATCTCATTTTTGAGAATTTTTAATTCACCCAAAGCATCACTTGTCACTTTCGTCTCGTCTGCGCCGCCTTCAAGTGCGTCAACGGTTTGATTCAGCAATTCAGCCAGTTTGTCATTATATGGAATATCACTGGTGTAAGGCTCGCCGAGAAAGGTTTGAAAAGACTCAAATGAGCGTTTTTTACTCAATTCTAACACATCTTTTGAAAAAGCGTTGGCTCTTGCCACGTCCACCAATTGCCGCACATCGCGCCGCCAATCATAACTGCCCGTTTTTTTGGATAAGCCTAATTTATCACACAATATATTAATGCCTTCAACGCGTTCGTAGGTTAAAATTTGAGCCAACGATTGATTGAATAAAATCTGTTGGTCTTCGTCAGCAATAATGCTCACTTGAGGAGAGACGCCGGCTTCAAATGCAAAACGCTGCAATAACTTAACCCCCAAACCATGCACCGTACCAATGAGGGCGTTTGACAAATCATTGGCTTGTTGGGTCAATCCTTCTTCGAGCAACTTGGTACGCACGCGTTCTTGCAACTCAGCCGCCGCTTTGGATGTGAAAGTCGTGCCGATAATCCCACTTGCCCGAGCACCTTCGCGGAGGAGTTGCACCATTTCCTGCGTGAGTCTGTAAGTTTTGCCACTGCCGGCACCGGCTGAAATGATTTTAATCACGTGTTTTTGAATTTTAACAAACCACTACTGCGAGACAGTTTTTGTTTAAAATGAATCATTGCGGCGAAGTTACAATTTTTTGTAAAATAATAGTGTCGCTTAATTAAACTTTTTGTTTTGAAACAGCGAATTCCATGAATCGGTACACTTACTTTTACACATTATAGGTTAATTTTTTTAAATTTTAGGAGTGCATAACAAATTCTCAAGTGATTGGGGCATCGCCCCGACAGTTCGGTCATGCAGAGCTTGATGGCGCAAAATGCGCTCATAGTATTATCGAAAATGATTAATTTATATCGCGGTAGAGCCGCATAAGAATTACATCTTTTGCGGCTCTGCCGTGATACAGTAATTCAATTCTCAATCAGTCTACCGAACCCTCGGGGCGATGCCCCTTGCTACTGAAGAATTTGTTATACACCCACAATTTTTCAAATTATTTCTAAAAACACTTTTTCATTTAGTGTAAAAAGGCTATCTTTGCACTCGCTTTTGAAGACAGGTGTGTTTTTACTTGTTTTATATGGTAAAATCTCATTTTGTGCGTTATTTAGAAGCCTTGTTTGAAATTTTTATTTTTTAAATCATAAATAATTATCAATGCCTACTATTAATCAATTAGTACGTAAGGGCAGAACTCAAATTGAAACTAAAAGCAAGACCCGTGCTTTGAATGCTTGTCCTCAGCGTCGTGGCGTATGTACTCGTGTATATACAACGACACCGAAGAAGCCAAACTCGGCATTGCGTAAAGTAGCGAAGGTGCGTCTGACCACTGGCTCTGAAGTAATCTGTTACATTCCGGGCGAAGGTCACAACTTGCAAGAGCACTCAATTGTGCTTGTAAGAGGTGGTCGTGTGAAAGACTTACCGGGTGTACGTTACACCATTGTACGGGGTGCGTTGGATACTGCGGGTGTCAAAAACCGCAAGAAGAGCCGCTCTAAGTATGGTGCAAAACGCCCTAAAGCTGCGAAGTAATTTCAGTTCTGTTTGAACGACATGAGCCGTTAGAGAAGTGGAAGTTGAAAAACTGACCAGCGAGAGGTAGGGAAGTACCCCCTCAGTATTTAACGGTTTTGAATCCAAATTTCCTTAAATTAAAAAGGCAAATTCTCAATGAGAAAAAGAAAACCGAAAATTCGGCATATTGCAGCAGACCCACGTTATGGCGATCCCATCGTGACGCAATTTGTCAACAACTTGATGTATGACGGTAAAAAATCAACATCATTCACTTCTTTTTATGATGCTTTAGATATCATCAAAGAAAAAACAGGCGAAAACGAACACCAGTTGTTCAAAAAAGCATTACAAAATGCGATGCCTCAGGTAGAAGTGCGTTCACGCCGTATAGGTGGTGCAACTTTCCAGATTCCGACCGAAATCCGCCCTAAGCGCAAAATCGCTATCGGTATGAAATGGTTGATTCGTTTTGCGCGTAACCGCAGTGGTAAAGGGATTGCTGACAAATTAGCAGCCGAATTTATCGCAGCCAGCAAAAATGAAGGGGGCGCTATCAAACGTAAAGAAGAAGTACACCGCATGGCAGAAGCAAACCGCGCGTTTGCTCACTACAAAGCGTAAAAATACTCCTATACTACTAAAAAGCCTTGTGTCTTCGGATGCAGGGCTTTTTTGATTTGGGACAAATGAAGGATCAGAGAGGTTTTAATACGAAGTATTGAATGAAATTTTTCCGATTAAAAAAAATATAACAACTTCCATATTTCATAAATTAATCAAGAATTTTTGTATAAAAATAGGTTAATTTAAAAAAAAAGCCTACCTTTGCGCCGCTTTTAGGCGTAAGATGATAAAAAATTAAATTTGGTTTGAAAGTTAATTTTTTATGGAAGTGAAACTTTTATGATGATATTACGGAAACTATATCTATCACATTGATTTTCTGCAAAACAATTCACATCTCACTCCCACAAGCACCTCACAAGATTCCCTTTAGGCCTCGGGTTTCACCAAGCTAAAAGCTTGACAATATAAAGCTGATTTTTGAGTGACTTTTCTTTTAAAAATAGTCTTTCATTAGGTTTTTAACTGTTTTTTTGAGGTTCTTTAATACGTTTAAATTTAACTGAAATTTTTTTATTTCAATCATATCTAATAAATCATGGCAACGAAAGATTTGAAATACACGAGAAACATCGGTATCGCCGCACACATTGATGCGGGTAAGACGACTACTACCGAGCGTATTCTCTATTATACGGGTATGTCTCACAAGATTGGTGAGGTACACGATGGTGCGGCTACTATGGATCACATGGCGCAAGAACAAGAGCGTGGTATCACTATCACTTCTGCGGCTACAAAAACTAAGTGGTTTTGGAAAGGTGAGGAGTATCCAATGAATATCATTGACACTCCGGGTCACGTTGACTTTACGGTTGAGGTAAACCGTTCACTTCGTGTATTGGATGGCTTGGTGTTTTTGTTTTCGGCTGTTGACGGTGTTGAGCCGCAATCGGAAACCAACTGGCGTTTGGCTGATGGCTACCGTGTTCCACGTATCGCTTTTATTAACAAAATGGATAGAGCGGGTGCTGACTTTTTCGCTTGTTTGAAAGATATGAAAGCTAAGTTGGGTGCTAACGCTATTCCACTCCAAGTGCCTATTGGTAACGAAGAGAAATTCGTTGGTGTAGTGGATCTTGTTTCTAACAAAGCAGTAGTTTGGAATGAATTTGACCAAGGGATGACTTTTAATGAAATTCCCATTCCAGCTGATTTGGTTGAGCTTGTTAATGAAACACGGGCACAATTAATAGAAGAAGTTGCGGGTTATGATGATAACTTGATGGAAAAATTCTTTGACGATCCGGATACAATCACCGTTGAAGAATTACAAGCAGCTATTCGTGCAGCGGTTATTGATATGAAAATGACGCCCGTTATGTGCGGTTCGGCTTTTAAAAATAAAGGTGTTCAGGCTTGTTTGGATGCAGTTTGTGCTTATTTACCTTCTCCATTGGATGTTGACGCTATCAAAGGAACTAATCCTGATACCGATGCTGTAGAAACGCGCCAGCCTTCTGATAAAGAACCGTTCTCAGCATTAGCCTTTAAAATCGTGGCTGACAAATTCGTTGGTCGTTTGATTTTCATGCGGGTTTATTCCGGTCGTTTGGATGCCGGTTCTTACGTTTTGAATACTCGTACTGGCAAAAAAGAGCGGGTTTCACGTATCTTCCAAATGCATGCTAATAAGCAAAACCCAATTGATGCGGTTGAAGCGGGTGATATTGCAGCTGTAGTGGGTATCTCTGATATTCGTACGGGTGATACTTTCTGTGCATTGGATGCGCCTATCATTCTTGAATCCATGGTTTTCCCTGAGCCGGTTATCTCCCTTGCGGTTGAGCCTAAGACTCAGAAAGACATGGACAAAATGGGCATGGCATTGAACAAACTATCTGACGAGGATCCTACGTTCAAAGTAAGATATGACGAGAACACCAACCAAACCATCATCAGTGGTATGGGTGAGTTGCACTTGGAAATCTTAGTGGATCGTATGAAGCGTGAATATGGTGTAGAATGTAACCAAGGCGAGCCGATGGTGAATTATAAAGAAGCATTGACTCAAACAACAACTCACCGTGAAAAGTTGAAAAAACAATCAGGTGGTTCGGGTCTATTTGCTGATATGGAATTCATTTTAGGTCCTGCTGATGAAGATTTTATCCAAAGCGAAGATTTCAAATCCGGCAAGAAAAAACTTCAATTCGAGTGGGGTATCGTGGGTGGTGCCATTGATAAAAACTATATCAAACCTATCACCGATGGTTTCACTGCCATGATGAACAATGGTATCTTGGCTGGTTACAACATCGAATCAATGAAAGTGAGAGTGATTGACGGTAGCATGCACTCAGTGGACTCGAAACCTATCGCATTCGAATTGTGCGCGAAAGACGGTTTCAAAGAAGCGGCGCCGAGATGTAAGCCTATCATTCAAGAGCCTATCATGAAGTTGGAAGTTATCACACCGGAAGAATATGTCGGTGGGGTTATCGGTGACTTAAACCGCCGTCGTGGCTTGCCGAAAGGACAAGAAACCCGTATGGGTGGTGCGGTTGCCATCCAAGCTGAAGTGCCTCTTTCTCAAATGTTTGGTTACGTGACTCAATTGCGTACAATTACATCAGGTCGTGCTTCATCTACTATGGAATTTAGCCACTTCCAAGAAGCGCCGGCAGGCATTGCTAAAGAAGTTATTGAAAAAGCAAAAGGGCTTGTAAAAGCGTAATTTTTGCTCAACATACAGAATATACTGAGGGGGGTCTTGCAAAAGGCTCCCCTTATTTTGTGGGTGATATGTACTATTTAAAATCCTTTAAAAAACCATTTACCTGCTTCCCCACCTCCACCAAAGTCAAAATAACCGCTTCCTGTTCAGCACGTTTTCTTGTTTCTTCTACTGTTTCATCATGTATAACTTTTGTATAAAAATCCTTAGTCACCACTGTGGAAAAAGGGACTAAACCGGTTCTGATATCCATCAAAAAGACTTCGGTAGTGGCAAAAGCTTTGGTTTCATTTTTCTTGAAAGCTTTGTATTTGTAATAGATATCACTGGTTGTGGAATACACTAAAAGCACATCCGATTGTAGGCGCACGCTTGTTTCGCGCAACTGCGTAATCGTCGGATTCGCACTCAGCATCAGCGATGGAATGGGGTGTACACTTTCCACCCGATTGTTGTTTTTCAAACCTGACACGAGCGTGTCGAGATAGCTTTGATGTGCTTTTACCAGGTTTTCGTCAGGCAAATAGTTGTATCTGTAATAAAACCGATTGTTCATACCGAATTTAAAAACCGCTAAACGCAATGTTTCAGGTAAAACGAGCCTGCCTGCTAACAACTTTTGAATATCACTTTCAGACAATGTTCGATCTTTATCATTAAACAGCGATTCTGTAATGGGTTCTCTTAAATCAGTTTGATAAGCCCGCCTCATGGTACAGTTATTCAATAAAGTCGATAAAAGCAGTAAAAAAAAGCAGTATTTCATAAGAGTATAATTTTATTTTCATTGATTATCAACACATTGAAAAATTCCTAATTCCTAATTCCTAATTCCTAATTCCTAATTCCTAATTATCTAACCCCCACTTTCCGCATAATCTTTTGTGCTGCCAGTCTGCCCGTTTCAGCACCGCCATTCATAAAACCCCAAAAATCGGCGCTGCAATGTTCCCCCGCAAAATGGAGATTTCGGACGGACTCAACCGCCCTGCCACTGAGCGTCGTATATTGCCCAACGCCAAAACTGGAATAAGAACTTTTGACATAAGGATTTTGTGTCCAGTTTGCCAGTTCTGATTTACCCGTAAAATGTGTTCTTGAGCCTTTAAAAACATTCTCCAAAATATTGACATATTGTGTATTCATGGCGTTAATATTGTTTTTTTCTGCCTTTTTAGCGGCTTCTCCGCCAAGGAAAACTGTGAAAGTACCAATACCTTTGTTATGCGTTTGCTCGTGCGAGCTATCCCAACCATTGTGGATATCATTGTTGAAAAGATAGCCCTGATAATTGGATTGTCGCCAAATTCGCTCGTCAAATTCCAAGATGAATTTAGTATTCGAGCCATAAGCCAACTCATTGATAACCAATTGTTTAGATGAAGGCAATGCCATGTTAAAATTCACCCCCCTCAGTATAGTGAACGGAATACACATTATAACCGCATCAAAACGCTCTTCGAACGTTTTGCCATTATTATCAAAAGTTAAGGTTAAGGAGTTATTAAGGTGTTCTTTAATCGAAATCAAACTGTGTTGCAGACGAATTTGTTGCTGTAAGATTTCAGCTAATTTTTCCGGTATCTGTTGATTGCCGCCAGTGATTTTAAAACGTTCATCACTGTCGCCGAAAAATTTGACATCCGTTCTTTTTCTATCGACATCCAATACTTCCAATAGGTTGATACTCGACAAATCATAGCTTTCAAGCCCCTGTTCGCCGAGATAAATGCTGTATAAACCATTTTTCATCCAACGAGAAATGGGCATATTTTCGACATATTCCATCAATGATTGGTTGTCTAATATTTTAGCGTGCGAGGTGTCGTAATTGTCGCCCAAAGCATTTCTGTCGGTTACCATTTGTTTGATAATAGGCAGTAATTCTGCAACGACTTCTTTCATGGTGCGGTTTTGCCCATCAAGAAAAAAAACTTCCTTGATCCCATAAGTGTCTTTTGTTACATCAATCCGATTGTCCCACAAACCCAACCTCTGAGCCAAATATATCATATCGGCATTGTTCGTATCGATAAACTCTGCCCCAATTTCAGTTGTTAAATTGCCGCCACCAAATATTTTAGCGGACTTCATTCTACCGCCTACGCGTTTGTCTGCTTCAAAAATGGTGGTTTTAATCCCCTTTCTATGGAGGTGATAACCGGCGCTCAAACCTGCAATACCCGCGCCCACAATGGCAATTTTGAGTTTTAATTTTGAGTCAAAATTGGGTAAAACGTTGTCCACAATATAGCCCGAGCCCAATGTCGATAACCCTAAAATGGCATTTTTTTTGATAAATTGGCGGCGATTAAGCGTGGCTTTTTCGTTTTCAGCCACAATGTCATCAAAAGTAAGGTCAGGATTTTTATACAATTGTTGAGCTATTTGAAATGCCGTTTTAAGGGATTGAAAAAGAGGATGGCGAGAAGTTTTCATGGATGTTACTTTTGTTTTCAAATGATTCTTTATACACAAAGATACTGAGGGGGGGGCATTTTGTCAACTTTGCAAAGGTGTAAACGACTAATATCTATATTTTTGCTGATTTTTTTTTAACTTTGCTTAGATTTATTTTTTTATATTTTTGTAATAAACTCATAATCAGCCATTTAAATTAAATTTATTATTGTGCAAGACACTTATCGTCATAAAGGATTGCGCCGCCAGCTTATTGAAGAATTGCGAGCAAAGGGCATCAAAGATGAGCATGTGATAGCGGCGATATATGGGTTGCCGCGCCATTATTTTCTTGATAAAGCTTTTGAAGAATGGGCTTATGCGGATAAACCTTTTCCGATTGGTAACGAGCAGACTATTTCCCAACCCTTCACAGTGGCGTATATGACAAGCCTTTTAAACGTCCGCAAAAATGATAGAATCCTTGAAATCGGTACCGGTTCCGGCTACCAAGCTGCCATTTTAGCGATGATGGGCGCTCGAGTGTACACCGTCGAAAGGCAGGAAGACCTCCATAAAAAAGCGAAAGATTTGTTGAAAAAATTGGGATTGAACACTGTCCGTTGTTTTTTTACCGATGGGACAGTCGGATTGCCCGAATTTGCCCCTTATGACAAAATCATTGTCACCGCCGGTATCTCTTCTGTACCCGATAGCCTCAGACAACAATTAACCTTTAGCGGCGTTATGGTCATTCCTGTCGGTGGAGAAGAAGGGCAGCGGATGCAACGCATAGAGCGTTTGAGTGAGACCGAATTCGATGTTCAAGAACTTGAAAAATTTAGGTTTGTTCCTTTTTTAACGGGTGTTAATAAGGGCATTAACAAAAAAGCATAAATTTTTCCTTTAAAAGACTTGAAACATAATATTTTAGTTCTTAATTTTTAATTTTTCATTATCTTTGCGCTCTTATGAAAAAAAGTGTTTTAATTATAGCTATTTTAAGCGTTTTTAGCTTGATGATGAGCTCCTGCAAAAGTGAGTTTGAGAAAATTCGCGCGAGCGGAGATGTTAATCTTTTATTGAAAAAAGGTTTGGAATTTTACGATAAAGGAGAATATCAAAAAGCCCAAACGCTTTTGGAATTAGTCATGCCGAGTATTAAAGGGCGCCCGGAATTAGAAGGTGTTACTTTCAAATACTCCTATACGCATTATTATTTGCGGACATACACAACAGCGAGTTATTATTTTAAAAATTTTGCCATCACATTTGGCAATTCGCCTTTGCGCGAAGAAGCGGAATACATGGCCGCTTATTCTGAATATAAAGAATCGCCAAGTTACCGACTCGACCAGGAAAGCACCCAAAAAGCCATTGAGGGTTTTCAAGCTTTTATTAACAACTTTCCGGAGAGTAAGCGCGTAAAAGATTGTAACAAATTGATGGATGAATTGCGTAAAAAGCAAGAATTAAAAGCCATCGAGGAAGGTGAATTATATTATAAAATTGAGCAATATCAAGCCGCTATAACAGTTTTCGAAAACTTGTTAAAAGATTTTCCTGAAACCACGGAAGCAGAACGCATTCGTTTTTTGATATTGAAAGCCGGCTATCAGTTGGCAGAAAATTCGATTTTTGAAAAACAATTGGAACGTTTTAAGCTGGTTGTTGAAAAATACAATGACTTTAACGATAAGTTCTCCAGAAGCCGTTTTAAGAAAGAAGCTGAATTGTATTTAAAAAATTCTAATAAAAAAATCCAAGAATTGAGTCATGTCAGACATCAAATCCAAAGTGCAAAGTCTTGATCCAAATGTTACAGCACGTGACATTTTGGCTTTAGTGAAAGAAACCGATAATATTTATGAAACATTAAATATCATCACCAAACGTGCTAAGCAACTTTCTGTAGATTTGAAACATGAGCTGAATCAAAAACTACAGGAATTTTCTTCAACTACAGACGCAATCGAGGAGATTCAGGAAAACAAGGAACAGATTGAAATTTCAAAATTTTATGAGCGCCTTCCTAATCCTTCAGTCATCGCGCTTGACGAATTTCAAAAAAACGAAATCCACTACCGTTATCCGGCGGAGGAAAGAAAAAAGAAATAGTTTTTTTAATGATGAATGATAAATGATGAATGATGAATGGTTGAATTTCATCATTCACCATTCATCATTTATCATTTAATCAGAAATGAAAGGTAAAAAAATTATCTTAGCTGTCACCGGCAGCATAGCGGCTTACAAAGCAGCTTTCCTGACCCGTCTTTTCATCAAAGTCGGCGCGGAAGTACAGGTCTTGATGACCGAATCAGCGAAGCATTTTATCACTCCACTATCGCTTTCTACTCTCTCTAAAAAGCCCGTTTTTACCGAAATTATATCCGAAGAAAGTTGGAACAGCCATGTTGAATTAGGCTTATGGGCAGATGCCATGATTATTGCTCCCTGCACTGCTACAACTTTGGCTAAATTAGCTACGGGTATGTCCGATAATATTGTTACGGCAACTTATCTTTCCGCTCGATGCCCCGTTTTTATTGCTCCTGCCATGGATTTGGATATGTGGACACATCCTGCGACAGTCAGAAACGTTAACATACTGAGGGGGGATGCTTGTCACCTCATTCCGGTTGGCCATGGTGAATTGGCGAGTGGGCTCGTTGGAGATGGACGCATGGCTGAGCCCGAAGACATTATGGCGATTTTAGACCATTATTTTAACTCCAAACAAGATTTTAAAAATAAAAAAATACTGATTACGGCGGGTCCCACATACGAAGCCCTCGATCCTGTGCGTTTTATCGGCAACCGGTCGAGCGGTAAAATGGGCATTTCTATCGCTGAAGAATTAGCGGAAAGAGGAGCAGAGGTGGTTCTGGTTTTGGGTCCTTCAAAATTGACAACTGACCACCCCTCAGTATTGACCATTCGAGTAGAGTCAGCGCAACAAATGTATGAAGCCTCAATGTCTCATTTCCCGCATTGCCATGCTGCGATACTTGCCGCAGCAGTAGCAGACTACCGTCCTAAACAGGTTTCTGATGTAAAAATCAAGAAAAAAGAAGGCGATATGAGCATTGAGTTGGAAAAAACGCCTGATATCGCTGCGGCTTTGGGTCAACAAAAAAGGGAAGGGCAGATATTAGTGGGATTTGCGCTCGAAACCAATAATGAGTTAGAAAATGCAGTATCAAAATTGAAAAGAAAAAATTTAGATTTTATAGTTTTAAATTCTTTGCGTGATACCGGTGCCGGCTTTAGTTATGATACTAATAAAGTCAGCATCATTTTTGATGAAAACCACGTAAAAGAATTTGACTTGAAAAATAAAGATGATGTGGCGCGAGATATTGTGAATGAACTGGTTCGATTGCTATAAATTCAATTTTTTTTGGGAGAACATAATAATATGAATTCTTCGGATGATACCCCTCAATATAAGTAAAAAACAAAAAAGTATTAAAATGATGAAAAAACAACTCTTTCAGCTTATTGTTCCAATCCTTTTGTTGGCATTTCAATCAAATGCTCAAGAATTGAATTTTACGGTTAAAGTTGTCACCAACCCGGGGCAAGGGCGTATTGCGGATCCTAAAGTTTTTTCCAGTCTTGAAACGGCTTTGAAGGAGTTGATTAACAATACAAAATGGACAGATGATGTTTTTGAACAGAATGAACGCATCACCGGTTCTATTCAATTGACTATTAAATCTGAAGTCAGTACAACAGGATTTTCAGGTGAATTGGCTATCCAAGCATCACGCCCGGTATATGGAACGGATTATACAACACCCATATTTACGCACCTCGATAGAGACGTTCAATTCAGCTACGAACAGTTTCAGCCCTTACAATTTGTCAAAAACTCTTTTGGTGATAATCTCACCGCTTCAATTGCCTATTATATTTATGTAATTTTAGGCATGGATTATGATTCATTTGCGCCTCAAGGTGGTGAACAATTTTGGCAAATCGCTCAGGATATTTACAATACAGTGCCTTCATCAGCGAAAGGCGAATGGCAAGGCAAAGAATTAGGCAATAAAAACCGCTATTGGTTTGTTGAAAACTTTTTAAGCCCGCGGTTGAAAAATTTTCGTCAGGGTATCTATGAATACCACCGATTAGGTTTAGATGCTGCTTCTACTGATGTTAATAGGTGCAAAGCGGCTATCATGCAATGTTTAGAAAAAGTAGATGAGGCGCATCAGGCATATCCGAACACGCTGGCCGTTCGGTCTTTTTCGGTAACTAAAGGAGATGAAATGATTAATATTTTAAAAAATGGAACCGATGACCAAAAAGCGCGATTTGTACAAATCATGGTTAAACTGGATCCTGCTAATGGTGCCAAATACGAAAAGGTTTACAATCGCTGATTTTGTCGAAATATGAGTTTTATTTTATTCACTCCTCCCTATAATTATGCTGCCAAAATTTCCGAAAGATGTATCTTTCGGAAATTTTTTTATCCGTTTTAAAATCCAACATCAATGAAAATATTTTGTATCGGGCGCAATTATGTTGAACATGCTAAGGAACTCAATAATGCTGTTCCTACCAAACCGTTGATTTTCATGAAACCGCCAACAGCGTTACTATTAGAGAATAAACCTTTTTATTATCCTGATTTCACTAAAAATCTGCATCATGAAGTGGAGGTTGTTTTGAAAATTTCAAAAAACGGCAAAGCCATTCAACCTGAATTTGCCCACAGATATTATGATAAAATAGCATTAGGTATTGATTTTACAGCCCGTGATGTGCAAGATGACCTCAAAGCGAAGGGTCAACCGTGGGAAATTGCCAAAGGATTTGACAGTTCGGCTGTATTAAGTGATTTTGTAGCATTAGATGATTTTGATAAATCCAATATTCATTTTCAATTGACCAAAAACGGAGAACAAGTGCAAGTGGGTTCAACAAAGGATTTGATATTCAGTTTTGATACTGTTGTGAGTTATATTTCTAAATATTTTACGCTTCAACAAGGCGATTTGATTTATACCGGAACACCTGAAGGCGTAGGAGCCGTTCAAATTGGTGATAAACTTGAGGGGTTTTTGGAAGGAAAAAGTATGTTTACTTGCGAAATTAAATGAAGTGTTTAGTTTTTGGTGTTGAGTTTGTAGTTTTTGGTGGGTCTAAACACCCAAAACTACAAACTAAACACTACAAAGATGGATAAAAGAGCAAATTATCCACAAATGATTTTGGCTCAAAGTGACTCCAGTTTTCTTTTTTATATTGAAGCCTATCGGCAATAATCGCTAAAACACTTCTATTGACACCTAATCCGATGTGGCTGCCTCTCACTTGGATATTTTGATGAATCTCATCTTCCAATTTTTCCATACACATTTTCCAGTGAACGATGCCATCTTCTTTTGAATAAATAGCCGTAGTCGGCACCGGCGCGGGTATTGAAAAGTTGGCTAATAGTTCAGGATGCGTGTGCTTGGCATGCTTGCCGCGGGAGATGAGTGTATAAACCCATTCGATGTTGTTCGGCTGCGTAATGTCCTGAAAAGGTGAACCCAAAGTAATAACCTGACGCACTAAGTGTGGTTTTTCCTTTGCTAAGTGTCGAGCAAAGACGCCGCCAAGACTCCAACCTATCAGACTAATTTTTTGACCTTTTTTTTCATACAACTCCTCTAAAGTGTCCAAAAGCATTTCAGTATATTCCACTTTACCCAAATTCCTGCCTAAACCCCAATCAAAAACAGAATACCCTAATTTACTCACAAAATCCCGCATGACAGCCGTAGATTGTTTTGTACTTAAAAATCCGGGCAAAATCATCACAGGATGTCCATCACCCACTTGTGTGTGTTTATAAAATTTGTTGTAAGGATAGGAGAAACCAAGCTCGGTCAATGCCCGACCGGGTTCAGTCATTAACCAAAAGAAGGAGGGGCGACCTATTTTTTCAGCTAAATTTATCATTTTTAGAATTAAAATTTATTATTTTTGATTTTACGAAACTAATTTACTGCAAGATATACATTTTACCCAATATCGTAGGTAAAAAAATATTATTATCAGAAGAATATAATAATAACAGTAAATCAAATATCAAAAAAAAGTAGTGAATTACTTTAATCATGTAAAAAAAAGATTTAATCTTGTACTTTACATTAATTTTAGACTGTTGCACAACTTACTATATATGGAAGAAAACAAAATAGTGTTATCCGAAGTTCAAAAGATACTTGAAGCCCCATCTTTTCAAAAAAAACTGGCTCACATTGCCGTTGAAAAAAGCGAAAGCCATGCACAAGTGAATGCTGAGGCGGAAGGTTATCTACACGAATTGTATGCAGAGCATAGCCCCACCACCAATTTATTATTCATGGAGGCAACACAATATTTGCTCAGTCGCGGTTATGATAAAAGTATTGATGTCAATCCCAATGAAGTGAAAGCCTTAACCAAGTTGATGCGAAAACATCCAGTAGCATTTGTTTTGACGCATAAATCTTATATTGACTTGTTGGTTTTAGCCCTCGTTATGGCTCGGCATGGGCTTCCTCTGCCGTATATGTTTGCGGGAATCAATCTTGACTTATTTGGCGTAGGGAAAATTGCCCGAAAAAACGGGGTCATTTTCATTCGGCGCTCATTCAAAGATAACCCCGTTTATAAGGCGACATTACGCCATTTTATTACCTCTCTTTTGGACAAACAATCCAGTTTTATGTGGGCTTTAGAGGGCGCGCGGTCAAGAACAGGTAAATTGATTTGGCCTCAAATGGGCATTCTGAAATATATCGTTGAAGCGAATCAGGATGCTCGAACACCTGTCAAATTTGTTCCGGTTTCCATAGTATATGACCTTATACCTGATGTCGAAGAAATGACGCAGGAAGGAAGAGGTAAAAAGAAGAATCCGGAAAACCTGAAATGGCTCATGAATTACTGGCAGAAAATGGGAGAAGACAAAATGGGGCGCATTTCGCTCAGAATTGGTGAACCTGTTGATATTTCTGACATTAAAAATACGCCCGTTCCGGATGACGATGAGGGCATCCCCAATACTAAAAATGCTATTTCACGGCTCGCTTTTGAATTGGTTCATAGCATCAATAAGATTACGCCAGTTACAACCACTTCTTTAATTTGTATCTCTCTGTTGAGCAAATTTGCTTTGGGCAAAAGAGCGGTCGAAAGTGATATTGCGGATTTGATGCAGTTGATTGAAAGCCACAAACAAGACGCCTTAGTGGATAGAGGACGTCCGATTGGCGAAAGTGTACAGGTAGCATTGAATCTGTTGACAAAAGCCAACATTTTTATGCAACAAGGCGACGGAATCAACGCAAAATACACAATTTACAGAGAAAACTACTTGCAAGCCACATACTATGCAAATATGGCAGTGCAACATTTATATCACCGTGCTTTTATTGAGTTGGCGTTAGTGAAAATTATAGGTTTACCAGCCCAAGAGCGGTCAGTTGCATTTTGGACAGAAATTATGTCTTTGCGTGATTTGTTTAAATTCGAGTTTTTCTACTCCAAAAAACCGGAATTCACGGATGAAATTGAAGCTGACTTGCCTTTAGTAGAAGCGAACTGGCAGGAAAATATATTCGGTAATAATTCCGATATCAAGGCTTTATTAGAAAAACAAAAAATATTGATTTCACCCGTCTTGCTATTTAATTATGTGGAAGCTTATCGGGTTGTGGCTCATGGATTACAGACATGGGATACTGAACAGGTTATTGAAGAAGATAAATTCGTTCAGTTCTGTTTATTTCTCGGTGAGGAAATGCATTGGCAGGGGCGTATTCGCCGCATTGAAGCCGTTTCAAAACCCTTCTTGCAAAACGGCGTTCGATTGGCGGCAAACCTTGGCTTGATTCCCACAGCGGACAATCCCAGAAAAGCAGAAATTGCTCAATTTATTGCTATGCTGGAAGACGTGGCTAACCGCATCAATGTGATGCAAGGAATAACATTAGCCAAACCGATAGAATTACTTCCCTCTGTACCTATTGAGCGTGAAATTGTTCCCGGTTCGGTAACTGAAAGTATTACCAATGAGATTATGGCAGGGGAGGCAGGGCCTCAAATAGGAGCATTTTTTGATTTGGATAAAACGCTCATTAAGGGTTTTTCTGCCAAAGACTTTTTTAAAACCCGCATTTTGAGTGGTAAAGTGACCTCCAAAGAGTTAGTCGCTCAGTTTTCCGGCGTATTGGCTTATGCCACCGGTAATGGCAATTTCGCGAGTATGGCTGCTATCAGTGCCAAAGGTGTTAAAGATATTCGTGAGAAAGTGTTTATTGATGTTGGCGAAGAGGTGTATCATAAATATTTAGCGGAAGCCATTTACCCTGAATCCAGAGCATTGGTGGCTGCGCATTTGGCAATGGGACATACGGTGGCGATAGTTTCGGCGGCTACACCTTATCAGGTTGACCCGATTGCGCGAGATTTGGGTATCAATCATGTCATGTGTACCCGCATGGAAGTCGAAGATGGTGCCTTCACTGGTAATATCATCGAACCGGCTTGTTGGGGAGAAGGGAAAGCCATAGCGGGAAGAGCGCTGGCGGAAAAATATGGGATTGATTTACAAAAAAGTTATTTTTATACAGATAGCGCTGAAGACCTTCCGCTACTCGAAATTGTCGGCAATCCGCGCCCAATGAATGCTGATGCGAGACTCTCTGCGTTGGCTTTTCAGAATGACTGGCCCGTTTATCGTTTTTCTGAAGAAACAACTTCTAATTTGACCAATCTTGTCAGAACCGGTTTAGCCAGTGGCATTTTTATTCCGGCTATACTGAGGGGGGTCACAAAAGGTGTGATGAACATGTCTTGGACAGAAGGTGTTGACTCTATGATGGCCGGAATGGGTGATTTCGGCACCACTGTTGCGGGTATTCAGTTGGCTGTAAAAGGAGAAGAACATCTATGGTCGCACCGTCCGGCGGTTTTTATTTTAAATCATCAAAGCAATGCCGATTTTTTGATAGCGGCTAAATTGATTCGCAAAGGGGCGCGCGGAGTGGCCAAAAAAGAACTGCAAAAAATGCCTATCATCGGTCAGATGTTGATGGCTTCCGGCACTATATTTTTGGATCGAACAGACAAAGAGAAATCTATTGAGGCGTTGAAACCGGCAGTTGAAAGTTTGAAAACTGGTACTTCTGTCGTTATTTTTCCGGAGGGCACTCGGAGTTATGATTATACTTTGGGGAGATTCAAAAAAGGCGCTTTTCATCTCGCTATGCAAGCGGGCGTTCCACTTGTGCCCATCATCTTGAAAAATGCGCATGATGTGATGCCACGTGGGTCTAATATATTTAAACCTGCAGTTGTTGAGGTAGTCGTTCATCCACCGATTTTTACCGATGATTGGACTGCCGAGAACATGAACGAGCAGATAGAAAAAGTGAGAGCCTTATTCTTGAAAGAGTTGGGGCAAACGGAATGATATTTTATTCATCTTTTCATCAGTATTAGTATGACATTACGCACCGCTTTACTTGGCGGCGGTTCATGGGGCACTACGGTCGCTTCACTAACAGCCCACAACAGCCCGACGACTATGTGGGCACGTGACGAAAAATCGGTTGATGAAATCAATCAGTTACATCGAAATGAGAAATATCTACCGGGTGTGACGTTGAATGAAACCCTCAAGGCAACAACGTCGCTTAAAAAAGCGGTGCAGGATGCCGATGTCATTATCATGGGGGTTCCGTCTCAGAGTTTCCGGCATGTGTTGGAAGAAGCCAAACCGTACATTCGTCCGTGGGTGCCGATTGTGAGCCTTGCTAAAGGTCTTGAACAAGGGACTTGTATGCGAATGACCGAAATCATTGAAACAGTTATGCCCGGCCACACGGCAGGCTTGTTGACGGGACCTAATTTAGCGTTAGAAATCATGAAAGGTCAAGCGGCAGCGGGGGTGATTGCTATGGTTGATGCCACGATAGCCCATGCCCTGCAAAAGGTGTTTCGGTCGGGTTTGTTCCGGGTTTATACCAACGATGATGTGATTGGGTGTGAATTGGGCGGCGCATTGAAAAATGTCATTGCCATAGCCGTCGGCATGGGAGACGGCGCCGGTGCCGGTGACAACACCCGTTCGGCTGTTATCACGCGCGGCTTGGCAGAACTGACCCGATTGGGGGTAGCTATGGGCGGTAAACCGGCAACATTTGCGGGTTTGGCCGGTATGGGCGACTTGATAGCAACTTGTATCAGCCCTTTGAGTCGCAACCGCTATGTCGGTACGCAATTGGGCAAAGGCAGAACATTGGAAGATATTATCAACGAAATGTCTATGGTGGCAGAAGGTGTCAAAACCTGTGGTGTGGTGATGCAATTGGCTCAACAATACGGTATTGAAATGCCCATTACACATGAAGTTTATAAAGTAGTGAACGACGGGAACACGGTCAAAGATGCTTTCAGAGGTCTTTTAAGTAGTAAAAGCGGCTCGGAAGCAGATCCTGGATAAAGAATGTTTTGAGCCTTTAGCTATTTGCTTAAGGCTCAAAACTGAAAAAACATCTTGAAAGTTTCGGAATTTCCACCCCTCAGTATCTGATTCACTCGAAACATTATACTTGCGCATCCAACATTTTTCCCAATATTTTAGCCAATCTCATAGCTTGCCCTAAATCACCGTCTATTTTCAAACGGCCTTGTATATAAGCCGATTGCACATCTAATTTTTTAGCCGCAATGCGCAATAAGTGTTCTTCTTCAATACTAAATGTAGCATCCGGCTCGGCAGTTTTTCCGGCTTTGACAGTGCCCGGATAAACGCTTATATCTACTACCCATTCTGAAGGTGTTGAGCCTGTGACTTTGAATTGAAAAACGCCGCTTTTAGGTTTCCCATTATCGGGCATATCTTTCAGGAATTTTTTAAGCTGTTGAAACAGTTTGTCGGAAGCCGGTTTACTGATTTTTTTCTCTTTTACTTTTTCCTTCTTTTTGCTGTGCTCATGGATTGCCGCTTCTAATTCGTTCGCTGATTCCCGGATATAACGGGTAAAAATATCCAAATCCGGCATTGATTTGACATCAGAAACCGGACTCACGGTCACCCAACCATCGTAACTCAAAATGGTGATAATCAACCCCATGCCATCAATAATTGGGGCAGACCCCATAATGGATAACATTTTATGCCCATTGATATACAAGGGAAAAGAAGGCCCGGGAACATTTGTAATGGCTACATTAAAAACCGGTTTGTGCATTTCTGCAACATGAAACCGAGAATACAGTCGCGCCGCTTGATTCGCAATGCCAAACGGGACAGCTTCTGCCATATTGGAGAGCGTTTTAGCGCCTACCGCTCCTTGATAAGTTTTACCACGGGTAGTATTTTCTTGTATGGTTTCTAACCGCTCGATGGGGTCTGCTACATTCGTTGCCAACTGCACTAACATAGCTGATAACTGATTGTCCATGGATACCTCTTCATCTTTGGGTTCTTTTGCCCGCGTCGAGATAGGAACCATGGCTACCAATGGTTTTTCGGGCAATTTACCTTTTTCGAGCAAATATCTTCTCAAAGCACCGGCACAAATGGCGAGCAAAACATTATTAACGGTTGTTCCCATAATGTTTTTCAAAGCCAGAATCCTTTCTAATGACAATATAGCCGTATTCCATTTTCTGCGCGCCGATATGAGACCGTTTAGCGGTGTGTGCGGAGCAGTGAAGGGCGCGGTCGGTAATTCCTTGCGTTGTACTCGCGTTAAAAATCCGGCTTTGATGGTCGAAGTCAACGTACTTGTCAACAGACGGGGAAATTTAAGTGGTTCTTCCGCAAAACTCAAGGCACTTTTCAGAATCAACGACAATTCATTGGGCAGCGGTTTCGGGTTATAAGGTCTTGGCGTAGGAATATCTCTTTTCTCCGGTGTAAAATCGAGGAACAAACTGAGAAGCCCCGCACCGGCAGTACCATCTACAGCGACATGATGTATTTTACCGATGATGGCAACCGAACCCGAAGGCACTTGAGAAACGGAATCTAAGCCTTCTACAAATGTCATAGACCACAACGGGCGATTTTGATCTAATGGTTCACTGAATATCTGTGAGGCAATATCACGCAACTGCTTCCAACCACCTGGTTTTGGTAATGCAATGTGGTTGATATGCAAATTTATATCAAAATTAGGATCATCTACCCAATACGGATAATCTATGCTCAAAGGAACATACATCAACCGCTGCCGCAATTTGGCAAACATGTGGATACGAGAGTGAATAATATCTTTAAATGTAGAAAATTCTAACGAGCCTTCAATCACTACAACAGAACCGACATTCATCGGGCTGGTGGGCGTTTCTGTGTATAGAAAAGTGGCATCCATTCCCGAAATGGCTTGGATATTATGGTTCAATAATTTTTCGCTTAACTTTTTTTTCATTCAATTATTATAGATGATGGTAAACAGTTGGATAATTTCTTTTAATCAAGGTCGCATATTGAGGTTTATTGTACAACTTGCCAAATGTAGATATTTTTAGTTTTATATTGTACTTTTGTTTTTCTATATTTATGTAAAAAAATACTTTCTGAAAAATGAATTTGAAAAACTTATAAAAAATGGCTTCGAGAAAGGAAGAAACTGCATCTTTTGTGTTGCGTTTTACACAAAAAATATATCAAACGGAAGAAGGCGAATCTCAAGTGCAATGGAGAGGCAATATTCGTCACGTGCAGAGTGGGGAAGAAACTCGTTTTTCCACCTTTGAAGATGCTACCCATTTTGTTCAAGGTAAATTATCCGATTTGACGATGCAAGCCGTTGAAGACAAAACGCCCGAAGAACAAAAAGGGATATTATCAAAAAGTTTTGATTTATGGAAAAAAGTAGCATCTGCAACGCCGAAGCTGGTGATGGAGTCGCTCAAAGACCCCAAAAAACAAGCGGCTCATATTCAGGAACAAATTCAGGAGCAAATGCATAATGTCAGTGACGCCATTGAAAAAAAATTAGAAGACACACTCGGGCAAAAACTCGAAATGGATGATTGGCGTGGGGCATCTAAATCAGATTACAAAAATGTGATGAAAATGCTGGAGAAAATATCCACTGAAATGGATGCCATGAACAAAAAAATTGAAAAGCTTTCAAAAAAAGTGAAGTAAACCCCTATGCAATCATTTGAAAGTCAATTACAAACCTTATTAGACAAACAACAGTCGGCACAAATAAAAGTGCAAACGCTGGGTAATTTTCATGTTTGGCAAAATGGTCAATTGCTGTCTTCAAAAGATTGGGGGCGCGATAAGTCTGTTCAGTTATTTCAGTTTTTTGTAACAGCACGCCATCGAAAGGCACTTCACAAAGAGCAAATATTAGACAGACTATGGGAAGAGGACGGCGAAAAGGGCGACCAGACGTTCAAGGTGGCTTTGCACGGACTCAATAAAGCATTAGAACCCGACCGCAAAAGTCACTCCGAAGCCCGCTACATTTCGCGGATAGGATTGGCTTATCAACTCAATGTGGAAGACATGTGGATAGATGCCGACGTGTTTGAAAACCTGATAGCGATTGGCAATCAAACATTTTTGAATCAACCCATACTGGCACAAACAGCTTATCGGATGGCTATAACTTTATATCAAGGCGCCTACTTGCCAGATAGGATTTATGAGGATTGGTCTTGCGATGAAAGAGAGCGACTGCAAGTTTTAGCCCTTGGAGCTTTTATGACCCTTTCCGAGCTGATTCTCCATGATAATCCGATGGAAAGCATCCGCTTGTCTCAACAGGCATTGCTGATTGATGCCGCTTGGGAGGATGCCTATCGCATCCAAATGGAAGCATATTTTATTAAAGGCAACCGTCCGATGGCAATCAAAACTTACCAACAATGCGAAAAGGTGTTAGATGAAGAAATGGGTATTGACCCTTTACCCGAAACGCAAAAATTGTATAAAAAAATCATCAATACTTAATTCTACTCTTATACTATACCAAAGCACCCGTTTTTTCTCCAATCTTTCCTCTTTTCAATGAATATTGAGCATTCTCAGTTGTTTATACTGAGGGGGGCTTAATATTATAATGTCAATAAATTTTTCATGAATTTACTTGTAACCTATCTGTAACTTGCTCTATCTATCTTTGTACTATCAAAAAGATGGTGACCAAATCAAAGTATTATTTTTTGTAACTCATCTGTAACTAAGTAAAAGTACTTTTGTACTATCAAAAAGAAAGAGTTCCAATTAATACAATTTTTTTGTAACTTATCTGTAACTTGATTCTCTTAACTTTGACTCAACAAACAAATAAAAGATAATAAATCACTCAACAATATAAATTTTAAAATAATAATAAAAATATATTCAAATGGAAAAGGCAGTAAGTAAAGTAGAAAAAGCAGTAAAATCAGCACCTAAAGCAGCCGCTAATGTTGCTAAAGAAGTAAAAAAAGAAGTGAAGGAAATGACTGATACAGTATCATTGACTGAAAGTGTTAACAAAGTGAAAGCTACGGCAGAAACTGTAAACACTCAAATTAAAGAAACCGCTTCAGTTATCGCTGATAACATCATGGAGATGGGTCAGGACATCAAAGAAGTAGCGACTAAAAGCGTGAAAGAAGTAGCTGAGAAAGTGGACTTCACTCAAAGCGTTGAAAAGGCAAAAGCTACGGCTAAAAAAGTCAATACTGAAATCATGGAAACCGCGACTGAAATCGTTAGCGATATCAAAGAGGTAACCACTAAAATGGCAAAAGAAGCAATGGAAAACATCAATGTAACCAACAGAATCAACTCATTGAAAAAAACAGCTATGAACGCTAATCAATTCGCTTTGGAAACATCCGAAGAACTTATTGACTCGCTTGCAGCTAATGGAGAAAAATGGCAGAATGTTACTGAAAAAGCCATTAAAAAAGGTTTGAAATTGGCAGAAAGACAACAAAACATCATGTTTTCAACTCTTGAAGCAGTGAAAGTGCAATTGGGCGGAAGCGGTGTACGTTTCAAGAAATTATTCGGCAGAAACGCCGGTAAGAAAAAAGCAGATGTCACTATTGACGATGTTGTTAACGCATAATTCATTGAATGCGCATCATATTATTCACGGGTAAAGGCGGGGTTGGTAAGACCACTGCTGCTGCGGCAACTGCTTTAAAAGCGGCTCAGCAAGGTATCAAAACTTTGGTCATTTCTACTGACCCCGCCCATAGCCTATCCGATGCTTTAGACATAAAACTATCCCCCGAACCGGTTGAAATTCAACCCAATTTGTTTGCTCAGGAATTCGATGTTTATTATTCCATGGAAAAATACTGGAATAATATGCGCAATCTGATGCAAACAATTTTTCGTTGGAAGGGTGTCAAAAACGTGGTGGCTGAGGAGCTATCGGTATTGCCCGGCATGGAAGAGGCTTCTGCTTTTTTGTGGTTGGATAAATATTACCGAGAAGGCACTTACGAATTAATAGTTATTGACAGTGCGCCTACGGGCGAAACCCTCACTTTATTATCCCTTCCTCAGGTCGCCAAATCTTGGATGACAAAAGCTTTTTCCGGAAAAAATCTGGCAGTCAAGACCGTAACTGCGGGCATTCGGGTGTTTACCGGCGTCCCTTTAGACAAAGGTTTGGCAGAATTGGAAGAATTGTTCAACAGGTTAGAGAATATTCAGAAAGTATTTTTGAATCCTGAAATATGTTCTATTCGCATAGTTGTCAATCCCGAAAGAATGGTTATCAAAGAAGCTCAACGGGCTTACACTTATTTACAACTGTATGGATATAATGTAGATGCGGTTATCATTAATCGCATTTTACCGGACAATATGGGCAGTGATGTTTTTCAGAAATACCTTGTTTCTCAAAAACAGTACATTCAAGAGATTGAAGAAAGTTTCAGCCCTATTCCGGTATTGAAAGTTCATCATCAGGGACAGGAAGTTTTCGGGGTTGAACGCCTCAAGAAAATCGGTGATTCAATCTATCAGGATACTAACCCTGCCAAAGTCTTACATTTAGACCAACCTTTTGAATTTATTGAAAACAGCGAAGGTTATTTTTTCAAGGTAAAATTGCCTTTTGTTACAGAAAAAGACATTGAGCTTAAAAAATTCGGAGATGAATTGGTACTTGATTTGGGCAACCGCCGCAAATCTATATTTCTCCCTCGATTCGCCCATTTTATGCAACTGAAAGAATATCGTTTTCAACCACCTTGGTTAGTTGTATCTTTGGTCAAATAATTACTTATAATGGAAACTACCACCAATAACGTTCAAAATATCAAAAAACCTTCTTGGATTTTAAATCTCACCGAAGGTATCAGAGCCACATTTGAGATTATCAAATGCCTTTTTTTCTTGCTCTTTTATCGCTATGAGAAAAAAGGGGATAACCACCCGATATTGGTTGTTCCCGGCTTATTGACCAGCGATATTTCTACATATTTGATGCGGCGTTTCATTCAAAAACATGGTTATACAGCTTATGGGTGGACACTTGGGCGCAATCTCGGCAATGTTGACGGATTAAAAATTCTCTCCAATATTTTAGAACAACTCTACCAAACGCATCAGCAAAAAGTCACTCTTATTGGTTGGAGTCTCGGCGGCATTTATGTCAGAGAATTAGCCAAAGAAAAACCACATTTAGTGGATCAGATTATCACGATGGGCAGCCCTTTTGCCGCACCTGACGCGCCCAATCATGCTTTGTGGGTGTATAACTTATTCAATAAATCACAAAAAATAGACCGTGTTTGGTGGGAACAATTACCCACTCCCGCCCCTGTTCGGACGACCGCTATTTATAGTAAATTTGACGGAATTGTTCCTTGGCAAGCTTGTATGGAAGAAATTGAAAATGATACGCACCACAATGTTGAAGTGTCAGGCAGCCACTTCGGCTTCCCATTCAATGTTGCGGTTTTACGGACTATCATCACCTTGTTGTAATATCTTTTTCAAATTATTATACTGAGGGGGGGTAAAACTTTCACAGTTTCATAATTTTTTTATCTTTGCACGTGATTTAAAATAATGAAACTTGATTACAAATTTTTTTATATAAAACAATGAAAATCAGATTTTTATACATATTGTTTGTCAATATTTTATTTTTAAGTTCCTGCTCAAAACCGATTGCTAATTTTATTATCAAAGACGCTGATAAGGTTGTACCCGCAAAAGTCACTTTTGAAAATAATTCCGAAAAAGCAGAACGGTACGAATGGGATTTTGGCGATGGTAAAAAATCCACTGATTTTTTGCCACGACATGAATATAAAAGATCCGGCAACTATACAATTGTCTTAAAAGCTTACAAAGGAAAAAAAGTTAGTATCACTAAAAAACAACTTATCGTGAACGCACCTTTAGAATGTATGATTGAAATTGAGACCGAATTCGGTACGATGCTCGCGGTCTTATCTAATGCAACGCCTTTGCACCGTGATAATTTTATAAAATTGGCAGAAGAAGGTTATTACAATGATCTACTTTTTCACCGCGTTATTAATGAATTTATGATTCAAGGTGGAGACCCCAATAGCCGTAATGCTTCCGAAAACGCCCAGTTGGGCTCAGGGGGACCCGATTATAAAGTACCGGCTGAATTTGTGGACACATTGGTGCATACCAAAGGCGCTTTGGCGGCAGCCCGTACCAATAACCCGATGAAAGAATCAAGCGGCTCACAATTTTATATTGTTCATGGCAAAAAATGGAAACCTGAACAATTAACGTATATTGAGAATCAAAACGGCATTCATTATACGCCTGAGCAAAGAAAGACCTATGAAGAAGTTGGGGGAACGCCTCATTTGGACAGAGAATACACTGTTTTTGGGCACGTAGTGAAAGGCTTGGATGTGATTGACAAAATTGCAGCCGTTCAGAAGAATGCCAGTGACAGACCTTTGAAAAATGTGAAAATGACAATTAGAGTTATCAAATAATATATACGCAGGCTTGATTTGATTCTACTTATCTTCATACTTCGATAAAATAAAAATGAAAGACCAATTTTAAGACATGAGCAATAAAAATCATATTTTAGGCATTGATGTTGGCGCATCTGGTATCAAAGGAGCGATTGTTGATTTGGTAACCGGCGAATTTATGAGCGAGCGCATTCGGGTCGAAATGCCCAAACCCAGTACGCCCGATGCGGCGGCAGCTGCTTTAAATGAAATAGTCAAACGACTTAAATATAAGGGGTTAATTGGGGTAGGTTTTCCATCGGTTGTCAAAAATGGTGTGGCTTCAACGGCAGCTAATTTGGATAAGGCATGGATTGGTTGCAATATCGAAGAAAAATTAAAAGAGGCAACCGGTTGTGAAATAGTAGCAACCAATGATGCTGATGCTGCCGGATTAGCTGAAATGCGCTTCGGAAACGGTAAAAATGTGATGGGTACTGTCGTGTTGATTACCATAGGTACGGGCTTAGGTACAGCGGTGTTTTCGGATGGACATCTGTTGAGAAACACTGAATTTGGTCATATTTTATTGAAAAACGGTATGATTGCTGAGCATTATGCCTCAAGCTCGGCTCAAGAACGCGAGCAACTACCATGGAAAAAATGGGCAAAAAGATTTAATGAATACCTGCAAAAATTAGAATTGTATCTCCAACCCAATTTGTTTATTTTGGGCGGGGGCTCAAGCAAATATTTTGAGGAATACAAACATAAGTTTACAATAGAGACCCCTGTTATTCCCGCAAAAACCTTAAATAATGCGGGTATTATTGGCGCCGCGATTTATGCGAGCGAGCAATAATTTTTAATGAAAAGTGATGAGTGAAAAGTGAAAAATTATGTACTTAAAGTTTCACTTTTCACTTTTCACTTTTCAATAATCCATTCTAAACGAAATTCGGGTTTCAGCTTTCACAGTGACCAACATTTTTTTGAAAGGGGGAGCGGACATAAACCCCCTTGCATCATTCGTTACGCCCCAACCCTCAATCGGCTGCCCAAATATCCCTTTATCCAATATTCCGTTATTGTTTTGGTCGTGGAAAGCTCTGACGGCGTACTCTCCGTCGGGTAAATTTTTCAGAATGAATACAGCATTTTTTTCGGCAGTTGCCCGCGTAATTTTTTGAATAGGGATATCATTTTTATCAACAACCATTAGGTAGATAGTACCTCCTATATGGAATGCCACATTTTTAATTTCGATAGTAACCGTATTCATAGGTAATTTAAAAGCAATGATTGCCGGAAAGGCTATTAAGAAAGCTACATTTTTCAACGAAAATTTCATCCATTTACAATTTGTTGTTAAACAAGACAATAAAACACACCAAATAAAGATTTGTTTAAACCCAATACCCGATATCGTAAATTTTAACAAAAAAAAGAGAGCAGTTGAATACTGCCCTCCCCAAACTATTACAAACAAAACCAACTAAAACCAGGGAATTAATTTCTTAACCTTGTTTTATATTTTAAAATCGTAATTTATCTCTGAATTATGAATCCAAAATAAAGCGTTTATTTTCACAATTGCTTGAATTTGATTCGGTTTAACATTTCATTGGGATTTATTTAAATTGCATTTAATTATCATAAGTGCTTTTGATAAAAAAAAGCCGTCCTGAATTAAATCAGGACAGCTCCAACAACAAACTTATAATCCCATGAACATAATTTTTGTGCGAATATCTTTTATTTCGCTATATTTTTCAGCTTTTTACAGCCATTTTTTTCTGTTGTGATATACCCTGTTTGGTATATAAAGACGCTATTATTATAGAAGTATTGTATAATAAATTTATATTAACATCTCCTTAACGAACGGTTGAATTTGTGACGTCAAAATTCACATTTATTATTGTAATTACAAACAAACTATAAGAAAAAAAGTTCCTGAAAAGTTTTTTGGTTAAATTTATGACAATTTTTTTACATTTTTTGTCTTATTTTAGATCTTCGCCACCGCAAATCTTGTCGTCATTGTGACACAATTTCGGTTACGACCTATTGTAATCCTACGATTGGCAGAATTTTTTTCTGCTAAAAGCTGTCTTTGTTTAAAGATGGCTTTTTTTTGTTGATTTTTTGCCAAAAAAATCACATATTGAACTCTAAAACGTTATCTAATAACACCTTTCTTACTTTGTCGGTCAAATCAACAATTTCACGTACTTCAAAAAGCACGCATACACATGAATTTAACAAAAAGGAAACTTTTCGGTTTCTCCATTAAACGCATTGTAACTATCATGATTTTGACTACGCTCACCATCGGTATTATCAGTGTCATTCTTATTGAGGAAATGGCTCTACCTTATATGCCTATTGTCCCATGGAAAAGAACAGGTGAAGAAACACCCGGCTCTTATGGCTTAACATTCGATAGCCTTGAAGTGGCTGTGGCAAGCGGGTTCGGTCTCTCCCCTAAGCAAGAGATACTGAGGGGGTACTTTATCCACTCGGTTTTGCCTAATCCCCGCGGTACTTTAATTTTATTACATGGTATTGGTGGTCATAAAGAATCTAACCTTGGTTTTTCGCGCATTTTAGCGGACAATGGTTTCAACGTCATTATTTATGACCAACGCGCGCATGGCAAAAGTGGTGGCAAATATTGTACGTTCGGTTTTCACGAAAAAAAAGACGTTTCCAAATTCATTGATATTGCGATTTCTAAATTTCCGTCATTACCGGTGGGGATTCACGGCGCTTCAATGGGTGGGGCTGTGGCAATACAGGCTTTAGAGCACGATGAAAGACTCCGCTTTGGCATTATCGAAAGCACTTTTAATACGTTAGAAAATGTGGTGATTGAATATGGAAGGGGGTATTTCAAATTCAGGAGTCGGTGGCTGGCGCAAAGAATTTTATCAAAGTCGGCTGATATTGCTGAATTTAAACCTTTCGACATCAAACCAATTGAGTCTTGTAAGAATATTAAACAGCCCGTTTTGATGGTGCATGGCGATATCGATGAAAAAATACCGATTGAGTTTAACCAACAAAACTATGATGCATTGAAGTCAGAAGATAAGGAGTTTTACGTTGTGAAAGGAGCGGGGCATGAGAATGTGGGCGAAATCGGCGGTGAGCAATATATGGCTAAATTATTATCCTTTTTAAATCGTCAAGTGGCGGTTGCTGCGCGTTCGAAGCATAAAAAGTCTTAAGATCGTGCCCTCATTTTAGATCAAAAAAAAACTCGCAGCATTGTGCATGCTACGAGCCTCCAAAAACGAATCTTACAATTTTTAACCAAAACTTACGAATAAATAAAAAGCAAAATATGTGCCAAATATATTATTTTTAATATTTAACTGAAAAAATTATATAAAAAATTAAAAAACACTGTTTTATAATGATGAAAATGGACAAATATTAACAATTCATATTTTCAATTTTACTTTATTTCTGAGAATGTAATGCAATTCTATTTCCTTCACTGTCTTCAAATAATGCCATATACCCAATTTCGGGACTGATTTCCGTTTTGCCTTTTAGGATTTTACCGCCCGCTGATTCCACTCGACCGAGCATTTCACTTAAATCCTCATTGCCATTCAGGTAAATGAGTGTTCCCTGATGCGAAGGTGTGTACATTTCATACTTGACTAAACTGCCCCCAACGCCTTGTTGAGTTTCCATTGGCAGTATGCCCATCAGTAAGCCGCCGAAATCTTGAACGTCAACTGAGACACCATATAATTTTGAATAAAAAGCAGCCGCTCTATCCATATCGGACACGGGGATTTCAAACCAATTAATCAGATTTTTCATGACATAAAGATTTTTTAAATTTTAACAAATAATTTTAAACAATAAGCAAAAATAAAATTATTGTTGTTCTGAAGTAGAAGCTTGAGTATTCACAAGTGATTGAATGTCATTGTTCAAGCTTTCCAACTGTTTAGCCATATCCGAAAATTGCCGCACTTTGTCGGCTGTTTTTTGGTAACCCGTATCGGTAGGCATCGCATCAACTTTTTGTTCAAGCGCATTTTTCCGTTGTTCGAGTTGAGCCACTTGCCTTTTCAGCTCGGGGTCATTGGTCTCGGTAGCATGCGATTTCAAACGTTGTATGACGTCCTGCATTTTATTTAAAGCAACATCGTATTTGCCCGCATCGAATTTATCTTTTTCAGAGCGTACTAAGCCCCGCACTTCTGTAAAAACGCTGCCTACGCCTTTAAATATGCGACGAGATTGCTCTTTTTCGGTAGCATCGCCAAAAAAATAGTTATAAATAACGATACAAACGACTGCTAATAGGACTAATTTCAAAAGACTTCTTATCATGATTCGAGAGTTTGATGGTGTAACGGTGGATGAATTTTTGACAAATTTAAACCATTTTTTTTACATAAAATAATTCTAATCTTATGAGGTTAATCGAGTATCACCTCCATTTGCAAAATGAAGGTTTATACTGAGGGGTGCTACCCCGAAACCTCGGGAGGGTATTTTTGAATTGAAATTTACTTTTTTAACGCCTTCGACGAGTGGATGTTGTCGAATATTATGCATATTATGCTTGGGTTAACTATCATTTTTCTATTTTTATTTGTTGAAATCAATGGCATTATAACTTAAGCCTTCCAACAAAACAATAATAGACATCTATTCTTTATTGAACCAATCCAAGTAGTATGAAAAAAAAATCAACTCTCATTGTATGTCTTGTTTTCCTTTTTTTAAGTTGGAACAAGGCATTCTCACAAAAAACTTTTCCTCAAAATGGGGTGTATGACGAGCGAGATGGCATTTTCGCTTTTACCAACGCCACTATTTTCAAATCATGGAATGAAAAATTAGAAGGTGCAACCCTGATTATCCGCAACGGTCGGGTGGAAGCCGTGGGGAAAGACGTTGTCATCCCGAAGGATGCGGTCGTTTTTGATTTGAAAAACAAGTTTATTTACCCTTCTTTTATTGAGCCTTTTGGCAATTACGGCATGCCCGAAGCGGCAAGGGGAGAAGGTGGCGGCGGCGGTGGTCGTCAGACCCAACAATTACTTTCCAATAAAAAAGGTGCCTATTCTTGGAATGAAGCGTTGCGAACCGAGTTTAAGGCACATGAAGCTTTTGCGTTGAATGAAAAAGACGCTGAACTGCTGCGCGGCGTCGGCTACGGGGCGGTGATGACCCACAAAATGGACGGTTTGAGCCGTGGAACGGGGGCAGTGGTGACTACAGCGTCAGAACGGGAGCACAGTACTATTGTGAAGGCGATGGCGGCGCACATTATGTCATTTTCTAAAGGTACTTCTACCCAAAATTATCCGAGTTCGCTTATGGGCGCTATTTCACTTTTCCGGCAAACCTACCTTGATGGACAATGGTATGCGCGGGAAGGCGCTAAAGAAGAAAAAAATATCTCGCTCGAAGCGTGGAACAATGTGCAATCCCTGCCTCAAATTTTTGAAGTAAGTGATAAATTGGAAGCTTTGCGGGCGGCTAAATTGGGTGCGGAATTCGGTAAAAAATACATCATCAAAGGTCGCGGCGATGAATATCAAAGGTTAGATGCTCTCAAAGCCTTGAATACACCATTTATTTTACCCCTCAATTTTCCGGATGCCTATGATGTGGAAGACCCTTACGATGCCCTCAATACGCCACTTTCTGACCTGAAACATTGGGAAATGGCACCGGCTAATGCTTCGTATTTGGCAAAAGCTGGCGTGGAATTTACCTTCACCGCTCAGGGCTTGAAAGACAAAAAAGACCTCATTAAACAAATTCGTTTAGCCATTGAAAACGGTTTGAGTGAAAACGATGCGCTTAAAGCCTTAACGGAAACACCCGCTAAAATATTGGGTGTCAATGAGTTAGGTAATTTGAACAAAGGCAGTTTGGCTAATTTTTTAGTCACGTCCAATACCATTTTTGCGAAAGACAATAAAATATTTCACAATTGGGTGCAAGGCAAGGGTTATGTCATCAATGATATAGATAAACCCAATTTGGAGGGTACTTACAGTTTTCAATTCGGCAACAATGTCTATAAAATGATGCAAGTATCTGCTTCGGGCGAGATGCAGTTATTTAAAACGGATACCTTAAAAACCAAGGCGGATGTTTCTCAAAGTCGCAACAGCCTCACTATTTCATTTACACCGCAAGGTGAGAAGGAAGTGATCAGATTGTCCGGTTTCTTTGACGGCGGCGTGATGCGGGGACGGGGTCAGTTGGGTGATGGCACATGGGTCAACTGGGAAGCAGTACCGATGGCTTTCGCCGGTAAAACGGAAGCGAAGAATCCATCTCCAAAAGAGTCCAATATAACCATTTCTTCGGTAAAAGGCGATATTACGTACCCGTTTGGGGCGTATGGGCGCAAGGAATTACCGCTATCTGAGCGGGTTGTATTCAAAAATGCGACTGTTTGGACAGGCGAAGCGGAGGGTATTTTGAACAATACGGATGTGTTGATAGAAAACGGTAAAATTGCCCAAATCGGCAAAAACTTGTCGGTGGCAAACGCGAAATCGGTAGATGCGACGGGTAAACACTTGACCGCGGGTATTTTGGATGAACACAGCCATATTGCTATTTCTAAAGGTGTCAATGAAGGCACACAAGCCTCCACTGCGGAAGTAAGGATAGGCGATGTTTTAAATTCTGAAGATGTTAATATTTATCGTCAATTAGCGGGTGGGGTGACTTCCAGCCATTTATTGCACGGTTCGGCCAATCCAATTGGCGGTCAAACACAACTGATAAAACTTCGGTGGGGTTACGAGCCAGAAAAATTGAAATTTGAAAATTGGGATCAATTCATCAAGTTTGCATTGGGTGAAAATGTCAAACAATCCAATTGGGATGTGCCCGACAATCAGCGCGTGCGTTTCCCGCAAACCCGCATGGGTGTAGAGCAAGTTTTTGATGACCATTTTCAACGCGCTAAAAAATATGCCATTTTACGGAAATCGGGCAAAGCGTTCAGAAAAGATATTGAATTGGAATGTTTAGCCGATATTTTAGAAAAAAAATGCTTTATCACGTGCCACAGTTATGTGCAAAGCGAAATCAATATGTTGATGAAAGTGGCTGAAAAGTACAATTTTAACGTCAACACATTTACCCACATTCTTGAAGGGTATAAAGTAGCCGACAAAATGGCGAAGCATGGCGTAGCGGCTGCCGGTTTTGCGGATTGGTGGAGTTACAAATATGAAGTGTATGAAGCCATTCCTGAAAATGCAGCCATGATGAACGCTCAAGGTGTCCTTACAGCCATAAACTCCGACGACGCCGAAATGGCGCGCCGTCTCAACCAAGAAGCTGCCAAAAGCATGATGTACGGCGGCATGAAAAATGAAGCCGAAGTTTGGAAATTCGTTACGCTCAATCCGGCAAAAATGCTGCATGTGGATAAACGCATCGGCTCCATCAAAGCGGGTAAAGATGCTGACGTTGTTTTGTGGTCAGACAATCCCCTCAGTATCTACGCCAAAGCTGAGCAAACTTACGTGGACGGCATCAAGTTTTTTGACCGCGAAGAAGACAAAAAAATGCAAGCGGACATCCGCACCGAACGTGCCCGCCTTGTCAATAAAATGTTGAAAGCGAAAAAAAGCGGCGCACCTACCCAATCGGCATTAGGCAAAGCCATGAAGTTGTACGAATGTGAAGATGATGAGGATGAGTTGAAGGATTAATTAATTAATGATGAGTTATAAATGATAAATGATGAATTGTTAAGGTATTGATAACTATGCCTTTTAACGCCTAATTAGTCATTATTAAATTTCGGTATTCCATAATTTCAATAAAATATGAAAAAAAATATTTCAATATTAATATGTACAGCATTGATGCTTAATTGTTTACACATCAAGGCTCAAACCATTCCTACGCCCGCCGCCGCTCAAAGTGAGTCCATCCTCATCATGAATGCGAAAGCGCATATCGGCAACGGGAAAGTGATTGACAATGCTGTTATCGGCTTAGAAAATGGTAAAATTACCCTCGTGGCGGATGCTACATTAGTACGCCTTGATGGGTCAAAATATAAAAAAACCATCAACGCCGGCGGCAAACACGTGTATCCGGGCTTGATTGCCGGCAATTCGCCCCTGGGCTTGGTAGAGATTCAAAGCGTGAGAGCCACGGCGGATTTATCGGAGATTGGCATCATGAACCCTTCCGTAAGGAGTATCGTGGCGTACAATACCGATTCGCAAGTGCCGCCGACGGTGCGTTCGAATGGTATTTTATTGGCTCAAATTGTGCCACAAGGCGGCAGAATCAGCGGTCAATCGAGCGTGGTCGAGTTGGACGCTTGGAACTGGGAAGACGCGGCTTACAAAACGGATGAAGGCATGCACTTGCGCTGGCCCGGCATTTACAGTGTGTCTTTTGATTTTGCGGCGGGTGGCGTTTCAGTCAAAAAAAATGATAAGTACAACACCGAACTGAATGATTTAGACGCTTTTTTCAAAGAAGCTCAAGCCTATACCCAAAAAGCCAATCCGCTGCCGAAAAACCTCAAATTTGAAGCCATGCGCGACGTGTTTTCGGGTAAAAGAACCCTGTTTGTGCACTCCAATTTGGTTAAAGAGATGACCGAAGGGATTCTTTTTGCCAAAAAATATGGCTGCAAAACTGTTATTGTCGGCGGAAAAGACTCTTGGATGATAACGGATCTTTTAAAAGCCAATAATGTGCCGGTCATTTTGAGTGAAACCCAAGATTTACCTACTCGCAATGACGATGATATAGACCAACCGTTCAAAACACCCGCGATGCTCAAAGCTGCCGGGGTGTTGTTTTGCATGAGTGTCAATGGTGGGTGGCAAACCCGCAATCTACCCCTTATGGCTGGGCAAGCCGTGGGCTTCGGTTTGGCGTATGAAGATGCTATTACGGCCATTACTTCCGACGCGGCTAAAATACTCGGGATTGATGCCACAGTCGGTACTTTAGAAACCGGTAAAGATGCAACGCTTATCATCACCGAAGGGGATGTATTGGATATGCGCACCTCTCAAGTGATTCACGCTTTCATTCGCGGCAAAGTGATTGATTTGGATAATAAACACAAGCAACTCACCAAACGCTTTCAAACAAAATACGATAGACAAGGCAAAAAATAATAACTGTAGATTTTGAGATTTGTGGGAATCCGATGCTTTAGGGCATCGGATTTTTTTTGAAAATAAGGCTTCTCATTTTTCAGCGTAGTTGCGGAATTCACTCATGAATTGAAGGTATTAACATACTGGCGTGTTATTTTTCGTCGCAATACCAATACGTTTAAGCAATTGCATAACCAGTAAATGGGCGTTTATAAGGCGCATGAAAAGCTAAAACAATATCCTCCTTGGGTATGTTATTTTCTTCAAGAACACCCACAAGGTCAAAATCTGTGGCATCTTCTTGAACCCACAATTTATTATTGATGATGTCTATATGAAATACACAAAAATGAACCCGCCGCAATTCATCTTTCCAATTTGTCCGATAAAGCAAATAATGATTATTTTCGTCATCAAATATTAATTGATAACCAGGATTGGTCTCATTGGCAGGAATACGTGTTGTTGCATAATCCTTGAATATCTGTTTGATTATTGTCCGATATTTTGCTATTTTATCCATGATTCGATTGTTTGATTGATTGGATTAAAGATAAGTAAAAATATTTTCTCATCTTCGATCAGTTCCATATAAAAGGACCTTTGTTGAATTTCGGTGTAAACATCTTCGGCAATTGCCAAAAACAAGACCCGTTCCGGATCTGTTTTTAATATTCCACGTCTGTAAATCCTAAACTGACCATAAGCACCATAAAAGTCATAAGTGAGTGAACGGTTCAAAAAACTTTTGACTTCTACCACTATTTTTTCAGAACCTTTTTCTGCACTAATCAGCCTTTCTGCCCCCCAAATCAATCTCTAATGGGGAAGGATTGTCTATATCTAAATAGTATGGATCGTGCGTGATTGTCCAACCATCTTTTTCAAGAGCTTTTTTAACTGTTTCATGAAAAATATCTTTTGCCATATACAAATATACCGACTTTTAGAGTGTTCTACAACCTTTAATCCTTAAATTTTATTGCTCAAAAATAATGAGCCTTAATTGCTTCAAAATTTGTAGGCAGTCGTATTATATCAAACATACACTAATTTAGCATTATCCAAATCCTTTTCATCATCAAAGCGATACGCCACTAAATGCCCACCTTTTGCCACGCTGTAGTCTAAACAGCAAATATTATTTCGGTAAATAACGGGTTGTCCTTTGAGCCAATAGTGTCCGAAAAAAACGGGTTTGTCGTCTTCTCGATAATAATCGCTGTTCGAGATATTGTTGATATCAATCGCCGAGTCGGGTAAATGGTCAATTTTCTCGACGCTGATTTGTTGATAGGTCATTGTTGCTGGGTTTTCCCACCATATGATTCTGATATCTGTCCTTTTGGTACCATCCTTGTCTTTAAAAAACAATCCCTCGGGCATTTTCAATTCCTTGACTTTCAAGGTGACATCTACGGCTTCATTTAAAGGCGTTCCGACTGCTACCGATTGGTAAATCAAGTCGTATGTCAAGCGATCGTCTTTCAGATGCTGACGCAAATATTGGATATGGGAGGCATCCCAACACGCATGAACGGCTCGGAAGTGCTCGGTTTCATAATACAGGGGCAGCGTTTTGAACCAATCTATATAGTCCTCATATTCACTTTGTCGGTTTTGAAACTGTTTCAAAGTTTCGTAGTGTTGGATGATATTTTTAATGTCGTGCTTTCGCAAATGCCCGCCTTCAGTTTCTTGAAAATGAAAACACACCGCATTGTATTCGTGATTGCCCATCAAAGCTACCGCATTTTCGGTGTCCACCATGGCGCGCACGATGGCTAAAGTCTCTTTGATTTGATGTCCTCTATCAATATAGTCGCCCACAAATAAGACTTTCCTCTCGGGGTGGGCATACACGCCTTTGTTCTTTTCGTACCCCATTTTTTGCAATAAGGCTGCTAATGTATCGGCGTAGCCGTGGATGTCTCCTATAATGTCTGTCATTTTTTTTTGTGTTATACTGAGGGGGGAGGATTAATAACTTTGTCGCTTTTTTCTCAACAAATGAGCAACAATCGGCTGGTTTTTTCCTTTGGTGCCCGGTGAACACAAGGACGCACTTTACTGTCTGGATGATCAATCGCCAACCGCCATAAATGACCCAAACCTAAGCTGATAGGTCGGGCATTAGGTTGAGCTTGGTAGTGTAAATCAAAGAAATTGTCCGTTAAAAATGCTTCAAAACCGTCATCGTGTCCTGCATATAGTTTTTTGAGTTCATCCCGTATTTCGGGAATCCCTATTTTTTGTATGGCTTCTGCATTGGGCAATATGTCACTCGGGTCGCCGTAGTAAGTACATAAAAAGGTATCGGTTGGTATAGGAGACCGATCTACATGAAAAGAATACACATCCGTTGGGAAAAACGGGTAGGCATCGTCTCGGTCATAGCATTTTATCACATTAAGCACCGACGCTGCACCATGAGCGGTCAATAGCTTCAAGTCATGTAACAGAATGTCACGAGCCAGTTGCCCCTTTTCACTCAATTGAAGTTCACGAAGCTCCTCTTCTCCCAATACCGTTATATCTTCGTGCCCTTCTACCTTTTTAATAATTTCAGCGAAATCACCTATTAGTTCACGCGTCCAACACATCGCATTTATTTCTCCCTGAAAAGGCGTTGAAACAAGGTCTTGAAAATTCGTGACTTGTTGTATTTGTTGTTGCGCTTGAGATAAATCAATCATATTGGCAAATATACGTAAAAACCCATTTGTGAATTATAAAAAAAGCCCCCTCAGTATTTCACTTTATTGGAGGCAATATTTAGGTATTTAGAATACTGGCATTTTACTCTTTGATGCCATACGAGCAATTGTTTAAGTAACAGCATAGCCCGTCAATTGTCGTACCCGTTCAGGTATGAAATTAATAACTATATCTGATTTCAAAACGCCAAAATCCATTAGGGATTCTGCGAGGTCATCTTCTGTATTGTTTTCTAAAATCACGATCTTACCCGTTGGTTTGATGTGAATATGGAACAATATACCATAATAATAATTGTCAGGGTCTTTCCAGCCTGCTTCCACTACTTGATAGTGATGATGTTCATTATCTACAAGCAACAAGGTTTCAACGGTTGTTGAAGTACGTTGATATGATTTTAAAACATTTAAAATCGCTGTTTTATATTTTTTTATTTTTTCCATAATACAAGCGTTTCATTTTTATCATTCAAAAAGTAAGGGTCGTGCGTGATTGTCCAGCCATCCTTTTCAAGGGCTTTTTTAACTGTCTCATGAAAAATATCTTTTGCCATACACAAATATACCGACTTTTAGGGTGTTTTACAACCTTTAACCCTCAAATTTATTTCTCAAACTCATAAGCCTTATTGGCAACTATATTACACATAAATCAGTTTACGATAATCCAAAGCCTGTTCATCATCCATACGATACGCCACCAAATGACCACCTTTTGCCACGCTGTAGTCTAAACAGCAAATATTACTTCTGTAAATACCGGGTTGTCCTTTGAGCCAATAATGCCCGAAGAAAACAGGTTTTTCTGCTTCCTCATAATAATCACTGTTAGAGACAGTGCTAATATCAATCGCAGAATCCGGTAAATGGTCAATTTTCTCTACGCTGATTTGTTGGTAGGTCATCGTGGCCGGATTTTCCCACCATTTGATTCTGATGTCTGTCCTTTTTGTACCGTCCTTATCCTTAAAAAACAAACCCTCGGGCATTTTCAATTCTTTGCCTTTCAAGGTGACATCTACGGCTTCATTTAAGGGCGTTCCGACAGCTACCGATTGGTAAATCAAGTCGTCCGTCAAGCGACCGTCTTTCAGGTGCTGACGCAAATATTGGATATGGGCAGCATCCCAACACGCATGAACGGCTCGGAAGTGCTCCGTTTCATAATAAGGGGCAGCGTCTTAAACCAATCTATATAGTCCTCATATTCACTTTGTCGGTTTTGAAACTGTTTCAAGGTTTCGTAATGTTGGATGATATTTTTGATGTCGTGTTTGCGCAAATGTCCGCCCTCTGTTTCTTGAAAATGAAAACACACGGCATTGTATTCGTGATTGCCCATCAAAGCTATCGCATTGCCCGTTTCCACCATCGCGCGCACGATGGCTAAAGTCTCTTTGATTTGAGGTCCTCTATCAATGTAGTCACCCACAAACAAGACTTTCCTCTCGGGGTGGGCATACACGCCTTTGTGCTTTTCGTACCCCATTTTTTGCAATAAGGCTTCTAATGTATCGGCGTAGCCGTGGATGTCTCCTATGATGTCTGTCATTTTTTTTGTGTTATTTAACGAGTAAATAATAAAACTGCTGTTTGTCATTCTGATAATCCGAGCAATCCCGTTAGGGTTGCTCGGATTCTCAGAATGACAAAAATAACTTGTTATCTTTTGACCATTACTATACTGAGGGGGGAGGATTAAT
Source organism: Saprospiraceae bacterium (assembly GCA_031424115.1). Taxonomy (GTDB): domain Bacteria; phylum Bacteroidota; class Bacteroidia; order Chitinophagales; family Saprospiraceae; genus JAAFJT01. Next base: position 63,674 of record JANPGW010000371.1, on the reverse strand, counting down.
AGCTTTGTCGCTTCTTTCTCAACAAATGAGCAACAATCGGCTGGTTTTTTCCTTTGGCGCACGGTGAACACAAGGACGCACTTTACTCTCAGGATGGTCAATCGCTAACCGCCATAAATGACCCAAACCTAAGCTGATAGGCTGGGCATTAGGTTGAGCTTGGTAGTGTAAATCAAAGAAATTTTCCGTTAAAAATGCTTCAAAACCTTCATCGTGTCCTGTATATAGTTTTTTGAGTTCATCCCGTATTTCGGGAATCCCTATTTTTTGTATGGCTTCTGCATTGGGCAATATGTCACTCGGATCGCCGTAGTAAGTACATAAAAAGGTATCAGTGGGTACAGGAGACCGATCTACATGAAAAGAATAGACATCCGTTGGGAAAAACGGGTACTCATCGTCTCTGTCATAGCACTTGATCACGTTAAGCACCGGCGCTGCACCATGAGCTGTCAATAGCGTCAAGTCATTTAAAAGAATGTCACGAGCCAGTTGTCCCTTTTCACTCAATTGAAGTCCCCGAAGTTGCTCTTCATCCAATACCGTTATGTCTTCGTTCTGTTCTACCTTGTTAACAATCTCAGCGAAATCACCTATGAGTTGACGTGTCCAACACATCGCATTTATTTCTCCCTGAAAAGGTGTTGAAACAAGGTCACGAAAATTCGTGACGCGTTGAATGTGCTGTTGAGTTTGAGATAAATCTATCATATTGGCAAATATACGTAAAAACCCATTTGTGAATTTGTAACACCCCAATTTAAACTATAAAATGTGTCAACTAAACTCTTTTACTCTAAAATACCTGTCTGCCGATAAATGTAGTTTAGCCAATACCGCACTTTCTGTATTTGGGGGCTTGGATAATTTAAAAACTTATCATGAACAATATCGTCGGTAGAAAAATATATCAGCCTGAAATACACACATTAACTACTTACCTTTATAAATTTGTCCGTCATTCTGTAGAACACTACATCAGGCTGACTTAATCCTCATTAGGGTACAATTTTTACACCGTTTTCAAACCAGTAGTTGATGATAGACGCATACATATTCGACGCCCTCAGAACCCCTCGCGGCAAAGGCAAATCAAGCGGCGCGTTGCACGAAGTCCGAGCCATTGAACTCTTGACAACTGTGCTGAAAGAGTTGCAACACCGCCATAATTTAGACACGGCGCAAGTGGACGACGGTATTTTTGGCTGCGTCACGCCTGTCGAGGATCAAGGTGGAAACATTGCCAAAGCAGCCCTGCTTTTTGCGGATTGGGACAACAGCGTGGCGGGGATGCAAATCAACCGTTTTTGCTGCTCCGGTTTGGATGCCGTGAACTTGGCAGCCATGAAAATCCGGTCGGGTTTAGAAGACTTGATTGTGGCAGGGGGCGTAGAGAGCATGAGCCGGGTACCGATGACCCATGATGATGGACCTATTTTGTATGACCCCGATGTGGTCGGTAAAATCAATTACGTTCCACAAGGCGTAGCGGCTGATTTGATTGCCACTATTGAAGGTTTTAGTCGCGAACAAGTGGATACATATGCCTTGCAATCTCAACACAGGGCTGCGACAGCTCAACGGAATGGATATTTTGCCAAATCTCTGGTGCAAATCAAAGACAGAACGGGTTTAACCATTTTAGGACATGATGAACATGTGCGGCCGGAAGCGACTTATGAAGCTTTGAGCCGACTAAAATCGTCTTTTTATGACATTGGCGAGAGTGGATTTGATGCGATGGCAATGAAAAAATACCCCTCAGTGGAGCGCGTGAATCATGTTCACACATCTGGTAATTCATCCGGCATTGTGGATGGTGCGGCAGCGGTTTTGGTCGGTACGCTCGAAAAAGGCATGGCATTGGGCTTAACTCCTCGTGCGCGGGTCATAGCTACATCGGTAGTGAGCACTGAGCCGACAATTATGCTCACAGGTCACGTGGCAGCGGCTAAAAAAGCGTTGAAAAAAGCAGGAATGACCAAAAAAGATATTGATTTATGGGAAGTCAACGAGGCATTTGCCGCAGTAGTGCTCAAATTTCAGAAGGATATGAATATTGATGATGCTATTCTGAATGTGAATGGCGGTGCGATTGCACTCGGTCACCCACTGGGTGCAACGGGCGCGATGTTACTCGGAACGGTATTAGACGAACTCGAAAGACGCCAATTGAAACGCGCTTTGATTGCCTTATGCGGTGGGGCGGGCATGGGTGTTGCAACGATTATCGAAAGGGTATAACATCAGTAAATTGGGTGTTCAAACGTCCTAAGGTATTTACGACGCAATACTGAGGAGGATTTTAGGGTAAAAAGAGAGTCAATAACTATTGAAAACGAATTAATAAAAGTCAAAATATTTGATTTTTATTAAATTTATTTTTAATATTGTAATGAATCTCAACACTTTTTCTAAAACCTATAAAATCCTCGAAAAATGATAAAACATCTGTTTTTCAATGTCTGTTTTGTTCTGTTCACGCCAATTTTGATGGCTCAAGCGTCAGATAACGGCAAGACTCCCTCACCTGATAAAAATACGGTTGCCACCCCTAAAAAAGCGATGGCAAATTTGGTCATCAATCCCAGTTTTGAAACGCCGGCAAATGAAAAAATCGCCATGCAACCCGATAACACAATCGAAGCAGCTTTAGGTTGGAATGCGCCGACTAAAGAGGAATCTCGCCTTTTTACAAGCCCACCACCGACGGATATGGTCTATGACGCTTACGGCTCTAAGTGGACATTCAAGGCGCGCGGTGGTAGCAATGTAGCCGGTTTGAATGTGTATGGTATAAGAGATGACGGTGAGGAGCTTCGCGAATATATTCAAGGATCATTGTCGGAGCCTTTGACGGTAGGTAAAAAATATTATTTTGCCTTTTGGGTGCATTACCACTGCGAAGGAGCTAACAATATAGGCATTGCTTTTTTACCCAGACCGCTGCAAATCGATTCATCGAGTCGGTTGCCATTGCAACCGGCAGCGTATCAGGTAAATGTGAATAATTATAGCAAAGAAACGACGTGGTCATTGGTTGTGGATTCTTTTGTTGCCCAACGCCCCTTCCAGAATTTCATCATAGGTAATTTTTTTTCCAACGATTCTACAAAATTACAATCCAATAATTTTGGTCATCATTTTGCCTACATTGACGATGTTTTCGTGATGGAAGCAAGAAACAATGTGATGCCTGAAAATAAGAAAATCATCAGTTGGCGCAAAAATGAAGAGGTTTTCGTCCCGAAAGTTTTGAATAAAGTACAATTTCAATTCAATTCCGATGTTTTTTTACCGGAATCTTTGTCTCAATTAGATGAAGCTGCTTTGGTTATCAAAAGCATTCCCAACGTGCGGATATTGATTAAAGGTTTTTCGAGTGGCGATGGCGATGCTAAATCGAACCTGAAATTGTCCGAAAAGCGAGCGGCGGCAGTCCGAAATTATTTGATAGATAAAGGCGTAGAATCGTCGCGTTTATTATCAAAGGGTTATGGAGAATCCGTTCTTTTGGTAACGGAAGATACGGAAGAAAGCCGCAAAAAGAACCGACGTGTGGAGTTTGAAATTTTAGAGAAGTAGTTTTTATGGGTATTCCTAATTTTCAATGTCACGGTTATCCAATTTTACAATTGAAGTTTGCATGGTATTTGTAATATATAATATTCATATAAGATTCGCACCTAAAAAAGGTAAGAAGCACTATTAATTTATATATTAGCAATCCAATTATTGATGGTAGAAAGAGTTTTATTTATTGGTTGTCTCATTTTATGGGCAGGTTGTCAGCGTAAAATGGCGAATATTGTGTCTGATTCGGATCAATTAGATGTGGTTGCCAATAAGATAGATACTTCTATAAATCCGGCGGATGATTTCTACGAATGGGCAAATGGGGGATGGTTTAAAGCATTTCCGATGCCACCCACAGAAAGTAAATGGGGTATGGAGACAATGGTTAATGAAGAAGTTTTTCAAAATACCATCAATCTTTGTCGCAACGCATCGGTTAATATGTCACCCATAGGGAGTATTGAGCAAAAAATTGGTGACTTGTGGGCAACGGGCATGGATACTATCTCTATGGAAGCACAAGGTTTGACATATATACAACCCTTATTGGATCGTATATCCAACATTCATGATTTTCAAAGCTTTTTTTCTGTAACAGGTCATATCCAGACTTATAGTATTACCCCTTTATTTTTCCCGTACGTTTATCAGGATAAAATGAAGAGCGATCAATATGCCCTCTACATCTATCAAGGCGGTTTGGGTTTATATGAAAAAGAATATTATTTGAATGACGATGACATGAACCCAAAAATCAGGATGGCTTATCTTCAATATTTGAAGAAGACATTTGCGAATTTGGGGGAATCAGAAAGAACGGCTTTCATGCATGCCACCTGTGTTTTCAAAATTGAAAAATTTTTAGCCCAAAAACATAAGAGTTTGGATGATTTGAACGGCCCCTATCAAAACTATAATAAATTTTCAGTGGCTGATCTCGAAAAAATGACCCCCTCAGTATCTTGGCGAAGTCTGTTTGAAAACATGAACATCCCCCTGGATTCTGTGATTATTGAGCAGCAGGAATATATTCAACATCTCGACGATGGTTTCAACCAATTTGCGCTTGAAGATTGGAAATGTTATTTGAAATTTTGGGTCATCAATTCCTTATCGGCTTATTTGCCTAAAAAATTTAGCTCTGCTCAGTTCGATTTTTACGGAAAAGTGATTGACGGGCGCCAACAAAAGAAACCACAATGGAAATTTCTTTTAGAAAATGAAGAACATTTGCTGGGTGATGGTTTAGGCAGACTGTTCGTTAAAGATTTTTTTTCTGAAAAAAGTAAAAAAAGATACTCAGAAATGGTGGAATATGTTAGAGAGGCTTTTGCAGAAAATATAAAAGAATTGAATTGGATGAGTAACCAAACGAAGGAACAAGCGCTTTATAAACTATCAGCCATGAAGAAAAAAATCGGCTACCCTGCCAAATGGAAGGATTTTGCTGATATGAAAATAGACAAACAGAGTTATGTTAAAAATATTTTGAACGCTAAACAGTGGTGGTTTAAACGAGATATAAACAAACTTAAGAAAAACGTTGATCGTACGGATTGGAATATGACGCCCCAAGAATACAATGCTTATTATAGTCCTGCCAATAATGAAATTGTCATTTCTGCGGCAGTATTGACCATACCGGGTTTTGAGGACGATCAAATTGATGACGCTGTGGCGTTCGGTTATGTGGCAAGTGCGACTATAGGCCATGAAATGACCCATGCTTTTGATATGGAGGGCAAAGAATACGATATGAATGGTAATTTAAAAAGATGGTGGACACCTCAGGATTCTGCCAATTATGTTAAAAGAGCTTCGCCGCTCATTTCTCAATACAATAATTATATAGCCGTTGATACCCTTCGTTGCCGAGGAGAAGCAACATGGAATGAAAATATTTCGGATTTAGGGGGAGTTACAGTAGCTTTAAGAGCTTTTAAAAAGACACAACAGTTTAAAGAAGGGAAAAAAATTGCCGGATATACCCCTCTTCAACGCTTTTTTATGGGTTATGCTTTAGGTTGGATGACCGTTTTTACAAAAGAACGACTCAAAAGAAAAGTGATGACAGATAATCATGCTCCCCCCAAATGGCGGGTCAACGGTGTACTATCTAATATTCCTGAATTTTATGAAGCTTTTAATGTTAAACCGAAAAACAAAATGTGGATTCCTCCTACCGAACGGGTGAAAATTTGGTAAAGGAATAATCAAACAAGAATATTTAACATACTGAAAGATGAGAAAACAATGGATACTGCTTTGGGGGATACTGCTTTGTAGCTTTGGCTCATCTCTATGGGCTCAAAAAATTATTGAAGGTCGGGTTTTTGATGCGGAAACTAATAAACCCATGAAAGGAGTATTGGTTTTTGCTAAAAATACCGTTAAAAGTACCATGACGGATGCTTTTGGGATTTATAGAATCATTATCCCCGAAAAAGCCAACGTATTAATTTTCAATATTTCAGGCTACGCTAAACAGGAAGTCAGTATTAAAGATATTAAAACGGTAGAAGTTGGGATGAGGAGTTTTTCTTCGCGTGAAACGGATAATATCATCGTTATTGGCTCGCGCAATAAAACCCGAACTAAGAGTGATAGTTATGTGGGCGTTGACGTTATTCCCATTAAGGATTTGGTCAACGAAACGGGTTATGTTGAATTGACCCAAATTCTCCATTATTTCGCACCTTCTTTTAATGCTAACAAACAATCCGGTTCGGATCTTGCCGATCATGTGGATCCTGTTTCTCTAAGGGGTTTGGGGCCAGACCAAGTCTTGTTTTTAATTAACGGCAAACGCTATATCCAATCGGCTATTATTAACGTATTTGGTACCCGCGGTAGAGGGGATGTCAATACCGATTTGAATGCCATTCCAGCTTCTGCCATTGAGCGCATTGAAGTGCTTCGGGACGGGGCTGCTGCTCAATATGGTTCTGACGCAGTAGCCGGTGTGGTCAATATTGTGTTAAAATCAGATAAACCTGGTACTACGGGCGCTGTAGGATATGGTATGAACATGACGGGTTGGGGCAAGAGCTTGAATTATGAAAATGCGGGTAAAATTATTCCGCATGCTTCGGACGGGGGTAGAATGAATGCCAACGTGACACACAGCCTTCAGTTGGGCAAAGGAAATTTCAATATTACCGCTGACTACTTTTCCAAAGATTTTATTTTCAGACCCAATAACGACTCTGTTTTTCTGGGTTTAAACTATCGTGAAAAATACAGCGATGCCAAACAAACAGCCAAAAATTTGTTTTTCAACGGCTCTTTTCCCATTGCAGAAGGTGAGATTTACACGTTTGGTGGGTATCAGTTGCGCAACACGGAATCAAATAACTGGACTATATCGTCCGAAGATTCTTCCAGAAATGTGTATCAAATTTTCCCTAATGGTTATAATCCCAAAGTATTAACTGATATCCATAACTTCATCTTTGCTTTGGGCAATCGGACAAAATTTGGAGATTGGAATGCAGATTTTAGTGGCAGCTATGGCATCAATTATGTCTCATTAAATACTGCGAACACACTCAATCCATCGTTATTGCTCAATTCTCGCACGACTTTTCATAATGGGGGCTATCAAAATAGTCAATATTCATTAAATTCTGATTTTAGCCGTAATTTCAATAGTGTGATGCAAGGCTTGAATCTTGCTTTCGGTGGGGAGTATCGGTTGACAGAATATTCTATCATACAGGGCGAAGATGCTTCGTGGAAAAATTATATGCCCAAACCTTTGATATTGCCCCGTCCGGATGGTACTAAAGATACCATCAGAAAGGTGGGAACATCCCAAGGTTTTCCGGGTGTAAGTGCCAATGATGCTTTGAATAAGTACCGAACTAATATTGGTGTATATGCAGATGCGGAATTGGAGGTTTCTAAGAAATTTTTAGCCGCGGGTTCTTTAAGATATGAAAATTATTCTGACTTCGGGCGTGCGTTAGGAGGTAAAATAGCTTTTAGATATAAACTAATACCACAACTGTCTTTTCGATTCTCCACTCAAACCGGATTTAGAGCACCGTCTTTAGCGCAGATACATTTTAAGTCAACCATCAATGATGTGGATGAATTGGGTGAAAATTATGAAAAAATCATTGCTAATAACAAAAGTAGTTTGGCAAAAAAAATAGGTATTCCCGATTTGACCGTTGAAAAATCATTGAATATCAGTATGGGATTTAATTATAAACCCAATCAACAATGGGCGTTTTCAGCGGATGCATACAATATTTTAGTCAATGACAGGATTATTTTAACCGGCGGATTCGGACAAGATGATGAAAAAATCGGACTTGATTTAAAAAGCTTGAATGTTCGTTTTGTTCAATTTTATATCAATGCCCTCAATTCTTCTACTCAGGGGGTTGATATTTCAAGTTCATTTAAATCCAATTTTATGGGGGGAAAATTGGACATGTCTTTGGTGGGTAATTTTAACCGTATGACAACACCCACTCTTAAAGTCAATAACAATTTTAACGGTAAAGAAGATTTACTCATTAGTAAACGCGAATTACAATTTATAGTGTCCGCTGCACCACCTTCAAAATTTCATTATACCTTGAGTTATAAACGCAAAAAATCAAGCTTGAATTTAAATATGACGTATTTCTCAAAAGTTGAATTGACAGCTTATTCAGAAGTACCTCTCCCTAATAATATCTATCAACCTCGCTTGGTAACCGATGTGAGTTATGGTTTTAATTTTACTAAAAATATCAGCTTGTTGGTGGGTGTCAATAATCTTTTTGATGTTTACCCTACTATTCAAAGTCCGGACTTAACTGAATCGGGCGGGCAGTGGGAAGCTGTTCAGAATGGGAATGCGGGTGCTTTTTTCTTCACGCGTTTTGCTTTTAAATTTTAGGTAAATAAGGGGGTGTGCAAAACGGTCACACCCGCATTTTTCATTTCTTCAATGGCTCTATCAACATCCCCAGCGGTCAAATTCACCCCGCGAGAGCCTTCCACTATCAAAAACGTTTTATAACCCAACGAAACAGCGTCTAAAGCCGTGAATTTGACGCAATAATCTGTCGCCAAACCCATAACATACACCTCTTTAACACCGTGTGACGATAAAAAATCATGCAATTCGGTCTGTTTGCGTCTGCTATTATCGAAAAAACCACTGTAACTATCCACTTCTGGGTCGGTACCTTTTTGGATAATTTTTACAATATGGGAAGCCGACGATGTTTCGGACAATTGAAGATTTTTATGAAACATAGCCCCAAAACTATTCTGAACACAATGAATAGGCCACAAAACCTGCGGTAACCCGTGTAAATCTATTACTTGCCCCGGTTTTCTCCACAAATGGTTGGCGGCAAATGACCCGTGATTGGCAGGATGCCAGTCTTGGGTGGCTACCACTATGTCAAATTGTTGTATCAGACTGTTGGCAATCGGAATAACCTCATCTCCGTCTTTTACTTCCAAAGCCCCGCCTCGGCAAAAATCATTTTGTAAATCCACGAGTATCAATGCTTTAGTTGTCATCATCATTTTTATCTTTTACAAAACCGGAAATTTCAAAATTGAATCCTTGGTTGAGATAAGTCTGGTATTTGTTTTTATCAAAACTATACAGTTGAGCAGGTCGATGGGCGACCCCCCTCAGTATATTCTCTTCCTTCAGTATATCCATTTTCAAGATTTTTGTTCTGAAATTCCGTTTATTCAATGCTTTATCCAAAATTGTTTCGTACAATTTTTGCAACTGCGTCAGCGTGAATTTTTCAGCCAAAAGCTCAAAACCCACCGGCTGATACCGCAATTTGCTCCGCAAGCGGGTTATAGCCGTTTCCAAAATTTCAGCATGGTCAAACGCCAAAGGCGGTAATTCGTTAATCGGAAACCATTTCACATCTTGGGCGTCGGTATCGGCACCGATTTTATGTTCTGCTAAGTTGATGAGGGCATAATATGCCACCGTTACGACCCTACCACGCGGGTCACGTCCGGGGGTGCCGAAAGTAAAAAGTTGCTCGATAAAGACATCAGAGACACCCGTTTCTTCTTGCAATTCGCGCAGGGCTGCCGCTTCAAGCGTTTCATTTTCATCTACGAAACCACCGGGTAAAGCCCAATGATTTTTGAATGGTTCTTTAGCCCGTTGAATCAAAAGCACTTTCAAGCGGCTTGATTCATCCAAGCCGAAAATAATACAGTCCACAGTCAACGAAGGGCGAGGGTACTCATAAGTATATGCCATTTATAATTTGGTTTAATTTTATTAGATTGAAGGTGTTTCGTGCAAGCGTTCATTCAATGTGGCTTGCAGCTTTTCTTTTCTCAAAATTAGTTTTTTATCTAAACTTACTCTGAAATTCTTCAATATCTTTTCGTCAAACTGCTTCATATTTTCGATACTCCTGTTTCTGATGGATTGAATATTGGGTGTTTGATAAACCAATGTCCCTTTTTGGAAAATGGGCGTTAATAGGTTTTCACCATCTGGCAACGGGTCAACGTCTAATTCATCGAATAATATATCTTGAATATTGTCAATCTGACGACCGTTGTTAGACGCCTCTATGACCCGCCGAACCTGTAAGAAACCGGGCGTCGAAGCTTTAACGGCTTCTTCCGAAAATTTCATTTTATATTCCCATTCGCCTTGTTCATTTTTAATGGCACCGAGTTTATAGACGCCTCCTAACACGGGTTGATCAAATGCGGTGACCAATTTTGTGCCTATGCCCCAAATATCAATCTTAGCACCTTCTTTTTTGAGCTTTTCTATGGCATATTCATCCAAATCATTGCTGGCAACTATTTTCACTTCGGTCAGCCCGGCTTCGTCAAGCAGCCGACGGGCTTCTATACTGAGGGGGGCCAAATCACCACTGTCCAAGCGGATGGATTGAATTTTAACGTATTGAAAATCAGGGTTTTGTGAAATTTGGATGACATTTTTGACCCCTTCAATCGTATCATAGGTGTCCACCAAAAAAGCGGCATTATGGGGCATGGCTGCCGCCATTTTTTCAAACGCGGTCATTTCATTGGGCCAACTCATCACCCACGAATGGGCGTGTGTGCCTTTGACGGGGATATTGTACAGCTGACCGGCTGCTACATTGCTCGTAGCATAACAGCCACCGATATAAGCCGCTCGACTCGCCGTCAATCCACCATCAAATCCTTGAGCCCGACGCAACCCAAATTCTAAAACCATATCACCTTCGGCTGCTTTGACAATGCGGGATGCTTTCGTGGTGATAAGTGACGAGAAATTAATAATATTTAAAAGTGTGGTTTCAATCAAATTAGCTTGCCAAAGGGGTCCCTTGACACGTACCATCGGTTCGTTTGGAAAAACAAACGTGCCTTCAGTCACCGCATCGATATCGCATTCAAAGCGAAAATTTTTCAAAAAATCAAGAAAAGCATCTTCCAACAACTGTTGGTCATTGGCACCTTTCAACGTTCGGAGATAAGCCACATTTTCTTCAGAAAAATGCAAATTTTGCAAGTAATCAATCGCCGGAGCTAACCCGCTGGCTATAGTATAATTGCCACCAAACGGGTTGCGCCGAAAATAAAGGTGAAAAACGGCTTCCCGATGATGAATCCCCGTTTTCCAATAGCCATAAGCCATTGTGAGTTGATATAAATCAGTCAACAGGCTTAAATTTGTCTTGTAAATGTTATTTGAATTTTTCATGACACAAAGTTAGTTTATTTTACAAACTAAGCCAAATTTTTTTAAAATTTTTTAAATTTTTAATTTGCCGATTAGCGAACTTCGTGTGGAATTTGTGAAATTCGTGTGAAGGCTAAATAGTTATAAAAAAACAATACCAACCAACCGCAAAAATTGTCGTTTAAATATTGAATCTTTGCCATCTTGAACAACATCACAACATTTTGACCATGTTAATAAAAGAACTCACAGCATTTTTAGAACAAATAGCTCCCCCTCAGTATCAGGAGAGTTACGACAACGCCGGGTTGATTGTAGGCGATGCCAATGCAGAAATATCGGGTATTATTGTCTGTTTGGACTCCACAGAGGCGGTCATTGCGGAAGCGGTTAGTTTGGGCTGCAATGTCGTCATTGCCCACCATCCTATTGTTTTCAAAGGTTTGAAACGGTTGAATGGAAAAAACTATGTGGAGCGAACCGTCATAGCCGCTATCAAAAATGATGTCGCAATTTATGCCATTCACACCAATTTAGACAATATGTACAGAAATGGTGTGAACCGTAAAATAGCGGAAAAATTGGGGTTGACCCAATTTCGTATTTTGGCACCCAAAAAACAGGTGTTGATGAAATTGACCTCTTTTGTCCCTGTCCAAAACACGCAAACGGTCTTAAATGCCCTTTATGCAGCCGGTGCGGGTCAAATTGGCGAGTATAAAAATTGTAGCTTCCGAACGGAGGGCATCGGCACTTTTACCCCCACGGGCACTGCCAACCCCCATATTGGTTCTTTAGGCATTGACGAGCAGGTAACGGAGCATAGAATTGAAGTAGTTTTTCCGGCTTTTTTAGAGCATAAAATTTTGGCTGCTCTCAGAAATGCGCACCCTTACGAAGAGGTGGCGTATTATCTGCACATCTTGGAAAACGAAAATCCTGAAATAGGCAGTGGTATGGTAGGAGAGTTAGCTGAACCGATGCTGCCGCATGATTTTTTAAATTTCTTGAAAGACACCATGCAAGCAGGTTGTGTGCGCTATACAACGCCTCTTTCGACTGCTCACACCATCAAAAAAGTGGCGGTCTGTGGCGGTGCGGGCGGTTTTTTATTGGGGCACGCCATCGGAGCAGGTGCTGATGTGTTCGTCACGGCCGATTATAAATACCATGAGTTTTTTGATGCCGATGGTAAAATTATGATAGCCGATATAGGGCATTATGAAAGCGAACAATTTACGATTGACTTGTTGACCGACATGGTACAAAAACAATTCAAAAATTTAATAGTTTTTTCTACAAAAATTTTCACTAATCCCGTAAATTATTTGTAAATTTGCACTCATTTTTGTAATATTTATTTTCAATTTACTTGTTTTAAGACGAAAATAATTGATTTTCAACGTTTTATGAAAATATTGGGTAAAAATGTGAGGTGGTTCAAACTGTTTCAGACCAAACAAATCGTAACTTTTTTCAATAAATTATCAATATGGCGGCTATCAAAGGAAAAGAACTTTCAACTGCTGAAAAGCTCAGACAATTATACGAACTTCAATTAGGCGACTCTGAACTCGACGAATTACAAAGCATCAAGGGTGAATTACCGATGGAAGTAAACGATCTTGAAGACGAAATAGCCGGTTTAGAAACCCGACTTTCTAAAGCTGAAGTGGCTGTATCGGAACTCGAGGGCGAGATAAAAAAACACAAAGGAAGCATCAAGGACTCTGAAGCCTTGATTGAACGATATAAAAAACAGCTGGATAATGTAAAAAATAACCGCGAATTTGATGCCTTGAACAAAGAAATCGAATTACAAGGTCTGGATATTCAGTTGGCTGACAAACGCATCAAAGAGGCTCAACGCAATATTGACGCCAAGAAAGAAACGTTTGAGAACTCACGCAAACGCCTTGAGCAGAAGAAAAAAGAACTCGATACTAAGCGCATTGAGTTGCAGAAAATTCTTGAAAAAACAGAGAAAGAAGAAGAAAAGCTGCGCAAAAAGTCAGACAAAGCCCGCAAAGGCATTGATGACCGTTTGTTGAAATCTTATGATAAAATTCGCTCTTCTTATCGCAATGGTTTAGCGGTGGTTACCGTTATTCGGAATGCTTGCGGGGGTTGTTTCAATCACATCCCGCCTCAGCTTCAACTCGAAATCGGTTTGCACAAGAAAGTCATTGCGTGCGAGCACTGCGGTCGTATCCTTGTTGACGATACCATTATGGATATTTCGGTGGATCATGAATAATAGCCGGTCATTCATGCTACTATAAAAAAAAATACCCTTCTATACTGAGGGGTATTTTTTTTTGTTAAATTTGAATTATTATTAAAATTTGTTACAATAATTTCCCCAAATTCTAAACAAACTACTATGACCAAACGCGCTCATTTCTCTCTTTTGCCACAAGTCTTGGCCGAGGCAATTCGTTCCGCTAAAACAGACATCCACATTGCCGTTTGTTGGTTTACACTGCCAGAGTTATTTGAAGAGTTGTTGAACCAACAACGAAAAGGCATAAATATTCATTTCATCATCAATTTTGACCAATTGAATTTCAGCCCTACGGGGTTGCCTTTTGGTCGTATTCTGGAGGCAAAAGCACAAGGTTTTGGTTATACGGGACATGGTTTGTTGCACCATAAATTTGTCATCATTGATAAGCACCGCGTTCTGAGTGGGTCGTACAATTGGACACGCAGCCAACACAACGACAGCCTTATTGATATTGAAGATTCTGTTATTGCCCAAGAATTTCTAAACGAATGGCAGCGAATTCGTGCGCACAGTGCGCCTTTGGGTGTATTAGATGCCCGACAAGCGCGTCCTATCAGCATCACCCACCTTTTTCAACCCCATTTTTTTACTTTCAATGATGTTCGGCGCAATGTCGTAAGAGGTTCTAATATTTGGTTAGCGCGTATGGGTACGCCGCAATCTGCCAATTGGTTAAGTTGTTTAAGAAGTCAAATTTGGTTTTTGCCACTTTGCGATGCCCTGTGTCGAAAAGCGGTAGCGGTTGCCGGTGTTTGGCATCGGAATACACTCACGCAGTACGTTGAAACCCTCAATATAATCCCAAAAAATACTGCTTTCTCTCAAGCTAAACTCTTTTGCAAACGGGCTCAAGAAGGTGACATAGTTTTAAGCATTGAAAACAATACTGTTATCGGCATGGGCATCATCATGTCAGAGCCTCTTTTTGAAGCGTCTCGAGGTTTGCATTGCGCTGTTGAATGGCAAATATTGAGTCCACCTAAGCCGTTCGTAAGCTATAAATTACCGACAAAACCGGTAACTCGCATAACCGGCGGCGGTTTAGCCATTTTGGATAATTTATTAAGGGGGTGATTTGAGATATATCAAAGTTCTTAGATTGTCCATAAAACGGGTAAAATGCTGCACACTTTATGTATTTATTTTTCAGTTATTTATTAGTATTATTTTTATTCAAAAACAAAAACCAATTGCTGCTTGTTCTGATAAGCGTTACACAAGCGATGGATTCTAAATAATACGACAATGAGTTTTCTAAAAGCAGAATGGAGAAAATTGGTGCTGATTAATTACGCGGTTGACCCGGCACTTTTAAAGAAATACCTGCCCAATAAGACAGAGTTAGACCTTTGGAACAACACCTGCTATGTCAGTCTGGTGGGTTTTTTGTTTGTGAATACTAAAATGTTGGGTTTGAAAATACCATTACATATCAACTTTGAAGAAGTGAATCTGAGATTTTATGTTAAGCATCAGGATAAGGGCGAATGGAAACGTGGCGTAGTGTTCATCAAAGAAATAGTGCCCAAAGCAACCATCACAATAGTAGCAAACACCCTCTACGGCGAGCATTATCAGACAATGCGAATGAAGCACTTTTGGGCGGAAACAGAAGAAGCCAGAACCGTAGAATATAGCTGGCGATTGGGCAAAGATTGGCACTCCATGCGCGTAGAAGCCCATCAAAATCCTTCACCGATAGAAGCAGGTAGTGAAGCAGAATTTATAACTGAGCATTATTGGGGCTACACTAAAATCAGCAGTCAAAAAACTTTTGAATACGGCGTCACCCATCCCAGATGGCAACAATATGAAGTCAATCACTTCGATATTCAAGTAGATTTCGGTCGTTTATATGGTGATGAATGGCACATACTCAATGGATTAGAACCCACTTCAGTTATGTTGGCAGAAGGATCTGAGATTACGGTAGAAAATAAGCGGCAATTATAAATCAGCAGATGTTGGAAAAGAGACCGTAGATATGAGGCTGATAAAATATTGATAATCAATGTTTTGATAGACTTGCAATTGAGAAAAAGATTTTTTCAAGCGACTACTTCTCAGTAAAAAGAAGTAGTCGCTTAAAAAAATTACACTACCCCAATAAAAACTTGCCCACCTTCCGTCTTAATTGGATACGTTTTCAAGCTGCCACAACTCTCATCATTCAAACACTCGCCCGAGCGAAGAGAGAAATTCTTTTTATGAAACGGACAAGCCACTTTCGGTTCATCGCCTTGCGAACCAATCATGCCGCGTGAGATAGCCATTTGTTGCCGATGCGGACACATATTTTGCGTGGCATACCATTCGCCGATTCTGGTAAAATTAAAAATAGCAATTTGTTCACCGTTCAATAAAGCACAAGCACCGCCGTCTTCGGGCACATCTGATACTTCGCAAACAGCTACCCATTTTATTTTTCCCGTTGATTTATCTTGATATGTTGTTTGACTCATTTTAATTATTTAGCCCCCTAAATCCCCCAAAGGGGGACTTTTACATTCGTTCCTTAAATAAAATATTCAAAAAAGGAATGTCAAAACCCTTTACAGGGATTTTGGAGATTGTTATTAGATTATAAATTGGATTATGAGTGCTTAGATTTTCACGCTCAAAGCCAAATGTTTAATTTAGATAATTTTAATTTTATCATAGCATTAGTTTTTAGGCATTACTAAATTGATTCTAAAAAAATCTATTTCAGGTTACTAAACCTCAGTACGAATTCCCCACTCATCATTTATCATTCATCTCTCATCATTAACTTTATTTCCACTCCGCTGCTTTAATCTGCCCGCGCATCGGTTCAAATTTTACGGTAGGGTCTTTCTCTTCACTGTTCACAAAGTGGGTGAAACGCTTGCGGACTTCGGGGGTCTCGACGGCGTGTTTCCATTCACATGCGTAGGTGTTAACGAAAGTTTGCATTTCGGCTTCCCATTCGGCAGCCATGCCCAAGCAATCATGCACGACGACTTCACGGAGGTAATCCATGCCGCCTTCCATTTTTGAGAGCCAAACAGACGTCCGAGTGAGTGGTTCAGCCGTTTTGATATAGAACATCAAGAAGCGGTCGATATAGCGGACACACAACTCGCTGCTGAGGTCGGTGGCTAAGAGTTTGGCGTGTTCGGGCTTAGAGCCGCCATTGCCACAGACGTATAAATTCCACCCTTTTTCAGTAGCAATAATGCCAAAATCTTTTGAATTGGCTTCAGCACACTCGCGGATACAGCCCGAAACGGCTGATTTAAGCTTGTGCGGTGAACGTAAACCTTTATATCTGTCCTCAATTTGAATAGCAAAAGTGACCGCATCGTGCAAACCGAAGCGACACCATGTAGAGCCTACGCAGCTCTTTACGGTTCTCAATGATTTGCCATAAGCTTGACCCGATTCAAAACCGGCTCGAATCAATGTCTCCCAAATATCAGGCAAATCGCCCACGTGTGCGCCGAACATATCAATGCGCTGACCGCCCGTGATTTTGGTATAAAGACCATATTTTTGAGCGACTTGACCAATCACTATGAGTTTTTCGGGGGTGATTTCACCGCCCGGTATGCGGGGTACAACCGAATATGTACCGCCTTTTTGGATATTAGCTAAAAACCTATCGTTGGAGTCTTGAATAGTGGCTTGTTTTTGAATCGGTTCATTCCACAGGCTCGCTAAAATGGAGGCAAGGGCAGGTTTGCAGACTTCGCAACCATGTCCTTTGCCGAAAGTATCGAGAGCATCGTTGTAGGATTTTATTTTTTTTATTTTAATTAAATCAAAAAGCTCTTGACGGGTATAATCAAAATGCTCGCATATTATATTGCGCACCACACGCCCCATTTGCTTCATCGAGTGACCAATGAGGTCTTTTACCATCGGAACGCAGCCACCACAACCTGTACCGGCTTTGGTGCATTTTTTTATACCGTCTAACGTAAGCACTTCATTATCAATCACTTGTGAACAGATGTCGCCTTTGGTAACGGATTCACAAGAGCAAATAATAGCCTCGTCGGGTAAACTTGTTACGCCTAAACCACCCCCCTCAGTACCACCTCTCGAACCCAATATCAGATCTTCGGGATTAGGCGGCAGAATGACTTTGCTATTCACCGCTTGTTGCAAGACACCAAATTGAGCAGCATCGCCGACCAAAACACCGCCGACCAAATACTTGCCATCGGCTGAAATATTGATGCGTTTATATATGCCTTTAGCTTGATCTTTCAACACCACTGAGCGGCAACCTTTATCATCGCAACCGCCAATATGCGGATTACCAGCGAATGGATCGCCGAAACTGGCAACGTCCACACCAATTAATTTGAGTTTGGTGGACATGTCAAATCCTTTAAATGATTTATCGCCGCCTGTTAAATTAGTCGCTACCAAATCTGCCATATCATAGCCTGGAGCAACCAGCCCGTAAATCATGCCTTTCGCCAAAGCACATTCACCGATGGCAAATACAGAGGGGTCGGACGTTTGCAATTTTTCGTTGACAACGATGCCACCGCGAACGCCTACCTCCAAACCGGCAATCCGCGCCAATTCGTCACGCGGCTTGATACCCGCAGAAATGACGAGCATATCCACATTCAGTTTGGTTTCATCCGCAAATTGCAAGGCGGTAATTTTGCCGTTGCCCAATATTTTTTCAGTAGATTTTTGCAAGTGCACTTTCAAACCCAAGTTTTCCAATTGACTTTGGAGTACTTGCGAGCCGCCCAAGTCGATTTGACGCGGCATCAATCGAGAGGCAAACTCAATGACGTGTGTTTCTTCAACACCCAAATCTAAAAGCGCTTTGGCTGCTTCCAAACCCAGTAAGCCGCCGCCAATGACAGCCCCGATCCGAGCTTTGGTCGCATAACTCTTCATCAAATCCAAGTCCTCGATGGTGCGATACACGAATACGCCCCGTTTGTCAATACCATCTATCGGCGGAACAAATGCGCCTGAACCCGTTGCTAATACCAAATAATCATATTTCTCTATCAAAGCGTGATGAGAGGTAACAGTTTTGGTTTCAAGGTCTAAATTGACTATCGGGTCACTCAATATAAGACGTATATGGTTTTCAGCGTACCATGAAATAGGCGCAAGCGTTAAATCTTCGATAGTTTTACCATCAAAATAACTGCTCAAATGCACCCGGTCATAAGCGGGACGTGGTTCTTCGCCGAAAACGACGATGTCGAAGGCTCCAATACCAGCTTTGGCGATGAGTTTTTCACAAAATTTATAACCGACCATGCCGTTACCGACCACTACTATTTTCGTTTTTTCCATTTGAATGCTTCGTTTTAAATTGAAAGACTTTAATACACCGGCTAAATAACCGAGATACTATTTTCAGCCATGTTGTAGCTACAAAGCACACACTCTTCAAAAAGCCCTATCGGACAGTATAAGAGAGTTCGGAGAGAAAGGAGGAATAAAAGGGACTTATTCAATTAATTGATATTGCAAAGGTAGGAGCAAAAGACTTAGTTTAAAAAATAAAATTACCAAACCTTGTTTAAAAAACGCTGTCAGAATAATATTTCACAATTACGAAAAATGATTATTTTTTATTTTTATAAAATGATTATTTTAGAATAAATCATTGTCAAACGGCTTGCCCAAAACGGTTAAAATGGCCCAAAATGAGAGGTTTGTGGAGTGAGTGATTTTGTATTATCAAAATTTAGGTCTTAACTTTGGCTTATCAAACATTTTAAAGCACTCGGAAAGCCGAGATTTCGGAAGAATAAAAACCAATTAATTATTGACATTCTAACAAGTGGACAATCGTTCGAAGTGGGGACTTTTAAGACGGTTGGAAACTTGAAAATGTGTTGAGTGAGTAAAATCCTATTTTTAGAAACTTAAAAAATGGGATGTATGAACTCCGACTCATTTTAAAAAAGCCTCGAAAGCGAGTGGGGTCGCTCCGAGGCTGATTGCAAAACGAACGTGTGTTATTTCACAATTCTCTGCAAAAGAATAAAAAATGCTTGAGATTTTCTAAATTTCGGTTCATCTCTATCGAATTTCGGCTCTTTTTTATTCCCAACAACGCTTTTCTGTTGTCAATTGCCTTGAGTTTGTGAAAAACGGTTTTTGAGGAACGGTTATTTCCGTTCATGCCTTTGGTGTGTTGCACATACTGAGGGGCAAGATTGTATTGTTTTAAAACCAATTATTATCTAACAAACTCATCCTTTTTTGATTATGGAGAATCCAACAAATCTTCCACTCGACAAACTCAACGTCCTGAGTTTCAAAGGCATTCAAATGCGTACTTTTCACACCACTTGGTTGACCTTTTTCTTTTGCTTTTTTGCTTGGTTTGGGCTCGCACCGCTCATGCCAATTATCCGCGAAGAGTTACAACTGACCAAATCTGAAATTGGCAATATTGTCATAGCCTCCGTGACAGCGACTATTTTAGCGCGCTTAATTATCGGACGGCTTTGCGATACTTTAGGTCCTCGGTTGACTTACACTTATTTGCTGATAGCGAGTGCTATTCCTACGATATTGGTCGGTTTTTCACACGACTATTTTTCATTCCTACTGTTTCGCTTTGCGATTGGAATTGTGGGTGCTTCCTTTGTTTTGACGCAATTTCACACCTCCAAAATGTTTGCCTCCAATATTGTTGGCACTGCGAATGCGGTTGCCGGTGGTTGGGGTAATTTGGGTGGCGGTGTCACTAATATGGTGATGCCATTAATTTTTGCTGCGATTGTAGGCATGGGTTTTACAAAATCAGAAGCATGGCGTTTAGCGATGCTTGTGCCGGGAACGGCTTTATTGATATTGGCTTTTGTGTATTATAAATTCACAAAAGATACGCCGGCTGGCAATTATAATGAAATAGACCGCCCTATTCAAACCAAAGGTAGCCTCAAAGAAGCGGCTAAAGATTGGCGGACTTGGGCGTTGTTTTTTGCTTATGGTGCATGCTTCGGTATCGAGATTACTTTTGACAATGTGGCGGCAATTTATTTTGTTGACACTTTCAAGGCGGATTTAGCAACAGCGGGTTTATTGGCGGGCACTTTTGGCTTTATGAACATTTTTGCTCGAGCTATAGGCGGCATTGTAGCAGATAAAGTAGGTCTGAAATTGGGCTTACGGGGTAAAGGCTGGCTTTTAGCGACTTTATTGATTTTGGAAGGTATCGGCATTGCCCTTTTTGCGAAATCGGATAATATCACGGTTGCCATTGTTTCTATGCTCACTTTTGCAATGTTTTTGAAAATGGCGAATGGCGCCACTTATTCTATCGTGCCTTTTATCAATCGCTCAAATGTCGGTTCGGTGGCAGGTATTGTCGGTGCCGGTGGCAACGTCGGTGGCATGTTGGCGGGTTTTCTCTTCAAATCGGCAAGTATCGGTTATGGAGGGGCATTTACGATTATCGGTCTCATAGTCGTTTGCATTGGCTTTGTCGTCTTTTTGACGCCATTTGATACTGCTAAACAAGCAGAAACGGTAATTGAAACGCTTCCTAATGAAGCCCTGGCTTTAGAAACAGTAAAAATTAAATAAAAAAAATGCCTCAAAACGACTGGTACTCGCTTTAAGGCTTTCCATTGTAAAACAGTTATTATTTCACAACTCACCACAAAGAAAATGAAAAAAGTTAAGAATTGCAAAATGCTCTGGATGTCGATAGCCGTTTTAATCGGTTTTTCGACATACTCAACGGCTCAAGTGACAATGTTCGCTCAAATCAGACCGCGAGGGGAATTCCGCAATGGCGTGGGCACGTTAACTCCAAAAGACATTTCAGGAAATGGCGATACAAGTGCTGCGGGATTTATTTCTCAAAGGTCGCGCCTTTCTCTGAATTACAAATTTGAAAAATTGGCTTTTGGCATGTCTATTCAGGATGTGCGGGTGTGGGGTCAAGATGCCTCTACTATCAGCAGTGCAGACGGTTCGCGCCTCAGCATACATGAAGCTTGGGCGGAAGCATTTTTGAGCGATACGCTGGGTTTATCGTTCAAAGTTGGTCGCCAAGAATTACTGTATGATGATTCTCGTTTAATCGGTAATTTGGATTGGCTACAACAAGGTCGCCGCCACGATGCCGCTATTCTAAAACTCAATAACAAGGGCTGGCAAGTGGATTTAGGCTTAGCTTACAACCAAACCACGGACGGTTTTGGCGTTTTTAACACTTTTTATACCGCCGGTAATACCCCTCAGTATATGACTGTCAAGGGCGCGGCAGTGGCTATTCCGGCAGGTTTTATACCTACTTCTACTTTAGGCGGTGCGCCGGTTTTGACAGCAACGCCCTCTACAAATGGGGGCAATCAAATGTATAAAACCATGCAATACCTATATGCGGCTAAAAAATTCGGCAATATGAAATTGTCCGGTTTGTTGTTTAAAGATGATTTTGGAAAATTCCGTTTAGACTCTCTTTCCGCCGGAACGGAAAAAGTATATGGTCGTCGATATGATGTCAAAGGCGTGAATAGCCGTATCACAGCCGGTTTATTAGCAGTCGGTACAGTCAAAAAAGTCATTAGTTACTCCGTTGGCGCTTATGTGCAAAGCGGGAAAGATCGCGAGGGTAAAGATATTTCTGCTTATCACTTCACGGCTTATGGCGCTTACACAAAGGGGAAATATACCATCGGCTTAGGCTATGATATACTTTCAGGCGATGCTTTAGATACAAAAACGACTGAAAGCAAACGTTTTGACCCGCTTTACGGCACGCCCCATAAGTTTTGGGGATTGATGGATTATTTCTATGCGGGTACGGGTTCGCCTGCGGCGGGTTTGTCTAATCCTTACCTCCGCTTGAAATATGCAGTGTCACCAAAATTCACCGCCGGTTTGGATATACATAGTTTTTCATTAGCTGAAAATGCGGCTAATAAAGTTGTGGATGCTACCGGTAAAACACTGCTGGGTAAGCATTTGGGGACAGAAACGGATTTAATTTTAAATTACAATTTGAGTAAAAACATCGGTTTTGAATTAGGGTATTGCATGATGTTCGCCAACGATAATTTAGAAGTGATAAAGCGGAATACCATGGGTAAAGCAAATCAGACCGCAACGTGGGCTTATTTATCCATCAATTTCAAACCTGAGTTACTATCTCCTGCCAAAAAATAATATCAACTTTTGGGCGAAACCGGAATTAAATCTATTTTTTAAACAACTTAATATAAGAAAGAAATGAAAAAATCAATATATACTATCGCATTTTTATTCAGTATTATCTCGCTCTTGGTTTCCTGCGGAGGCAATCAAAGTGCAGAAACAAAAACGGAGGCTGCTTATAAACTCGGCTTTATTCCACTAACCGATTGCGCGCCTCTGGTAATTGCTAAAGAAAAAGGCTTTTTTGCTAAAGAAGGCGTCAATGTTGAATTATCCAAAGAAGCCTCTTGGGCAAATGTGCGCGATAAAATTCTGAACGGTGAAATCACCGGCGCGCACTGCCTATTCGGAATGCCCTTTTCAGTGTATACAGGCATCGGTGGAAAAGCCGGCGAGGAAATGAAAATTGCCATGGTTTTGAATCAAAATGGTCAGGCTATTACTTTATCAAAAGACTTCTGCGGTAAGGTTACACCTAAAGACGTGAGCAAAGTAGCTGCAACTATTACTGAATTGAAAAAGAAGAAACCTGAGTTGGCATTTGCTATGACCTTCCCGGGTGGTACACACGATTTGTGGCTCAAAATCTGGATGGAGTCAGCGGGAATTGATATGAAATCCGTTAAAACAATTACTATTCCCCCGCCACAAATGGTTGCCAATATGAAAGTGGGCAATATGGATGGTTTTTCAGTCGGTGAGCCATGGAATGGCAAAGCGGTAGCAGATAGCATCGGTTTCACCCATGTTGCCAGTCAGGATATTTGGAAAAACCATACTGAAAAAGCTTTAGTCGTGAATAAAACATTCGCTGAAAGTAAAAAGGCGGATTTGAAAAAAATTATGAAAGCCATCCTTGAGGCTCAAAAATGGTTGGATAATATGGACAACCGCAAAGAAGCGGCTGACATTTTGGGTCAACAGCAGTATGTCAATGCACCGGCGGCGGTTATTGCCGGACGTTTGGCGGGTCAATACAAACAAGGCTGTGGGTTACCTGATTTTACATACACAGATGACAATATGAAATTTTTTGACAATGGCTTGGTGTCTATGCCGCGCAAATCACATGCGCTGTTTTTTTTAGCCAGTTATGTGCGTTATGGCTATTTGCCGACTGAGCCAAACTACAAAGAGATTGCCGACAAATTGATTCTTTCTGACCTTTACGCTGAGTTTGCTAAAGAAAATGGTTTACAAACTGAGGATGATATGAAGCCTTTCGAAATTACGATTTTGAAAAAAATGTTCGATCCGAGCAACCCCTCAGTATTCGCAAAACCACTGGTCTTAGCTGCCAAATAAAATTACTCATACATTGATCCAAGCCACGACGAGAGAATATTTTCAATCCTCTTATTCTCTCGCTTTGTGGTTGGCATTAAATTAAACGCCACTACAATGAAAATAAAATCTCTCATTTTTGATGTTCTCTATTTTATAGGCAGTATTGCCATTCTTTTAGGCATTTGGCAAATCATTACGTGGGTAACAAAAAGCGAAATTCCAGGACCTTTTAAAACCTTACTCGTGTTCGGTGATATGCTGAAAAACCCTTTTTACGACAATGGCCCCAACGATAAAGGTGTCGGTGTTCAGTTGATTAGCTCTATCGGACGGGTATTTTTAGGCTTTCTTTTCGGGAGTTTGTTGGCTATTCCATTGGGCATTTTGATGGGGTCAAGCAAAATCGGTATGCGATTAATCAATCCCATTGTGCAGATTTTAAGACCCGTTTCACCTTTAGCCTGGTTTCCGTTGGGCTTATTAGCCTTTAAATCAGCACCGAGTGCCACGGTTTTTGTTATTTTCATAACCTCTTTATGGCCCACACTCATCAATACGGCGTTTGGCGTTTCATCCATTCCCCAAGACCATATCAATGTTGGAAAAGCCTACGGTTTTTCAAAATATAAATATATCACCAAGATTTTGTTGCCTTATGCTTTACCACATATAATTACGGGTTTGCGGTTGAGTATAGGTGTGGCGTGGATGGTGATTGTAGCGGGTGAAATGTTGTCTGGCGGTCTGGGCATCGGCTTTTTTGTTTGGGATAGTTGGAACGGTGGCAACCTCGAAAAAATCTTGTGTGCTATACTCATCATCGGTATTGTAGGTTTATTGCTTGATCGTGCTTTTTCATCACTTCAAAATCGTTTGAGCTATGACAAAAAGTAACATTGCGGCATTTGTTGCCCCGAATCCTATCGCCTCTACTACCAGTGCGGTTACCATTGAGAAAAAGCCGACGTATAGTATTGACGTTCAAAATATTACGGTGTCTTTTAAAACACCCAAAGGCATTTATACCGCCATTAAAGACATTAGTTTAACGGTCAAAAAAGGGGAGATTGTGGCTCTTATCGGTCATTCCGGTTGCGGAAAATCTACTTTATTGGGCACCATCAGCGGTATGACGCAACCTACTGAGGGGGTGGTTATAGCCAACGATAAAGTCGTCAAAGGACCCGGACCCGATAGAGGAATAGTGTTTCAAAATTATTCTTTATTGCCGTGGTTATCGGTGTATAAAAATATTTTTGAAGCAGTGGATTCTGTTCTGAAAGGTAAATCACCATCTGAAAAAAAAGCCATTACAGAAACCAGTCTTAAAATGGTCAATTTGTGGCAGCACAAAGATAAATTGCCCTCACAACTCTCGGGCGGTATGAAACAACGGGTGGCGATTGCCCGAGCATTTGCGATTAATCCGTCAATTTTATTGTTGGACGAGCCCTTCGGTGCTTTAGACGCTTTGACAAAAGGGACAATGCACATTGAGTTGCTTAAATTATGGAATTTGGACAACCGGAATAAGACGATTGTGATGGTTACCCATGATATCGAAGAAGCTATTTTCCTTTCCGATAGAGTGGTGGTGATGAATAACGGACCCGCCGCGACCATCAAAGAAATTGTGGATGTGCCGTTGCCTCGTCCACGCAATAAAAAAGACATTGTGCACGACCCACGGTATATCGAAACGCACGATAAACTCATGAGTTTGCTGTTTGACAAATTTTCTATAGATGATATTCATATGGAAGAATAACTTTATTTAGAAGGATATAATTGGTTTTTTATTTTTTTGTTAGAGGCAGTGAACGCGATGCCAAATCAAACCAATCACGCATTTGCTATTCGATCCCACGTTTGCTGCCTTTTTTTATTTCAGTAAAAAATATGAAAATGACTGCCACATCAAAACAATTTAAAACCACCTGTTGCTATTGCGGCGTTGGTTGTGGTGTACTGGCGCACAAAGATTCTACCGGGCATATGACGGTGGAGGGCGACCCTTCGCACCCATCCAATCGAGGCATGTTGTGTTCAAAAGGCATGAATTTGCACTATACCGTAATGGACAAATCCGACCGCCTGTTGTATCCCGAAATGCGGATGAACCGTTCGATGCCGCGCCAAAAAGTGAGTTGGGATGAAGCTTTAGATAGGACAGCTGCCGTTTTTAAGACCTTGATTGAGAAATTCGGGCCTGATTCAGTGGGGTTTTATGTGTCAGGACAATGCTTGACTGAGGAATATTATGTCATCAATAAGTTGATAAAAGGCTTTATTGGCTCCAATAATATTGATACCAACTCCCGACTGTGTATGAGTTCGGCAGTAGTGGGGTATAAATTATCGCTTGGAGAGGACAGTGTTCCGGTTTGTTACGATGATATTGAATTATGCGATACGCTTTTGGTGGCGGGCGCCAATCCGGCATGGAATCATCCCATTATTTGGCGGCGGGTTGAGGCGCATAAAGCGGCTCATCCGGAGGTGAAAATCATCGTGGTTGATCCGCGGCGGACGCAATCGGCAGAATTAGCTGATTTGTTTTTACCCATCCGACCGGGTACAGATGTGACTTTGATGAATGCCATCGCTCGCTCACTTTTTGAAACTGGAGCAGTTAATTTTAACTTTTTACACAATTATACTGAGGGGGTCGAATCGCTCAAAGCCAAAGCTTTTGAACGCAGCATAGAAGAAGCGGCAATAATATGTGATGTCCCGCCCGAAGATATTCGCTTAGCAGCCCTGTGGATTGGCGATGCCAAAGCATTCCTTTCGATGTGGACGATGGGTTTTAATCAAAGCGTCATTGGCGTCAATAAGAATTTAAGCCTTATCAATTTACATCTTTTGACGGCTCAAATTGGGAAACCCGGTGCTGGACCTTTTTCACTTACCGGTCAGCCCAACGCGATGGGTGGACGTGAAGTAGGCGGTTTAGCCAATTTATTACCCGCTCACCGCGATTTAGCAAATGAAACGCATCGGAAAGAAGTGCAGGATTTTTGGGGTGGTACGACGATTTCTCCCAAAGTAGGCTTGACGGCCACTGAAATGTTTGATGCCCTCGAAGACGGGCGTTTGAAAGCGATTTGGATTATTTGCACCAATCCTTTGGTGAGTTTGCCGGACGCTAATAAAGTGGAAGCGGCTTTAAAAAAAGCCAAATTTGTCGTGGTTCAGGACGTTTCAAACCGTTCTGATACTGTTCAATTTGCCGATGTTGTGCTACCTGCTGCCGCTTGGTCAGAAAAAGAAGGCACGATGACCAATGCCGAACGCCGCATTACTTACCTCCCCAAAATCAATGAACCCGTTGGCGAAGCCCTCGCTGATACCGAAATTATTTGCCGTTTCGCTTCCAAAATGGGTTTTGAAAAAGCCTTTAATTATTTTAACCCTAAACCAGAAGTGTCATTGCAAAGCACTAAGCAACCCACTCCGCAATCTGAAATTCAATATCCGACATCACATACTGAGGGGGTGTTTTTAGAACACGCACAACTGACAAAAGGAACCAATATTGATATTTCAGGATTAAATTATACCATTTTACAAGAAAAAAGAAGTGTCCAATGGCCTTATCCTGAGGAGCACGTGATTTCTGATGGGTTGGGCACTCAGCGCCTTTTTAGCGACTATCAATTTTTTACCCCCAATAAAAAAGCTCGTTTACACGCATGTCCGGATGAAAATGCTTCCGAACCGTTGGATAGAGACTATCCTTTGGTGCTCATAACGGGGCGAATCCGCGACCAATGGCACACGATGACCAAAACGGGAAGGGTCAATAAACTCAATCAGCATATTCCGGAACCCATTTTGGATATGCACCCCGACGATGCATTCCGGCGAGGACTATCAGATAATCAGATTGTGGTCATCAATGGGCGGCGCGGAGAAGTGAAAGTCAAAGTGAAACTGACCAAAGATGTACGTATCGGCACCGTTTTTTTACCGATGCATTGGGGTAAAATTATGAGTAAAAATTTTGGCAGAGCCAATAACTTGACCAATAGCCTGTATGACCCCCGCTCCAAAGAACCTGATTTTAAGTTTTCAGCCGTTGAAGTGGTAGCTTTTGAAAAACCAAAAGAGAAAATTATCATTGTGGGTGCCGGGGCGGCGGCATGGTCATTCGTGCAAGCGTATCGTGCTTTTAACTCTACAGATACTATTCAAGTTTTTAGCAAAGAGCCGTATGCCTTTTACAATCGGGTGATGTTGCCGGACTATGTGAGCGCCACGCAGTCTTGGGAGCAATTGGTTGTGTTACAGGATGCCGATATTTATAATTTAAATGTTCAATTGCATAAAGATAATGGTATCGAAAAAATCAACATTAATGCCAAAACGGTAACGGATGCGAATGGCGACCTCCACGCTTATGATAAGTTGATATTGGCAACGGGTAGTCGGGCATTTATGCTGCCGGGCATTCCGATACTGAGGGGGGTGTTCAGTATGCGAACAAGGTTAGATGCGGATATTTTGAAAACCGTGATAGATAAAAATGAAACTGCGGTGATTGTGGGAGGAGGACTTTTAGGGCTTGAAATGGCGGGTTCACTCAAACAAATGGGGATGAATGTCATTATCGTCAATCGGTCATCCAGATTTATGGATAGGCAATTGGATAACATGGGTAGTGACTTATTGTCTCAGGAAATTGCCGATATGGATATCGAAACCTATTTTAATGATGAAATTCAGACCATTTATGGCTTTGATGAAGTCGAAGCGGTTCGGTTGAAGAGTGGTAAACGCATAGCATGTAAAATCGTACTTTTTGCCGTGGGTACAACACCCAATATAGAAATAGCCAAAAATGCCGGATTGACTGCTTTCAGAGGTGTGAATGTCAACCCATACATGCAAACAAGCGACCCTTCAGTTTTTGCTTTGGGGGAGATTGCTGAATTTGACCGCCAAATGTGGGGGATTACAGCCGCTGCCGAAGAACAAGCTCGAATATGTGCGCGGTACATTTTGGGTGACGAAACCAGCATTTATCAGGGCTCTTTGTCATTGAATATATTAAAAATCGAAGGGTTGCAAGTGGCTTCTATCGGCTTGATAGAAGTACCTCAAGACAAATCCAAGGAATATGAAGAGATACTTTTTATTGATAAAGCCAAGCGATATTATAAAAAATGCATTGTCAAAAATGACAAACTTGTTGGGGCTATATTTATGGGTGATAAGTCAGAATTTCAAGAATTTAAAGAATTAATAAGCAAAGGCATTGAACTTTCAGAAAAACGTCTTACTTTGTTACGTTCCGGAAAAGCTATAGAACCCATGCTTGGAAAATTGGTTTGTTCTTGCAATAACGTTGGAACGGGCAATATTGAAAAAGCGATTCAAGGCGGATGTGAAACGCTCGAGGCTATTTGTCAAACGACAAGTGCCGGAACCGGTTGCGGCAGTTGCCGATCAGAAGTAAAGCGGCTATTAGAATCTTTAACAATCGTGTCACCCCTTTTAGGCTTTGTTTAATAACTAAATTCAGAGCGATGACAAGGTCATAAAATTTTTGAGGACATGCGTATTCAGCACCATATAAAAATCAATTTACGCGGCGGTATAGCACCGGTCGGCATGTTGTCCACACTTTTGCAAACCGCCAAAAAGGTCGGTATTGTCGGCTTTCGCATTGGGTCGAGGCAGCAATTATTGACCACCATTTCAGTACGTGACTTGGCTTATTTTAGTAAAACGCTCACTGCTGCCCAAATAGACTTTGAAGTAGATGCCGAAGAATACCCGAATATCATCAGCTCCTACCCGGGCGCAGCGGTTTTTCATTCCGGCACGTGGTTATCGGAAGGTATCTATCAGGACATTTTGAGTCAGTTTACTTATCGCCCCCGCCTGAAAATCAATATTTCCGACAACAATCAAAGTTTCACCCCTTTTTTTACGGGGCATGTGAATTTTATCGCTTCACCGTCCGAAAATTATTGGTATCTCTACGTCCGGTTTCCTAAATCGAATCAAATGTTTTGCTGGAATCAGTTGATATATTCGACCGAAATTCCCCAAATCAGTCAGATTTTGGAGAATATGCTATTAGACACTGATAATGAGCAAGTTCTTGATACAGATGAGATTCAAAATCAAATTCATAAGAACTATCGTTTACTCACGCGACCCATTACTGAGCCGTTGACAGTACCACGGTTCATGTTGCCCTATTACGAGGGTTTCAATCGGTATGGTGGGCGCACGTGGTTGGGTATTTATCGCCGCAACGAATTTTTTAGATTGACATTTTTAGAAAGCGTCACCCAACTTTGTCAGGACACTAAAATCGGTCAAATATGCATTACACCCTGGCGGTCGCTCATTATCAAAGGTATTGAAGAACAGAACCGTTTGAAATGGGAAAAAATATTGGGCAAATTTGACATCAACCTTCGTCACGCCGCTATTGAACTCAATTGGCAACATACTGACCGCGCCATTGAAGATGTGAAATTGAAAAACTTTATCGTCGAAGAATTTAACCGCCGCGATGCTCGGACTTTTGGTGTCAGTTTCGCCATCAAAAGCCAACCCAAAAGTGAGGTTTTTGGCTCAATTATCATCAAAAAGAAAACTATTTTGGGTGGTTTGATAACCGGTTACCGCATTTTATACAAAGAAGGGTTCAACCCCAATAGCCGCAAATCATTCGTTCATAAAGAGTTTGCTTTGAAAGTAGAATTGCCTTCTGTTTTATTAGATGTGTATAAAAAATATCAAGTGTATTTGAATGAAAATCAAATAGTGGGTGATGATGCAGAAGAAATTGAAGAGAAACATTTTAAAGAAGATACCCCCTCTCCAGCAGGAGTCCTTCGGACAGTATCCCCTGCTTTTAAAGAGGAAATATATACTTGCCCCCATTGCATGACAGTTTATAGTGCTGAATTTGGTGATGAATTGAACAATATTCCGGCCGGCACTCCCTTTGATGCCTTACCTGCCGATTATTGTTGTCCGACTTGTTCAGCACCTAAATTAGAGTTTGTTTCAGCAAATGCGATGTGACTTTGGACTTATTCTAATGTCTTTGTCCCTTTCTAATGAAGAAATTGTCATATGAAAGTTTTCTTAACACATCTCTATTGTAAATAAATCTTTTCAATGACATTGCCTACGTTCAAATGAGCAAAATATAAACCTCGGGACATTGCCTCTGTATGCCACATGTGTTGCCCATTATTTTCAAAATGGTGTTGATAAACAATACTTCCCATAGCATTATAGACTGTCAAGGTAGCTTTTTCCCATGCACTCTTAAAATATACGACATCCTGAGCCGGATTAGGTGATATACTGAGGGGGTGAGTTTTCTGCAATACTTCCACTGAAATAATTTTTGAGTAGTGCTTTTGCCCGTCCGTATCAATTTGTTCAAGGCGATAATACACGACACCGGTCGAGATAGGCGTATAATTATATTGATAAGTATGTGGTTTGCCAACACCTTTTAAATAACCAACATTAACAAAAGCCTTGCTATCCACTGAAATTTGTATGTTAAAACCCTCGTTTTGGTGCTCATCAGCCGTTTGCCATGTCAGTTGATGAGTCATGATATTGTTGAAAACCGGATTAACAGTAAAATTAACAAGTTCTACGGGCAATGGAGAGAGTACTTCCAATAATTTCACATTATCGTAGTACACTTTATTGTCTCTAACCTCGCTACAATTTGTCCATAAATTTTCACTTTCAGCCGTTACAAAAAGGGAAGGCGTCCAATTGCGAGTTTCACCCCCGATTTTAAAACCCGAAGAAGCGTTCTGAAAAACTTGCTGAAGATTCAACGTCATATTGATACTACCTCCTTGAACGGTGAGTGATATGTACTCATTTGTAGTAAAATCAAACTCAATTTCCATATGGTACCAAGTATCATATGACAAAGTGAGGCCGAATTCAGACGGAAGAATGGCTTGCCAAGTGCCGTTGTGCCAAATGTTCCATTTGTTCGTAATCCATTGATTGCCAATGTATTGTATGCCCATGATGTAAGTGAGATTTTGGACACCTACCTGACGTGTATTTTGAACGCTGATTTCCGGAGCGGATTGTGTCAGCCCGATTGTTGTATTAACATAGGCATCTATGGCATACCGATAGCGTCCGGTAATACCCTGATTGGTAAAAATATGGTGGCTGGCAATGACATGATTGCTTTTTGATACACCCGTTTTATTGGACCATACACGCAAACTTTGCAAGCCATTTTTAGTAAAATCAGTTGACCGCGACACTTCTCCTATGTTGTCGGCATAACAACTATTACCGGAGACGATTTCTTCAAAAATGCCCCAGGTTTGATGGGTTTCAAAGTCGTCTTCAAAGACGGTATTCGTTGTTTGGGCATTGAGTTGGTAAACAAAAAAGCATAATATTGGCGCAAAAAGTTTTGATGCAATAGGAGTCATTTCTCAATTTTAGGGTAAAATTAATATTCAAAGACCGATTGTGATATTTTGTGAAAATAAATATTTTAAAATGTCAAAAAGCGGACTACACTTCTGTATAGGCCGCTTTTTTTTTAAAATCGTCAAAAAATATTCACCCAAAAATGAATTATTGCTTAACAAATCTTTGAGTCATATCCCCCAATTTAATCAAATAAACCCCCATACTAAAATTTTTCAAAGGAATTTTCATAGTCGAATCACCGTTTTGCAAAGATTGAGTGAATACGACTCTTCCGGTGAGGTCCAAAACCGAAACTTGAGATTTGTCAGAGTTATCATACTTTTGTAGATCTTCTGTTTCTAAAGTAATGTAATCTGAAGCTAAAGTCGGGAAAATATGCCATTTTTGAGTACCCATGAAACCGTTTTCAATTTTGGAATAAGTAAATCTGCCATCATTATCCATAATTTTTAGTCGGTAATAGCTGATGCCGCTCCACGGTTTTTCATCAACGAAAGTATAACCGCCGGCTCCAATAGCAGTAACTTTGCCGATTGGTTGAAAAGAATTTTCATTTTTGCCGCTTTCAATAATGAAAGATTCAACATTGTTTTCCAAAGCGGTAACCCAGTTCAGACGTTGTTTTTTACCTTCGGTTTGTACATTAAATTGAGTCATTTCCACCGGTAATGTTACCATTTGACCAATAAGTTGTACTTTATCCACAATCCATAATTCTTCAGCTCGGTTTGTGATGACTTCAATGCGCACAAATAATTGACCGGTTGCAGGCAAGGCTGTTACTTCAACAGTGCCCAGACCATCAGTATTGTGCAAACCTTCGGCGCTGCTTGGTCGAAATGTTTCAGGTGCTCCCGTAGAATATGCCTTAGTAGCAACCCCTGCTGCACTATAAGCCCAATAAGCATTGCTATTACCTGTAACAATGATTTGTTCATGATAAGTCACACCATCCGTGCTCACAAATACGGTCACTTTGTCTGTTTGATCGAGACCCTGAGCGGTGGTAGTTGCAAACGCTGCCAATTTAAATGTTAACCTGATATTGGAATAACTGCTTGTGTTGACCGGATCAAAATCAATATATCTGACACTATTATTGATACCAAAACCTTTTGCCCCGTCCGCGTAAAAAGGAGAATCACCCAAAAAATAAGTAGATGGAGACATCCCCGAATAACTGCTTGCAGTACCACCGATACCCGCTATTTTATAAGTCATTTCGTCAGCGGGAGGGTTTGTTTCAAAATTTTGAGCACTGATAAGCACTTCTTGTGCTTGCGTTTGAAGGGAGGCAATAAAACAGAAAGCGCTAAATAGTAATTTTCTCATTAGATTTGTAAGTTTTAAAAATTGTTGCATACCCTATTTAGACTAAATTCGTACCAAATTTTAAAACCAAATCTTTGTGACATGCCTAAAATCATTTTTTAGGTTTCGCTTTTTAATTGACTTTTGACTTTGAAGTATTTGTATGTTGTTATTTTTATATTTTAAAAAAATGAAATAAATAAGCATACAAACCATTCTTTTAAAAAATATCCTATTTTTTTTATTCGTAAATTTATATGGAGCAATATCTTATAGATAGAAAATTTATCAAATTGGTTTCAAAACTTCTATTCTGCTGATGTAGGATTTCTGTTAAAGATTTTATTTGTTTTAATATACCCCCCTCAGTATAGCTGGACTTAAATCGATTCAATTTTTTAAAAATAAATTTTTGAAAAAATAATTATAGCTCGAAACTGAGGGAGGAAAAATTTGAAAAAGCTGTTACCAATTCCCGATATTATCTCTATTTCCTTGTTTCACAATAAGCTTTCAGGTTGGCAAGCCCTTTTTCGTAGTCAGGTCCCATCATTTTATCCATCAATATCCCCAACCAACGACTGATGGGATTCAAACCGTTATCTTTATCGAGAGTCCATGCAACTTTAGTGTTGGAACTATCTTTAGCGGTCAGATTAAATGATACCAAAGATTCACCCATGCCTTCAAACTCCAGTTTATAGCGGACATGCTCGTTAGGTTTGGTATCGAGAATGGTCATTTTACCGTTTCCCACATTGTTATTTGAACTTGACCAAGTATAATAAGCACCGATACCAGAGCTGGAAGGTTCTGAATATTTCCAAACTGTATTCGGGTCAATTTTTGCCCAAGGTGACCAATTAACCCAATTTTTTAGTTCATTGACTTGATTATAAACGGTGCTTGAAGGGGCATTAATGTCGATAGTTCGCTCAACATGCGTTGTGCCGGGCATTAAATAACCGACAACCACAAATAGAGCCATGATTGTTAAAATCCATTTGATAATTTTCATGACGAGAGGTTTTAAATTAACAATAAATTGTTTCGTAACATCATGTAAATTTAAAACATTTTTGAATAATAGTAAATAAATTATTTTTAAAAAAAAACCTCGTTCATTTTACTGAACGAGGCTCATCTTTTTCTCACTTGTTTTGATATAATATTATAGGAAAAACTTTTAATTTTTAGCTTTATCTATATCGGTTTTATATAGATCTTTTTCACTTACTTTTTGGATTTTCATCCCATTTTTCAGCTTGCGTGCAACCAGACTGTAGGGCGCTGCTATTACTTCTTCATCTCCATTCAGTCCGGTTAGAATTTGAATGTATTGATTATCCTGAATTCCCGACTTTATTTCTACCATTTTGACAGTGTCTCCCGAGGCAACAAAAACGACTTCTTTGACAGGAGCTTTGGTATCCTTCTTCGGTGTCTGATTGGTATTTTCGGCTTCTTTGGCTTTTTTCAACTCGGCATTTTCATCCCGAGTAGTGACTGATTGAATCGGTACACTCAGCGCATCTTTCACTGTATTGGTGTGAATATTGATAGAAGCTGACATACCGGGACGGAAAGGCGGACGACCGCCTTGTAACAAATCGCTATAAGAAGCAGCCTCTATGCGCACTTTGACGACAAAATTTGTTACTTGGTCAGTCGTTAAGTTTACATTTCCGGTTGCAGTAAATGCATTAGTAGCAGTATTAGCGATTTCCGAAACCCGGCCTTTGAATTTTCTGCCCGGGTAGGCATCTACTTCAATATCGACATCATTGCCTACTGATACGCGCGAAATGTCATTTTCACTCACATCTACCTGTACTTCCATAGCGTTGAGATTGGCTACCCGCATAATTTCAGTTCCTGACATTTGAGCTGTACCCACCACCCGTTCACCTTTTTCTATACTTTTTTTAGAGACCACACCACTCACAGGTGAGTAGATAGAAGTTCTGTTCAAACTGGTTCTCAACTCTTTCAGCGAAGCCTGAGCGCTTTTAAGATTGTATTGAGCGGCTTCTGCACTTTTCTGAGACGATGTAATGTCTGACAAAGATGCTTTAAGTTGAGCGTCCACAGATTTTAAATTCGCTTCTTGTTGGCGCAGTTGGGACTGAGTCGTTTCGAAGTCGGCATCAGAAATAACACCATCGCGATGCAATTGATCATTTCGTTTGAAGGATTGCTCAGTAGAATTTAACTGTGCTTGTACCTGTTCCTTTTGGGCAATCATTTGTAATTGACGCGCTCTAACACTTTCAATGTTGGACAATGCATTAGAATATTGTGCCTGAGAAGCATTTACACTGGCTTCCCCCCGCGTGACTTGGTCTTTGTAAATTTCAGCATTGACGCGAACAAGCAATTGTCCCGCCCGAACAGAGTCTCCTTCTTTAACGTATAACTCGATGACCTCACCGGACACGTCTGAGCTTATCTTGACTTCTTTCTCAGGAAAAATACGACCACTGGCAGATACTGTTTCTTCGAGGTTACGTTTCTGCACTTTTTCGGCATACACTTTTTCGCCTTTATTTTTTCCCCTGCTGGTCACTACTGCTATACCGATAAGTACTACTGCAACACCTGCTAATATCCAGATTAATTTATTGCTTTTTTTCTTTTGTGGCTGAGCCATATTTCATAAATTTTTATCGTTTGTAAAAATGTTTGTAGTACGATTGATGTTATTTCAAAGTCAATTTTTTCCCTTCATAAAAATCAACAATTTTTAAGCGGAACAAATAATCATATTTAGCGACCGTTACATCTCTTTCTGCTGAATCGAGATTGTTTTTAGCTTGCGCAAATTCAAAGCCGTTGGCATTGCCAATCTGAAATCGTTTTTCTGTAGCATCAAATGCAGCTTTTTGAGCATCGAATGTTTTTTGAGCGGCTTCATACGATTTTTTGGCGGCTCGCGAATTAGCTATGGCGTTTTGCACGTCCGTTTTAAGCTGTTGCTTGCTTCTATCGAGTGCCAATATTTGGCTTTCAACATTCAGCCGTTGGCGTTGTACAGCAATTTGGCGGCTAAAGCCATTGAAAATGGGGATGGATAGATTCAATGATAGACCCTGACCAAAATTATCACCTATCTGTGAGGGATACTTTTTTTTAGGGACATCAATAACCTGACTCTGAAGGAATGTAACTTCTGTGGTTTGTCCATTGATGATAACTGGTTGCTTCACAGGCACCTGAATAGGTTTGCCTCTTGTATAATCCAAAATGGTATTGGAATAATTAGAATTCAAATTACCTGAAATACTCAAAGAGGGCAATAAAGAAGCTTGTGCTATTTTTACCGCTATTTCAGCACTTTTTATCCGCAAATCACCGGCTCTCATTTGCGGTTGATTGTTGAGTGCCTGATTGTAAACTGCTTTGAACATATAAGCATCAGGGTTGGTGCCCGGTGGGATAATGATGCTTGGGCGCTCAATTTTCATGGCTGTTTCGGGCGATAACTCCAACAAATTTTTGAGATTCAGGTAGCTGATTTCTACATTATTCGATGCAGTGACGATTTGTTGCTCATCGCGAGCCGCCTGAGCTTGTAGGTCGTAGCGCGCATTAGGTGCTAATTGTCCGGCTTTTATTTGTCTTTCAATTCTATCCAATTGGCTTTGAGTCGTTTGAAGCCTTTTTTTAGCGTTTTCAAATTGTTCGTCGTTTAACAATATTTGCAAATATGCTTGTGCTACCGACATGGCAATATCTGAGGCCGCTTGCTCTAAATCTGCCTGAGCCGCTTTTACATCAAATTCACTTTGTTTAATCTGGTTAGTGATGCGCCCGCCGTTGTAAATAGTGGCACCGGCGGACAAACCCCAACTGTTATAATTGGTTGCACTATTTTCAAATGCATAAGTTGAAGGATTCACACTGCGTCCGAAGTTGAAACCTAAATTAGAGTTGGCTGATACTGAGGGGTATCTCGACCACACATCTTGCTTCTTGATGAGTTCGGCATTTTTTACCGCAATCTGACTTTGCTTGACTTGGCGGCTGTTTTCTTGAGCTTGGCTAATACACC
Source organism: Saprospiraceae bacterium (assembly GCA_031424115.1). GTDB lineage: Bacteria > Bacteroidota > Bacteroidia > Chitinophagales > Saprospiraceae > JAAFJT01. The sequence goes on along the minus strand of JANPGW010000371.1, from coordinate 25,898 downwards.
GCTCAAGAGTCCATGTTTCTTGAGCCAAAAGCGAACAGCTTGTTAAGGTTAACCCGATGAATATGAATTTTTTAAACATTTATAATTTATAATTTATGAAATGAAACACTTTTGATTTATAATAATATGTTCCAAATTTTATACCCTTTGTTTATTTCATTCACAATTTTAGTTCTTATCAAACAATTTAACTCACTAATTTCTATCAACCTTTGATTTTGATAGATAAATACATCAAATCTCAAGATTCAAAGTTATAAAAATTCGCTCAAACACGTTTTTGTCCGATATATAATGCAATATTCCATATGAGTATTTACTAATTTTGTCGCAGAAATATATGAAAATACTGCTCATGAAAATTTTGTTGTTTGCCATTAGCTTAATTCTACTTACTTTTTCAAAAAGCTTTTCTCAAAATGCCGTAATGCCTATTGAGCCCCGAGTCACCATTAAAAAGGCAAAAGGGAATATCAAACTTGATGGTATTATTGACGAAGAGGCATGGCAAGAGGCGGAGGTCACTGTGCCTTTTTGGCAGAGCATTCCGTACGATACCTGTTACGCCTTGACCAAAACAGAATCGAGATGGACTTTTGATGACAACAATATATATGTGGCGGCAAAGTGTTATCAAAAGAAAGATAAATACGTGGTTTTGTCTCTTAAGCGCGATTTCGGCCCCGGCACAACCGATCTTTTCGGCATAGTGATTGACCCCTACGCCGATAAACAAAATGCATTTTCTTTTGCCGTAAGCCCCTTGGGTGTTCAGCGCGAAGGGCTTGTTTCTAACGGGAATGATTTTACGACTGATTGGGACAATAAGTGGTATTCAGTGGTAAAAAACTACGATGATTATTGGGTGGCCGAAATTGCTATTCCTTTTAAAACCATCAGATATGGAAACCCTGCTCGCAAGGGTATAACAGGACAGGAGGAAGGTAACGTTTGGTGTATGAATATGCTCAGATATGACCAAAGCCGCAATCAGGCTGAACGTTCCACGTGGGCTTGGCTGCCGCGTTTTACAAGTGGTAATAATATTGCTTTTTCGGGTAAATTAATTTGGGATACTCCACCACCAAAAGCTAAAAACAATATCTCCGTTATTCCTTACGTGTTGGGTAGCAGTACTAAAGACTATTTAGATAAATCGGCATCCAAGGGTGCTGATACTGAGGGGGGGGTAGGGTTTGACGCAAAAGTGGCGGTTACCTCTTCAATGAACTTAGATTTGACCGTGAATCCCGATTTCGCTCAGGTGGAAGTAGACAAACAAGTGACCAACCTCAGTCGTTTTGAATTGTTTTTTCCGGAAAGAAGACAGTTTTTCCTTGAAAATGCTGACCTTTTCGGTAATTTCGGATTCAGCAATATCAATCCCATGTTCACCCGACGGATTGGTTTGGCAACGGATGCAGCTGGTAATACGGTTAAAGTGCCGATTCTTTTTGGGGCGCGATTGACCGGCAAATTGGATAAAAACTGGCGCATAGGTTTAATGGATATTCAAACGGGCGTTAATCAAGACCTTAAATTATCGGCTTCCAATTTTTTGGCTACGGCTATTCAACGAAAAATATTTTCCCGCTCGCTATTGTCTTTTGTTTTTGTCAATAAAAATAATTTCGGGATTGATTCATTGGGCAAAAACACCTGGGAATTACAAAAAAATGCCTTTAATCGGGTTGTGGGTTTAGATTATAATTTAGCATCGAAGGATGGGCGTTGGCAGGGCAAATTTTTTTACCACCGCTCCCTTTCCGCCACCCCTCAGTATCAGCCGTTTGCGACCGCGGGGAGCATCCGATATGGCAATACCAATTTTAACTTTGAAACGGGTTTGGAAACCGTTGGCAGAGACTATAACGCAGAGGTGGGTTATGTGCCACGCAAAGATTATTATCGGTTTGAGCCACAATTCAATTTTGTTTTTTATCCCATTTCAAAAAGGATTAACTCTTGGAGTATAGGTATGGATGGGGATTTGTTTTTTAGTAGAACTACTGATAAAATGACGGATTACGATTTTAGTCCGATTACTTTTAACGTTTTTTTTAAGAATAATGCCCGATTCAGCTTGATTCCTTTTCGTTGGGACTATACACTACTCAATACTGACTTTGATCCCACTAATACTGATGGGAAAAAATTACTTGCCGGTACATCTTATACGTATGGAAGTCTTCGTTCAGTATATTTGTCAGATACCCGCAAGCGATTTTATGTAACCGTACAAGGTCGTATAGGTAGTTATTTTAATGGGAAAATTAAATCCATTCAATCCACATTTTCTTACCGGGCGCAGCCTTATGGGGTTATTTCATTAGATGTAAATTACAATAAAATAGATTTGCCGGAAGGTTTTAATGACCGTAAATTGTGGCTAATAGGGCCTAAAGTAGATTTGTCTCTTACAAAAAGCCTGTTTTTCACGACTTTAGTGCAGTATAACAATCAAAAAAATAACATCAACCTCAATACGCGGTTTCAATGGCGTTTTGCCCCAGTCAGTGATTTATTTATCGTCTATACCGATAATTACTTTGCTGTGGATGATTTAACCAATGATTATCGGGCTTTTCAAGTCAAAAACCGAGGCTTGGTTTTGAAATGTACATATTGGCTTAATTTATAATTAGGAATTAGGAATTAGGAATTAGGGATTTTGCTAATTCCTAATTCCTAATTATAAATTCCTAATTCTATTGGAACTTGCGTTTTAAGAACCAAGTATTATCATTCAAAGTAAAACCGGCAGAAATTTTAAAATAATCTTCTTTCAATTTTGCGGTACCCAATTTGCCCATTTCTAAGCCAAGGCTCAAATAAGAAATCTGTGAGCCGCGACCCACACGCAAAGGAAAACTCATGCCTGCTGTATAAACCTGACTGCTCAATTGTTCATTTTGAAGGCTTCGGGGGTCTTTACCGGTTCTAAAACCGAGACGCCACCGCACTTTTTCTTCTTCGTTTTTCAATTTATTCTTACTCAAAATAAACTCCGCTCCGATGGCAAATTGCGAAATATCTTTCAATGTTTCAGGTCTTGCGTCATTCTGGTATTGACTCCATTTGGAGGTGGAGAACTCCGCACCAATTTTCAGCGACATGCCATTTTCATAAGAAATACCGGCAGTGAATTCTGACGGGAGTTTACCTTTGCCTTTGATATCACTGCTACTTGAGATAGAATCAGTGGTGAAATTGACAATAGTTCGTCGATAGTAACTACCCGAATTGGTATTGAAACTGGTAGAAGGATTGCCATATAAGCCGAAGACAATGTGCTTTCTATTGCCTTTTTCAAGAGGATTTTTCTGCGGGTCGAGTGTGATATCGTATTGAACGCCCGCATTCCATGTCAAACCGCGAAGATTGTAATTGTCCTCAAAGTAATTCGCATAAGGTATGATGAGGTTGGAACTTAGCTCCGTTTGGCGGATATAATTCATTCTGCCAAAAACATACCCGAGGTTGACGCCTGCTGAAAAACCTTTATACGAAACGCCGTTGCCCCACATCACCCGATATGTGCCACCGCTGCCAATGTAAAAATTAGCTACGTCAACAGTGTCACTATTTGGTGATTTACCTTGAGTGAGAATATTATAACCCACAGTAGAGTAAGGCATCAATGAAAAACCCATACCCCACCGAATTTCACGGGGTTTGCGATCGAGCACTTCATTAATAACGCTGTATGTCGGAAAGCCTAATGCCACATGGCTGATATTGCCGGACCAGTCGCTTGAAGAGTTGGTGCCATCTTTAATGGTATTGTATTTAGCACTTAAACCGATTTCGAGAGTGGCGGACTTCAATGAGGGTAGTGAAGCCGGGTTCTGTGGATTGTAGGTGTAAGGGTCGCGGTAAGCTGCTCTTAAGCCACCCATTGAGCCGTTGCCTATCAGATATTGAGGTGAAACATTACCTAAGCCAAAGCGGGAATAAGGGGAATTCTCTTTAGGTTGATTTTTTTTATAATCATCATCAACAATTTGAGAAAAAGCAGCTAAGCTGTTGACAATCAGGAGAATAGGAATAATAATTTTCTTTAAATTCATTTTTTATTAAAATTCAAAATCCGATTTAATCCAATCAAAACAAGATTGGGTTCAAAATATATTTTTTCAATAGATAAATTCTGATGTAAAAAAGCACCGTCTCCACCCGTGATGATGACTTGTTGGGAACCGAACTGTTTTTTAAAACGCTCCACAAAACCTTCCACCTCAGCGAGTAAACCTATTTGCGCACCGTTGCGCATGGCGTGCTCCGTTGTTTTTCCGACGAGATCAGGCAATGTTCCTTCCGTTTGCCTTTCAATTAAGGGCAATTTGGCGGTAAAATGATGCATCGCTTTCAACCTCATATTCAAACCCGGAGCGATATTGCCCCCTAAAAATTGTCCTGCGCTGTTTAGAAAATTGTACGTGATGCAAGTACCAGCGTCAATCACCAAACAATTCTGCTCAGGTGCCAAAAACTGTGCAGCCACTACCGCCGCTAATCGGTCTTTACCGAGTGTTTCGGGTGTGCCATACACATTTTGGATAGGGATAGGCGTCTGCTGATTCAATTGAATGAAAAAATACTTTTCACGTAACGTTTTTTCGACCCCCTCAGTATCCCGCCCTGTCACGGACATAATAACCCCTTCGATGTTCTGTCCTTTCACATAGTCGGACAAAGCATCTAACGTTAGACTATCCAAAATCGCTTTCTCGATATACTCATTTTCATGAAATAAAGCAATTTTAGCTCTCGTATTACCAATATCAATGACAAGATTCATTTTCATAAAAAAGCGGCGCGAAGATACGCCGTTGATTCCAAAATTTATGTTTTCCCAGTGAATATCATTTTAAAATGTTAATTTCGATACTTTAAAGTTTTGTTAAATCCACCCAACATAGTAGTCATAAAGCCGTACAATCGAACAATATTTTGATTTTCAATGTTTTATATCTGATTTCAACAATTAATAAGACCAATTAAATGACTAATTCCATTAAGTTAATTGCCGTAATATTATTTATTCTCAGTTTGTTATCTGATGGTTGTGGACTATTTAAACCGCGCTCTACTGAAGAGAATAAAAACAACACCGAGAATAAAAACGTCCATTTTGATAGCAAGGCTGTCAAGGATATTGTTACTACTGCTCGGGCCTATACCGGGACACCTTATAAATATGGCGGGACAACCCGCAACGGGATGGATTGTTCGGGTTTGGTGACGGTGGCTTTTAATGCTGCCAATCTGAAATTACCCCGCGTTTCGGCTGATATGGCGAATGTGGGTAAAGAAGTGAAAGTGAAAGATTTACGCGTCGGGGATTTGCTTTTTTTCATCACCGGCAAAGAAGACCGCATATCGCACGTCGGGATTGTTACGGATATAAAAGGCACAGGCAATATCACCTTTATTCACGCCGCCGACTCGGGTGTCAAAGAAGACAACCTGTTCACGAAATATTATCAAAAGACTTTTGTTAAAGCGACAAGACCGTTTTAATAGAGCGAAATTTATTTCGCCTAAAAAAGCTCCAATTTAACCATGTTATTATTTAATCGTTACACAGGTTATTTTTTTAAGCGAAATAAATTTCGCGTTACAACGCTCGACATTACTCATCGGTCAAATTCATTTTAGCTCCCGCAAGCTCATTATACGCGTGCATATCTTTTTCTTGCTTGGCGATATCCATACCTTTTATATACGTCTCTAATGCCTCATTGGGCAAATCCAACCGCTCATACAACTTGCCTAAATGATAATACAAGCCCACATACTGAGGGGTCGTTTCCTTCAGAAGAAGGTAATATTCAAGGGTTTTAGGATAGTCTTGCTGGCTTTCGTATTCTTTAGCGATGGCAAAAAGCAGAAACGGCTCATTGGGTTGAGACTCTAAAAAGGCAAACAATTGGTTGATACGGCTCATCTGAAATATCTATTGACGGTTATTTTGTATTTGTAAAATATTGATTTTTAGATTTTTAAATCAAAAAAGACCCGGTGCGAAAAAACATTAAAACGCCAATAAAATAAATTTAGCGAATTTTCGCTATATTACTTGACAGCTAAAATAATTTATCTAAATTTGCAACAGCTTTTGAAAACTTTTTCAAATGTATAAAGTTTAGTCGTAAGTTGTGGTCTTAAATTTTAATTATAAAAATCTTATGTCAAGATTATGAAAATACTTGTTTTCGTCAGTCAGACGCCCGATACAACCGCTAAAATCTCATTTAACGCTGACAGCACGGAGTTCAACTCCGCCGGCGTGCAGTACATCATGAATCCTTATGACGAATGGTATGCGCTTGTTCGCGCTATTGACCTCGCTAAGGCAACCGGTGGCACTGTGACGCTCATCAATGTCGGTGGTGCAGAGAGTGAACAAATCATTCGTAAAGGTTTGGCACTCGATGCCAATGATGCAGTGCGTATTGATATGCAATCAAAAAGTGGCATGAACACCGCTTTTCAGATAGCGGAATACGCTAAATCGAAAGGTTACGATATTATCTTCACGGGTAAAGAAACCATTGACCACAATGGCTCGGAGGTGGGAGCGATGATTGCCGAATACCTTGATATGCCGTTTATTTCTTATACCTCAAAATTGGATATGAGTGGCACTACTGCTACGGTTGAGCGTGATATTGAAGGTGGCGTAGAAATTGTAGAAGTTCAGACACCTTTCGTCATTTCTGCAGCAAAAGGTATGGCTGAGCAACGCATTCCGAACATGATGGGCATTATGAAAGCCAAAAGCAAACCCCTCAGTGTAGTGGCGGCACAACCTTTTGCCGACCTTGCCGTCATCAGTAAGTTTGACTTGCCGCCCGCTAAAGCCGGTGTCAAGATGGTGAATCCTGAAGATATGGAAGAACTTGTGAGATTGTTGCACGAAGAAGCAAAGGTGATTTAAACGCATTATTTGCCATCATTCATCATTTATAATTCATCATTAACTTAAAATATCATGGTTTTAGTTTTTGTAGAAGCGTCGAAAGGACATTTCAAAAAAGCAGCTTTAGAAGCTGTCACGTATGGTAAAAAAGTAGCCACTGCATTGGGAACGGATTGTGCCGCTTTGACATTGGGTAATGTAGAAGAAGCCGGTCAGTTGGGTCAATATGGTGCCTCTAAAGTATATAATGTAGCGGGTATTGCCGCTTTTGATTCTCAAGTATATGCGACAGTGATTGCCGAAGCGGTTAAGCAAACCGGAGCAACAGTTGTGGTATTGAGTCATACCTCTACCGGCAAGTCTTTGGCGGGTCGTTTGGCAGTGCGTTTGGGCGCCGGCTTGGTATCAGGTGCGAACAGCTTGCCGGAAATCAACGGCGGTTTCAAGGTGAAAAAATCCGTTTTTTCGGGTAAAGCCATTGCCCATTACGATATTAAATCGCCAATTAAGGTTATATCTCTCATGGGCAACGCTCTTCCGCCGGAAAAATCGGGCAGTGATGTGGCGGTGACCCCCCTCAGTATCAGCACACCCGCGAGCCGTGTGACGGTAAAAGCGGTGAAAACGGCAGACGGCATTGTGCCTTTACCGGAAGCGGAATTGGTCGTTTCAGCCGGTCGTGGCTTGAAGGGACCCGAAAATTGGGGTATTATTGAAGACCTTGCTACGGCATTGAATGCGACTACGGCTTGTTCTCGTCCGGTTGCAGATGCCCATTGGCGCCCTCACCACGAACACGTGGGACAAACAGGCGTGGCGATTCGCCCGAATCTGTACATTGCGGTGGGTATCAGCGGCGCGATTCAGCACTTAGCGGGTGTCAACAACAGCCGCGTGATTGTAGTTATCAATAAAGATGCAGAAGCGCCGTTCTTCAAAGCGGCGGATTATGGTGTTATCGGTGATGCCTTTGAAGTCGTGCCGCGTTTGACTGAGGCGGTTAAGAAATATAAGGCGGGACATTAACTTTTAAAGTGCCTTAAAAGTGAAATATTTTCATAAAACAATAAGCGGTTCAAGTTAATCAACTTGAACCGCTTATTGTTTTATGAATGAGAAAATAGGCGAATTACAGAAAGATATTTAATCTTTTCCGGCAAAAAGCACACTAAGGTTGTCTTTCATTTAATCCACCTCAATTACCCTCAGCAAGTAAAGCGCTAATAGAATTATTGAAATCATATTTCACCGCACAACCTGCACAAGGCGTTTGACGCGTGAAACCGAGGTAAAGAGACAGATATTTTTCTTTCACTTTTTCGGGCATCAATTTGTTATTCACCATTAATGAACTTTCAGTCAATTGAAAATGAAGTTGAGCATCATTTGAACCCAAAAAACCGTCATTCTTGAGGTTCGTCGTGATAATGCGATTCAGCGTTTGAGGTTTAAAAATCTCTTTATTAGCGGCGAATTTTTCAAGTTCAGCATCTGCTTTATCGATAACGCCTTTACTTCTGACTTCTGCACTGTTAGAAGAAGCATTGGATAAAGCTTGAGAATTGCCGATATTGAGGATAGAGAGAATAGACAAAAGGGTAAAAAATAGTTTTTTCATCGTTTTGGATTTGTTAGTTGAGTAAGATAGTTTAGAATTAATTTTCATCTCAAAGATAATCCTTATTGGTTATTTTGCAATCCCGGAGGACGATTTTTTAACATTTGGATTAAATTTTTTTATAATGTATATGATTTATTTTTGTGTGAAATCTTGAATCGATTGTTGTTCAATGGGTGCTTTTGCTACCCATATTGCCTATTTTTACTTAAAATTTATGATAATGAAAGAAATATTGATAGAAGTGTTAGGTTATACGGGGATGGGTTTATGCATATCGGCTTATGCGCTGAACGTACATGGGAAGTTAGCGTCGGATTCCAAATACTATTTATTGGCGAACGGATTTGGAGGCATATTTTTGGTGCTCAATTCGCTGTGGCATTGGGCATTGCCCTCCGCTTTTGAGAATGCGGTTTGGGCTGGCATAGCGCTTTGGGGCGTAGCGCGGACTTTAGTCCGTCAAAAAAGAAATGATTAATATTTCAGATTTCTGGGATTTCAAATTTCAAAAAAGCCGCCGATCTTCCTTCCTTTTGACACGCCAAAAACTGCTCACCCGTCTGCCGGATAGTTTGCTCGATAGGCGTATAAATAAAATCCGGAAAAGCTTTCAGTGATTTGTTGTTATCAAAATAAAACGTTTTACCGGAGGTGCGAGCAGTCTCTTTGGTGATTAAAGGTCGTTTGCCCGTGATGCGGCTTTTGATCCATTCTACCCGCCACGCAATTTGACGAATAAAAGGCGTCACATGTATCGTGGCGGGTTTTTTATGCAGCGCATGAGCGATTTGTTCAAACATATTTTTGAAGGTTATATTTTCGCCATTGAGTATAAAACGATGATTATCAATCGGGGACTCCATTAATTGAACCATAAACCGCACCACATCCCGCACATCCACGTACCCGGTGACCCCCTCAGTATAGAACCGCAAACCATCCCAAACCTGTTGAAAAAGCTTGCCGGTGCCATGTTCCCACACTTGCGATCCCAAGATAATGGTTGGGTTTACGATGGCTGCCGTTAAACCTTCCGCCACCCCGCGCCAAACTTCTTGTTCGGCTTGAAATTTAGTAATAGCGTAATGCGAATTCAGCGGCGAACGCTGCCATTTAGATTGCTCGGAGACGTGCGGATGTTTTTCGTCGCGCCCGATTGCGGCGATGCTGCTGACGTGGACAAGTTTTTCGATGCCATACTCTAAAGCCAAATTGATAATGTTCTCCGTACCTGTCACATTGATTTGATACATCTCTTCACGGTCGCGCGGGTCGAAACTTACCACCGCTGCACAATGATAAATTTGTTGAATTTGATACCCCCTCAGTATATCTTCCAAAAAAGGCACATCCAATACGTCCCCCTCGACCCAAATGACTTTGTCAACAATATCAGACACCATATCCATACGGCTCGTTTTCCGCTTGAGGGCAATAATGTCGGTATAACCGTAAAGGACTAAATAACGGGTGAGGTATGAGCCGAGAAAACCGGTTGCTCCCGTTATGAGAATTTTTTTGTTTGTCATAAAAAAGGTATTCACAAATAATTCAATGCAGTCAACCCAAAATCATGGTTCTTTTGTAAAGTTGTTGGCTCTTTTGAGAGTTCAGGTGTCAGACGCTTTAAAAGTATCTGACACCTGAGCGACCCGCTGATTTTACGAAAAAGCATAGAAGTTGAGTGCTGCAAAGTACGTGAAAATTTATCTTCTTTTTATGCAATTTTGAAATGTTTAAATCGTCTGACGATAGGTTGCGATTTATTTGTCGGTTATATGCATAAGGTTTATCTATTTTTTTTGGCACTCTTAAGTTTTATTCCGCCATTTGTGCAAATAATATATTGTACAATGGTTTGATTATCAATAATTTATGCAGTATAGTATTATCGTTTTCATCTAAGTTGTCAAAAAAACAATAAAAACATTGGAAACATTTAAACCAAAATTTGTTTCCTGTGTTTCTCTGTCATACATTTGCAGCGAATTTAAAATGACAGCAGAATTGAAAGAAAGTATTTTACAAAAGACAGAGAGTTTATTCTTGAAATTTGGAATCAAGAGTGTGACAATGGATGATATTGCTCGAGAATTGGGTATTTCTAAAAAAACTTTATATCAGTTTTTTGAAAATAAAACTGATTTATTGAACCAAATGACCGGCAAACATATCCAGAAAGAAACTGACGCCATGAAAGCTATTCAAGCTCAATCAAAGAATGCGCTTGAAGAATTGCTCAACGTTGCACAACACGTGATGCGAGAAATCAGTCGTTTTGCATCGCCGAATACTATTTTTGATTTGCAGAAATATTACCCTGAGCTTTGGAAGACTTTTGAGGATTTTCAAACCATCAATATGTATCAAAATGTGAAAGGCAATTTAGAAAGAGGTATGAGTGAAGGATTATACAGAGATGATTTAGACGCTGATATTATCGCCAAATTGTATGTGAGTAAATCACTTTGTGTTGTTGATGAAGAAATGTTCCCGACTCGACAGTATGATAAAATTCGACTTTTTAAGCAATATTTTTATTATCACATCCGCGGTATTGCCACTACTAAAGGGCTAAAATTGCTTGAAAAATACCTTTCTGAATTAATGAACGAAAAGCCAAACTAACGTTTTAAAATATTTAAAATTTAATTGTTATGTTCTATTCTCATAAGAAAATCACCTTTATTTTACTCGTTTCTATTATTCTCAGTGCGTTTCCCGAATTTTGGGGAGGAGAAGTGCAAGCCCAAGAAGTAACTCGTATGACCCTTGATGAGGCTATTGCTTACGCTTTTCAAAATTCATCAGCTATCAAAACAAGTATGATGAATATTCAGGATGCCGATTTACTGATTAAGGAAAATAAATCTACCGCTTTACCCAAAGTAAGTGCAGAAGTCAATTTACAACGGTTTGTGATTCAACCGGGCTTACCTGCATCGGCTTTAGGATTTGGCAACGATCCAGTGTCGATGTATTCAAATACTTACACCAGCAATCGTTTCAAAGCACTTGAAGAAAAAAACGGTATTACGCCGCCACCATTTTCCCCTCCTGCTTCATCATCGGACGGTAAAGTCCGTTTTCAGCTTAAAAATAACTTCAATGGCGGTATTACTGCCAACCAACTTTTGTTCAGTGGGAGTTATACTTTAGCTGTTCGCGCCAGCCAATACTACAAAGATTTGGTGAATGTTCAGTTCGCTAAAAAACAGGATTCTCTTAGAAATGCCGTCATTGATGCTTATTTGCCAACTCATTTGATTGATGAAAGCATCAAAACCCTTGATAAAAACATCAAGAACCTTGAAAAAACCTTTGCTGATGTAAAAGCGACTTTCAAAGCGGGTTTTATTGAGCAATTAGATGTGGACAGGTTGGAATTTTCAATCAATAATTTGATCGCTCAACGAGATAATTTGGTGCGTCAACGCGAAATTCCGCTCAATGCTCTGAAACTCACTATTAATTTCCCGCTTGATAGCCCTTTGGCATTGAATGATGATATTAATTCTCTCTTGAAACCCTTCAACGAAGCGGAATTGTTGGAAGCTGTAGACTATCAAAACCGAAGTGAAATTAAAGAAATACAAGCTTCTAAAAAATTGGTAGACCTCAATGTCGAACTCGTGCGCTCCGGAAGATTGCCCACAGTCGTGGCTTTCGGTAGCTACCAATATGCTTTGCAAGGCAATGAAATTAAAAATATGTTTGGTGTGCCGTCTGCTGTGGTGGGTATTAAAGCGACTTACCCCATTTGGGATAGTAACGAACGGAAAATTAAGACTCAACGTGCAATTCTCAGTGTTGAACAATTCAACTTGGTGCGGAAAGATGTGGAACGGGTTATCAATTTTCAGGTCGGCAATGCGCGGATTGCAGTAGTGAATGCCCAAAAAAATCTTGAAAATCAACAAAAGAATCTGGCTTTAGCCGATAGGATATATTCAGTCACGCAAAAAAAATATAAAGAAGGCGTCGGTTCAAGCCTTGAATTGACAACCGCCGAACGAGATATTTATGCTGCCCAACAAACCGTCCGTCAAGCACAATACGACTTGTTGGTGGCTCAAAGATATTTGCACAAAGTTTTAGGCAAGTAAAATAATGATGTTAGACTTAATTTTCATTGTCAGATTCATCATTCAACATTTATAACATTCATCATTTCTAAATAATTTTTATGAAACAGATATTAACCATCACCTTGACTTTAATTATAGGATTATCCGCCTGCAAACAGGATAATAGTGGCGGGGATAAAAAGGCGCAACTTATTGAACTGAAAAAACAACAAGTTGAATTAAATGCTAAAATTGCCGCTCTTGAAAAGGAACTCAATACCGGCGATACAACTAAAAAAGTCAAATCGCATTCCATACAAGTTACTGCAGCGACCCCCTCAGTATTCAATCATTTTATTGAACTGCAAGGCGCAGTTGTAGCAGATGAAGAGTATTTTTTGAACGCTAAAGTACCGGGTGCCATTACTAAAATGAACCTTAAAGTAGGTGATCGTGTGTCTAAAGGTCAAGTTGTGGGCGAAATTGATGATGAAATGCTCCGCAATCAATTGGCTGAAATCAGAAAGCGGTATGAACTTGCCAACGATGTTTTTTTGAAACAAGAATCGCTTTGGAAACAGAATATTGGCTCGGAAGTACAATTTCTAAGTGCGAAAAACAATAAAGAAGCGCTTGAAAAAGCCATTGAAAGTATTGAGCGAAGCCGGGATTTATACCGCATTGTCGCACCCAATTCAGGTGTAGTAGATGAGGTTACTTTGAAAATCGGTCAGGTGGTTTCACCGGGTATTCCATTGGCACGCATCGTTAATTTTTCAAATTTGAAACTGAAAACCGATGTGCCTGAAAGTTATGCTGGTAAAGTGCGGCAAGGCAATTCGGTAGTCGTGACTTTCCCAGATTTGAATAAAGATATCACCAGTAAAATAAGCTATATCGGTGCTTCTGTCAATGCTATGAATCGGACTTTTAAGGTTGAAGTGCCTTTGAAAGGAAATCAAACAGGTTTGCTACCGAATATGGCGGGTATCCTGAAAGTAGCAGATTATTCTAATCCCCATGCTTACAGTGTTTCCATCAATATTATAAAGAAAGACTTGGAAGGCAATGATTTTGTGTTGGTTGAAAATGATGGCAAAGCCTTAAAAGTGCCCGTGAAAGTGGGTCAATATTATGGTGATAAAGCTGAGATAATCAGTGGTTTGAAACCGGGCGACAAGGTAATTACAACGGGTTTTGAGGATTTGAGTGAAGGTGATGTCGTTCAGGTACAGCAGTAGTAGCTTTGGTTAATAAGTACGTTTATAAAATTAGTTTCGATTACACGTGCGAGGTTTCAAAAACCTCGCACGTGTAAGGAGTTCAAAAAAATATATTCGTATGGGAATATCAATACGAATATCTCAATATTAAAAAATTATGCTTGATAAAATAAAAGAATTTAAACCGGCGAGTTGGGCAATAGATAACCGCACGAGCATTTACTTGATAACGCTTTTCGTGATGATAACGGGCGTTATGCGTTATCAATCGCTTGCTAAAGAGCAATATCCCGAAGTGGTTTTTCCTCAGATAATGGTCAATACCATATATCCGGGCACGTCACCCGAAAATATGGAATCGCTTGTGTCTAAAGAAATTGAAACGCAAGCCAAGGCGATAACGGGTGTGAAAAAAATTACCTCCAATTCGGTTGAAAATTTCAGCTCGGTTATGGTGGAATTTAATACCACAGAAGATGTTGAAAAAGCCAAACAGCGCATCAAAGACGCGGTTGATAAAGCCAATTTACCTTCTGATTTACCACAAAAACCAAGCGTTATTGAGATTGATATTTCTCAAATGCCGATTATGAGTGTTCATATTGCCGGTAATACGGATCTTGATAGGCTTAAAAAATATGCAGATATACTCCAAGACCGTATCGAATCCCTTAAAGAAATCAGTCGCGTGGATATTATTGGTGCTTTAGATCGGGAGATTCAGGTGAATGTGGATATGTATAAAATAGAAGCCAATAACATCACTATGCGTGATTTGGAGCAAGCCATTTCTTTAGAAAACATGACTATTTCAGGCGGTACTGTGGACATGGGCACTGTAAAACGCAATATTACCATTGCCGGTCAATTGAAAGACCCTCGTCAAATTGGCAATATCATAGTTCGAGGCGGTTCAGGAGCGATTTTGAAAGTCAGTGATTTTGCGGAAGTGAGAGATGCCCATAAGGAAAAAGAAAGTTATGCGCGTTTGGAAGGCAAAAACGTTATTTCGCTCAATGTTATTAAAAAAGGTGGTGAAAACCTCATCACTTCCAGTAATGCCATTGAACAAATATGTGAAGAAATGCGTCAAAACGAGTTGCCTAAAGAAATCACTATCAAAATCACCGGCGCGCAAGTGAAGAAAACCGAAGTCGGTTTGCATGACTTGATCAACACCATTATCATTGGTTTCATACTCGTTACCTTGATTTTATTGTTTTTCATGGGCACGACCAACGCCATTTTCGTTGCCCTTTCTGTGCCGATTTCAATGTGCGTAGCGTTTTTGGTTGAACCGGCTATTTTCACCGGTTTGTTGGGGTATAAAAACTTTTCACTCAATTTTATGGTGCTCTTTTCTTTCCTCATTGCTTTGGGGATTGTGGTGGACGATGCGATTGTGGTGATTGAAAATACGCACCGCATATTTGCAAATGGTAAAATTCCTATTATTAGAGCGGCAAAATTAGCGGCTGGAGAAGTGTTTTTGCCCGTTTTATCGGGTACTTTGACGACTTTAGCCCCGTTTTTTCCATTACTTTTCTGGCAGGGTGTATTCGGTAAATTTATGTTTTATTTACCCATGACGATGCTCATTACGCTTTTCGCATCGCTCATTGTGGCATATATTATTAATCCTGTTTTTGCAGTCAGTTTTATGAAGCCTCATACTGAGGGGGTCAAACACAGAGCGATAACCAGAAGTTTTTTAAAAACATGTATCTTTTTGACGGTCGCTACTGTCATCAGTTATTTGATAAATACCGGTTTTGGTAATTTCGCTTTAGCTATGTTTGGTTTATTTTTACTGAACAAATTTGTATTAGCGGATGCAGCCGAGACATTTCAGACAAAAATATGGACAAAAGTGCAAAACGGCTATGGCTATTTGATGCAGTTTTTTATCAAAACCAAATGGCATGCTTTCGGAGTGTTGGCTGCCACTTTATTATTGTTGGTTGTGTCAATTGGCGCATTTGTAAAATTCCCGCCCAATGTCGTTTTCTTTCCAACGGGCGACCCTAATTTTGTCTATGCATATATCAAATTACCCGTGGGTACAAGTGCGGTTTATACGGATAAAGTGACACAAGAAGTAGAAAACCGCATTTTTAACGTGGTCGGTAAAGATAATCCACTTGTCACTTCTATTATCTCAAACGTGGCGGTAGGAGCCACTGATCCTCAAAGTTTTGACTTGGGGACTAATCCCAATATGGGAAAAGTAACGGTGGCATTTGTAGAATTTGCAGAACGCAATGGCAAATCCACAAGACCTTATTTGAACCAAATCAGAAATGCTGTGAAAGGTATTCCGGGTGCCGAGATTTCCATTGCTCAAGAAAGTAATGGACCGCCTCAAGGTAAAGAAATTCAAATTGAAATAACGGGTGAGGATTTTAAAGAGTTGGCAGGGGTGGCTACCAACGTGAAACGCTACTTAGACTCTCTGCAAATTGAAGGTGTGGAGGAACTCAAATCAGATTTGGTTTTGAACAAACCGGAACTTTTGGTTGAAGTCAATCGGGAACGCGCCAATAGAGAGGGTATTTCAACCGCCCAAATCGGGGGTGAATTGCGAACTTCGATATTTGGTAAAGAAGTGTCGAAATTTAAAACGGCTAATGAAGATTTTCCCATTAATATCCGAGCACAGGAGGATCAAAGAACAAGCGTTTCGGATGTCCTTAATTCAAAACTCATCTATCGAGATATGAATATGGGCGGTCAATTGCGCCAAGTACCGATGTCAGCGATAGCTGATTTGAAATATGGAACGACTTACGGCGGTATCAAGCGTAAAAATCAGAAACGCATTGTCACATTGTCTTCCGGCGTTTTGACCGGTTACAATCCTAACAAAGTTGTGGAAGATGTAAAATCGAAATTAATAGGCTTCAAAGCCCCTGAATCAGTGAATGTGAAATTTGGTGGACAACAAGACGACCAAGCAGAAGCGATGTCATTCCTTGTGGGCGCTTTGTTTACATCTATGGGTTTAATTATGCTGATTTTGATTATTCAATTCAATTCCATTAGCAAAATGCTCATTATTTTCAGTGAAATATTCCTTTCCATTATTGGAGTTTTATTGGGTTTTGTGATTTTTAGGATGGATATGTCTATCATTATGACAGGTGTCGGTATCATCGCTTTGGCGGGTATTGTGGTTCGAAATGGTATTTTGTTGGTCGAGTTCACGGAGATTCTTTTACACAGTGGCATACCTTTAAAAGAAGCCATTGTAGAAGCCGGACGCACGCGTATGACTCCTGTTTTACTGACGGCATCAGCAACCATATTGGGATTGATACCTTTGGCAACGGGTCTAAATATAGACTTTATTAAACTTTTTACCCACGGCGACCCCCACATTTTCTTTGGCGGCGACAATGTAGCATTTTTTGGACCTCTCAGTTGGACGATGATTTTTGGTTTAGCTTTCGCTACTTTTTTGACGTTGGTTCTCGTGCCAGCCTTATTGTATTTAGCGGAAAGCCTGAAAATGAGGTTGTTAAAAGGGTATAATCCAAGTAAAATGTCTAATCCTGATGAACAGGTGGTGACGCCATAGGATGTTTAGATAATTCTTTTTGCGATAGTTTTTTCTGCAGGGTAGGCATAGTGCTTACCCTGTTTTTTGTTTTGAACTTTTTTAACATTTGAGCGTTTGACTCTTAGGTGTGGAAACCTGTTATAAAACTATACCGTTAAGTGTTGGAATTTGCTAACAAACCTATTAATTTTGGGTCGCTTTTAAAATTAATTATCCGGGCATTACAAAATTGAGTATTTACAATTAGATGAGAATAATATTATCCTTTTTTTTACTTTTCACAATGTTATCAAGTGTAGCTGTTACTGTTATGCAACAAGCTAAGGATAATCCTGTTTGTGAGTTTAAAGAAAGTAAAAGTGATGACGATAATAAAAAAGATACCGACGAAAAAGAAAGTAAAACTGAAAAGGACTTATTCGCCTACAAAAATCCTCTGAATACCCAATTTATAGAGGATTGGGCTTCTGTTAACTCTAAATCTAAGATTCACATTCACGATGAAGAATTAATATCTTCATTATATACTTTCCTTCCCTATAATCCGCCCGAGACGTAATCTCCATCTTTTGCATCGAAATATTCTATTGTGTGCTGAACAAGGTTCTATTGTTCTCAAATTGTGTGCACTTTGGATTTCTTAAATCCAAAAAATGCCTTATTTGTTTCTTGATGTTGTTCCAAAACTCAATAAATCGGTGGTAGATAAGCTCTCATCAGAGAAGACATACCCCTCAGTATTTATAGTCATTTTATTATTTTTACAAGCTAAAAAAAAAAGGTATTAAATGCCACCGTATTGTACATCAATCAGATGAACAATATAAAAGGTGTCATTTAATTTACCCAATAACGTACATCTTTAATCCTCTAAATAAAAATGAAAGGACTTTTTTCTAATTTCAAGAACGATATACCATCCAGTATAGTCGTATTTTTAGTAGCGCTTCCTCTTTGTTTAGGCATTGCATTGGCATCTGGTGCACCTTTTTTCAGTGGTATTATTTCAGGTATAATTGGCGGAGTAGTCATCGGCTCGTTAAGCGGCTCGAAGCTCAGTGTGAGTGGACCAGCGGCGGGTTTGGCAGCATTGGTATTGGCTGCCATTACCAATATTGGTGATTTCAGATTGTTCCTATGTGCTGTTTTGATTGCAGGAATATTACAAATGCTCATGGGCTTGGCAAGATTAGGCGGTATTGCCAATTATTTTCCAACAAGTGTGATAAAAGGGATGTTGACGAGTATCGGTATCTTGATTATTGCGAAGCAAATACCCCACGCTTTTGGCTACGATAGAAATGAAAAAGGGGATTTAACCGAACTTTTCCCTTTTGGTGATGAAGATTTGCATGAATTGTTCCAACCCTTGAATCACATCGATTTTGGTGTTTTCTTCATTTGTATAGTGTCCATAATCATTATGCTTTTATGGGAAAAGCCATTTATAAAAAGCAGATTTAAGTTTGTGCCCGGTGCTTTAGTGGCGGTACTTGTTTCTGTTATTTTAAATGAAATATTTAAAGCAACGGGCAGCGAATTAATGGTGGGGCAGGATCATTTGGTGCAAGTAAAAGTTGCCAGTAGCCCTTCTGAGTTTTTAAGCTTTTTTACGTTTCCAGATTTTAATGGCTTTTCAAACAGTAAAGTCATTGTTACGGGTTTTATGATTGCTATTATAGCTTCATTAGAAACATTATTGTGTATTGAAGCCGTGGACAATATGGATCCAGAACGCAATGTTACCAATACCAACCGAGAGCTTTTGTCCCAAGGCATAGGCAATGCGGTGGCGGGGCTTATCGGCGGCTTGCCCATTACGAGTGTGATTGTGCGGAGCAGTGCTAATATCAATGCGGGAGCTAAAACAAAATTATCTACTATCCTTCATGGCTTACTTTTATTGGTTTGTATCATTTTAATTCCGGGATTATTGAATAAAATTCCGCTATCAGCATTAGCGGCTATCTTACTTTTAACGGGTTACAAGTTGTGTAAATTATCGGTATTTAAGCAAATGTTTGGTAACGGTAAGTATCAATACATCCCATTTATGGTGACAGTAGGTGTCATTTTAGCGATTGACTTATTGGGTTTGTATAAGCCTTTTAAAGGTGAGGGCTTGCTAATTGGGGTTGTTGCGGGTCTCATTGCAGCAATTGGAGCTATTTTACACGGCAATTTAAAGAATTCTTACTTTTTTCAAAAAGAAAATCACCATGCTGGGGATACCATAAAAATCCACCTTTCGGAAGAAGTTTCTTTTTTAAATAAAGCCAGCATTAGGGAAACACTTGACCAAATTCCACAAGGTGCCATGGTATTTATTGATGCTTCTGCGACAAAATATATTGACTTTGATGTCTTAGAGTTGATAAAAGAATTCAGAGATATTAAAGCACCGCTTAAAAATATCAATTGTAGTATTTTGGGCTTCAAGGAGGTATATAAAATGAATAAAGCTGAGAATGTTCAATTGAGCCATTAGGAAATTATGACTTATTTTTCATATCTCATAATGAGGTACCCCCCTCAGAATTTGACAAAATATTCGATAAAAATTAAAGGTATAAAATAATTTAAAATCAATAGAAATGAGAGTACATACGCAAGAAACGCAGGCGAGTTTAACGCCTGCAAAAGCCCTTCAAATTTTAAAAGAAGGCAACGACAGGTTTGTCAATAATCTTAAAGCAAACAGAAATCTGTTAGAACAAGCAGGTTACACCGCTGAGGGACAATTTCCATTTGCGGTAATTCTGAGTTGTATTGACAGTAGAACTTCTGCTGAATTGATTTTTGACCAAGGGTTAGGTGATGTTTTTAGTGTCCGAATTGCCGGAAATATTCTTAATGAAGATATTTTGGGTAGTATGGAGTTTGCTTGTAAGTTAGCGGGTTCAAAAATCATTGTAGTGCTTGGGCACACAAAATGCGGAGCCATAAAAGGCGCTTGCGACCACGCAGAAATGGGTAATCTAACCGCATTACTGAGCAAAATACAACCGGCAGTATATGATGAAAAGACAGAAATAGAAAACCGCAATTCAAGTAATGCTGAATTTGTTGAAAAAGTTGCAGTGATAAATGTAAAACGAAGTGTACAAGGCATTATGGAACGTAGCCCTATTCTCAAAGAAATGATAGAAAAGGGAGAAATTGGCATTATAGGTGGAACTCACGATATTGCAACAGGACACGTAACATTTTTTGAAAACGAATAAAAATAAGAAGCCTAAAGATTATCTAAATATAAGACCTTATTCAGAAGTAACACTTTTTGAGTAAGGTCTTTTTTTGTAAAAAAAATATAAAATACTGAGGGGGGTATTGAAGTGTCCACTATTAGTATAGGTTTGATTTATAGATACATTAATTTAAGTATATAGTTTCATGAATGTTTTCGTGATTACTGTATATGCTATTCATTCGTTTAAATAGCTATTAAATAATACAATATTTGACGTAAAACCATAGGGAAAGAATATAATTTTGATATTTTTTAAATTATTTAAAAAAAAAACTTAAAAAAATTTTGATACATATATATATGTATATACTTTCACATTATAATTGAAATTAGAACGCAATTTTATAAAAAAACAACATTAAAAATTTATTATTATGAAGAAATGTATTTACAGTTTCAAGGCTGTAGCTATGCTACTATTGTTATGCCTAATCGGTCAAACGGCGTTATTTGGACAAGCAACTACAACGCCCGCTTGGGCAGCAACACCGGCTCCGGCACCGAAGCCGGTTGACCTCTCTTACAAACCACTTACACTAAAACTGAATGAAGATGGATCAAAATATGTCCGTTTTATCATGTGGCACCAAATGTGGGCTTCGATGACGAAAAATAACCCGGGCACATTAGATTTCAATGGCAACGATATAGGCGGTAAATGGACAGGAGATGTCGCTATCAGACGGTCACGTTTTTTGGCTTATGCTCAGATTAGTCCTCGATTTTTGATTTTGACACATTGGGGTATTAACAACCAATCATTTATCAACGGAGGGGCTGCTAACCATGTGTCAGGTGCAGCAACTGCGGCAAGTGGTTTGGGCAAAAAGCCTCAATTGTATATCCATGACGCATGGACTGAATACGCTGTAAAACCGGGAAAATTACATGTGGGCGGTGGTTTACATTATTGGAACGGGGTTTCACGCTTGTCAAGTCATTCTACCTTAAACTTTATGACAATGGATGCGCCGATTTTCAACTGGTTTAACATTGAAATGACCGATCAATTTGCCCGCCAATTCGGCATTTACGCAAAAGGTCAGTTGGGTAAATTGGATTATCGTATTTCAGTAAATAAGCCTTTTGTGGTTGGAGCCAGTGCCAGAGCAGCGGGTTCTACTTTGACAGCTCAACCGAAAGGTTCGGAAGTAGCCGTTAATATTTTGAACGAAAAAACAGCCATTCAGGCTTACGCCAATTATATGATTTGGGATAAAGAATCGAATGTATTACCTTTCTTTGTAGGTTCGTATTTAGGTGCCAAAAAAGTTATGAACATCGGGGCAGGATTTTACTCCCATCCGGAAGCTACCGGTTATCGGACTTCAGATGTTTCAAACGCAGACTCCATTACCAGAACCAATCAAATGGTATTGGGCGCTGACTTTTTCTTGGATATGCCTACTCGTCCCGGCAAAGGCGATTGTATCAATGTTCTTTTGACATATTATAATATGGATTTCGGTCCTCGTTATTTGCGGAATGTGGGTATTCTCAATGAGCATACAACTGCGCCATCGAGTGCCACAAGTTGGGCAGGCGGCGGTAACGCTCAACCTATGATTGGTACAGGCAATATTTTGTATGCGCAAGTGGGGTATGCTTTCCCAAAGAACAAAATGGGACACCAATTTATGCCTTATATGACCGTAACGAACAAGAAATTTGATCGGTTAGCGGATGCTTCCACTCAAATGGGCTTAGGTTTGAACTGGTTTATTGCCGGGCACAATGCTAAAATTACGGCTGAGTTTGCTACCCGTCCGGTGTATAAATTGGATGCGGGTGCAATTAAGAAAAATGGTAGTGCCAGCCAATTCACTATTCAATCACATATCTTTTTATAGTTTTTGGGATAATTATAAATCGTTTTTCATTTTATACTGAGGGGGATAAAATTGTATCGTAATTCCCCCCCTCAGTATAATCAACTTTAAATAAAAAATTTTTACACAACATTAAATTAAGTTCATTATGGCAAATAACAACGATACAAAAGGTCTCGGTACTGTTATAGCGTCCTCATCGGTAGGGACGCTGATTGAATGGTACGACTTTTACATCTTCGGCTCTCTCGCAAAAGAGATTTCAACCCAGTTTTTCCCTTCAGATAATCCTACTGCCGCTTTTCTTTCTACTTTGGCAACGTTTGCAGCGGGTTTCATCGTTCGCCCATTCGGTGCTTTGTTCTTTGGGCGTTTGGGTGACCTTATAGGTCGTAAATACACATTTTTAGTGACACTTTTGATCATGGGTGGCGCTACATTCCTAATAGGTTTGATACCTGGCTATAAAACTATTGGTGCATTAGCACCGGCTTTGGTTCTTATCCTACGCTTATTGCAAGGTTTGGCTTTAGGGGGTGAATATGGTGGTGCTGCAACATACGTCGCTGAACATTCACCGGCAGATAAACGAGGGTTCTGGACCTCATGGATTCAAACCACAGCTACAGTCGGTTTATTCGTGTCACTCATAGTAATTATTATTTGTCGTCACGCAATGACGAAAGAAGCTTTTGCAGATTGGGGTTGGCGTGTGCCATTTTTGCTCTCAATTTTCATGGTGGGTATTTCAGTTGTCATTCGTTTACGTATGAATGAATCTCCATTGTTTGCTAAGTTGAAATCAGAAGGTAAAACTTCTACCAATCCATTAGCAGAATCTTTTGGCAAAAAAGAGAACTTTAAAATGGTATTATTGGCTTTATTCGGAGCGACTTGCGGTCAAGGTGTCGTTTGGTACACGGGTCAGTTCTATGCAATGAACTTCCTTAAAGGAGCTTGTACTGTGGATCCGGAACAAGTTGAAACGTGGTTAGGTATTGCCCTATTGATTGGTACACCTTTCTTCATTGTATTTGCGACTCTTTCAGATAAAATCGGTCGTAAATGGATAATGATGGGCGGTATGCTATTGGCTATTTTAGCTACAAAACCCATTTTCCAACAGCTAAAAGCCGTCACTGACCCTAAGGGGAAATCTGAATTAGCGGATAAAGTGGATAAAAAAGCCCCGGTTATTAAAATTGATGACAAAACGAAAGATTCCACTATAACAAACGTTACGGTGAATTATTACGCAGATGGCTCTGCTTTGACGACCACCGTTGCGACACTTGCGCCGATAGATACCGTTGGAAAAGCGGCGAAAATGAAACCTAAAACTACGAAAGTGATGATGCTTGGCGAATCTAACAAATGGTCTATCATCGGTCTTTGTTTTATTTTGGTGTTATTCGTAACGATGGTTTATGGACCCATCGCTGCTTTCTTGGTAGAATTATTCCCTACACGTATTCGTTATACTTCTATGTCATTGCCATATCACATTGGAAACGGTGTATTCGGTGGTTTGGTACCGTTTATTGGTGTCTTATTAACTGAAGCATCTAAAACTGCAGCGAACCCGGTTGGTGATATTTATGCCGGTTTGAACTACCCACTAGGGGTAGCAGCGCTTTGTTTGGTAATTGGCGTCTTCTTTTTGCCAAACAAAAATGATGAAAACGTTGCTGACTAAATAAATATTAAGAGATGGGGGGCATTTAAAATACCCCCCTCAGTATAAATCTTTGTATTTGTAAAAAATTAAGCAAAAGAAAATGAATTGTTTTAACAATTAAAAATATCTTAATAATGGGTATCATTAAAAAAATAATCGGTGTTTTATGCATGATTCTCGCCCCTGTTTCGGCTTATATGCTAACATCGGAAGGCTTCAAAAAAATGGCGGCAGCAGCTCCCGCTGATAAAACCAATGCTATTACGCAATGGTCTATCCTCATCATTATCTTTTTGCCCGTAATGGTCGGCTTATTGATTTTTGGCTATTATGCGATGAAAGGAGAATTTGAAGATGTGGTATAAAAAAATGATGAAGAAATAAGATGCGTACAGAGAGACCATTTTGTTTTGATTTCTATTTGGTTGTGTTTCCGTTTTATGTGTATCGGGTGGTTCATGCCCCTAATGAACCGCCTCGATACATGTTTTTACAAAAAGTCTATGATTTTCATTGTGAAATCATAGACTTTTTATAGTTTTAAGTCGCAAGGTGCGGAGTTTCACTTTTGCCAAAAATTCTTAAATATCATGACTGGAAAATCCGCTAAACTATTCGCCATATTTCTATTATCGGCTTTTTTGTTGAACTATCCGATATTAGGCGTTTTCTCCAAACCCCAGTGGATATTGGGGTTTCCGGCGCAACTCGTTTATCTCTTCATCATTTGGTTCTTAGTGATTTTCGCTGTTCGTGTCACCGTTCAAGACACTTCCATTTCGATGAGAAACCCCTTGGATAACATGCCATTCGGTCAGAATAAACTTAAAAAGAAAAAAAAGAACTAAGCGATATGAGTACCACTGTGTTTATCATTGCCTCTTTGTTGTATATTCTATTGCTGTTTTTCATTGCATTTTACACCGATGCCAAAGCGAAACAAGGGCGTAGCTGGGCGAATAATCCCTATATTTATTCCCTTTCATTGGCGGTGTATTGCACAGCTTGGACTTTTTACGGCAGCGTCGGCAAAGCGGCAAAATCAGGAGCAGGATTTTTGCCCATTTATTTTGGTCCCACTATTTTAGCCCCGCTTTGGATTCTGATTTTTCGTAAAATGATATTGATTTCAAAATCTCAACGCATTACATCCATCGCCGATTTTATCTCCAGTCGGTATGGCAAAAGTACATTTTTAGGCATATTAGTGACGGTTGTTGCTTTTTTTGGAATCGTTCCCTATATTTCATTACAGCTAAAAGCCATTTCTAACAGTTTTGATATTTTAACGACATTTTCTGAAAATCAAACAATATTCAATAGTGTCCCCACACCTTTATCAGAAACACCTTTTTTTTACAATACGGCATTTTACATATCTATCGTGCTGGCTATATTTACTATTTTGTTCGGCACGCGCAATGTTGACCCCAATGAGCGACACGAAGGCTTGGTAATGGCGGTCGCTTTTGAGTCCATCGTAAAACTATTCGCTTTTTTAGCGGTTGGCATTTTCGTCACTTTTTTTTTATATGATGGATTTCAAGATCTTTTTTACAAAGCTTCTGTTAACATGAAAACGTCGAAACTTTTGTTTATGTCAGCAGGCAATACATCCCCCAGTGAATGGTTTTGGCTTGCCATCGTTTCGATGTGCGCTTTTATGTTTTTGCCGCGCCAATTTCATATTGCGGTTGTTGAAAATATCAACCCCAATCACGTTACAAAAGCCATGTGGCTATTCCC
>JANPGW010000370.1:0-4269 GCA_031424115.1 Saprospiraceae bacterium | reverse complement strand
TTCTTCCGCAAAAGTGATATTGGGATGTGTTTTTTTGACATCATTATAGGCTTTCCAATTCGTGTAGCCGGTATCGGGTTTACCGGTTATGCCTTTTGTCGAGGGTGTCCTGAGTTGTTGCGTCGGAGCATCAGCCACTTTCGGCAAACCGTAATCACTTTTCGTTTTTACAGGTTGAGGAGCTAAGTTCCAACGAGATTTCAGCGTCCAATCCCAATTGATTTGACTTGCTGATGTAGCATCTATGTTATTTTTATGCCATGCGAAATCACCATCTTTTCGGTGACAATTATAATAATTTACCCTTTTTTCCCATTTTAAAACGGTGTCTTTATTGTTTTTATAAATATCAGCATCCGCCATGTCTTTTGAAAAAGTGCAATTCACAAGATAAAACTGTGCATCACGATGAAAACGCCCTAATTTGTATCCTTTGTCACCCACAAATTGACAGTTTTTCAAAACCGTTTTAGCCGATTCATTGCCTGTGCCATCGTGCCAAATAGCAGCATTCATATTGTGACAAATGAAATAACAGCCTTCGGCATATGCCCAACCGCGCGGACAATACAAATCCACACCACCTTCCATTGTACAATTTTTAAAGTAAAAAGTGCCATTATCCACGTCCCATGGGCTGACTGTATCGCCACCCAATGAATGAAAATTACAGTTTTTAACCGTCAACCGTTGTGTGAGGGGCATACAACGGAGGGCAAATTGGTGACCATCTTTGCGGGTTATTTTTGCTTTTCCATCACATATAAATGTAGAATCACCCTTTGCATTAAAACCAAAATCGTTCACGATTATCAGATTTTCAAGGGTCACATCTTTGGCTCTAATATTCATAACTCCTGAACCCCAATCGTCGGATGCGGTACAACGGTAGATTTCACGAGACTCGGAATAGATAATTTTTACCGACCCTTCAGTATTTTGAGAATTGGGGGTTGAGGATTGGGGATTGAGTTGAGCCCAAGACTTGCCGAATGATGTATTTTTCTCTCCTTTTAAAACAATATTATGTTTTTCAATGAAAATTTTTTCTCGATAAATGCCTTTTTTAATAAAAATAATGCGCTGCTTGCTTGACGAATCGGGCAGGCTATTAATGGCTTCTTGGATGCTTTTAAACTGCCCTGAACCATCCGCTGCGACGACGAGACTTTGTGCTTTTATTATTGAAAAGCAACCTAAAAGACATAAGAAAAGGCAAAATATCGTTGTTTTCATTGATACCGAAATTTTAAAGTAGTTCATTAACAGCCACAAAATCCATGTCGGCAAAAGCCTGATTTTCGCCCGCCATGCCCCAGATAAAAGCATAATTAGCCGTACCACAACCTGAGTGAATAGACCATGGCGGAGAAATAACTGCTTGATGGTTTTTTACCCATAAATGACGGGTCTCGGTCGGTTCGCCCATTAGGTGCAAAACGCCTTGATTGTCTTGGACATCAAAATAGCAATATACCTCCATGCGGCGGTCATGCGTGTGCGGTGGCATAGTGTTCCAAACACTGCCATTGTGCAACACCGTAAAGCCCATCACCAATTGGCAACTCAACGTGCCATCGGGATGAATGTATTTATAAATCGTTCTTTGGTTTGCCGTTTCTACAGCTCCTAAATGTGCCGGCGCAGCATTGGCTTGCGTCATCAAAACAGTTGGATAAGTATGATGAGCTGGACTGGATAAAAGGAAAAAACGGGCAGGATTCAGCGCATCATCACTTGAAAAAGATACATTTTGGCTCCCTTTACCGACGTACAAACAATCCAATTTATTCATGTCATAAGTCACTCCATCCACCGAAACGCTACCATTTCCGCCCAAATTCATAATACAAAACTCTCTACGCTCCAAAAAGTAGTTGGCTTTCAACCCCTCAGTATTGGGTAAAATGACGGTCTGTTCTTGAGGCATAACGCCACCGGTCACCATTCTATCAAAATGAGAATATACCAACTCAACATGATTTTCCTTGAACAATGTTTCTATCAAATAATTGGCTCTTAACTCTTGCGTATTCATCGCTGCCGTTTCTTTGCGGCTACAAGCGTGGCGTATTTCCATTCTTTTATTTATTTTTATTCGTTAATCGTTATCCGTGTATTCGTTAATCGTTATCCGTCATTTGTATAATCGATTAACGAATACACGATTAACGGATAAAAATCACCTCCCCATCCAACCTCCGTCAACCGTCAAAATAGTGCCGTGCACGTAATCAGAAGCTGAAGATGACAAAAAGATAGCTGCTCCTTTAAAATCTTCAGTTTCGCCCCAACGCCCTGCCGGAATGCGGCTTAAAATAGATTGACTGCGGTCAGGGTCGTTGCGCAAGGCTTCAGTGTTGTCCGTCGCAATATAGCCGGGTGCAATGGCATTCACATTGACACCTTTCGATGCCCATTCGTTTGCCAACGCTTTGACCAAACTACCGATTGCGCCTTTACTGGCGGCATAGCCGGGTACAGTAATGCCGCCTTGAAATGTCAGCAATGAAGCCGTAAAAATGATTTTACCTGACCCATGCTCTATCATCCGGCGACCGATTTCGCGGGCTAAAATAAAAGGTGCATCCAGATTGATAGCTAACACCCTGTCCCAATATTCGTCGGGATGTTCGGCTGCGGGTTTGCGCATGATGGTTCCGGCGTTATTAATCAGAATATCAATGCGGGGGAAATCTATTTTCACTTTTTCGATAAAAGCATTTAAGGCATCTCTATCACTGAAATCTGCTTGATACGCTTTGAACGACCGTCCCAAGGCTTTCACTTCATTTTCAACTGCACTCCCCGCTAAGGCAATAGTGGCAGACACGCCGATAATATCCGCCCCCGCCTCCGCCAAACCTAATGCTATGCCTTTGCCGATACCTTTATTGCAACCCGTTACAAGAGCGATTTTACCTTTTAAGCTAAATAAGTTCATTTGATATTTTTAAATTCAGAATATTATTTTGAAAACAGGATATATTTCATTACAAACGTAATTTATTATATTATTGAAACCAAATAAAGGGTGTTATAAATCTACGCAAACGTTGTCGGGAACGTTCCCGAAAAATAAAAAAACGGATTTGAAGGGGGTAAAAACTATCGTTGGCGGTTTTATTCTGTATTAGAGCAAAAAAACGAGATAGAAGTGGAAAACTTCTTATTTTTGCTCAGTTTGCTATTTTTAACAATAAAACCATTTTATTCTATGTCATCAGAAAAAAACAATCGCAGGGACTTTCTCAAATTATCTTCCTTAGCTGTCATGGCGGGGGCTGTCCCTTTTTCAGAGAAAGATGATACCCCTCTCCGAGAGGAGTCCTCTGGACAGTATAAACGCGCTAAGAATACCCCGCCAAAAGATAAGATTCGGATTGGCTTTATTGGTACGGGTATGCGGGGCAGAAATCACGTTGAGCAGATACTCCTACGGGCAGATTGCGACGTGGTAGCTATTTGTGATATTGACCCCAATGCCCTTGCTGAAAGCCAAAAAATGATTGAAAAAGCGGGTAAAAAGAAAGCTGCTCAATACGGCGAAAAAGGGGAACGCGACTACCGTCGGATGCTCGACAAAGAGCAGCTTGATGCGGTTATCATCGCTACGCCGTGGGAATGGCATACCGAACAGTGCATTGCGAGCATGAAAAAAGGCATTTATGTGGGCAGCGAAGTGTGCGGTGGTTTTTCGATGGACGAATGTTGGGAATTGGTGAACACGCACGAGGAGACCGGAACACACTTGTTTTTCCTTGAAAATGTTTGTTATCGTCGCGATGTGATGGCTGTGATGAATATGGTGCGCCAAAACATGTTCGGTGAAATGATACATTTGGAAGGCGGCTATCAGCACGACTTGCGCGAAGTGAAGTTCAATGATGGTGTCAACCCTTACGGTGGTGGCGTCGAGTTTGGCGACAAGGGTTTCAGCGAAGCCAAATGGCGGACAACCCACTCTGTACACCGCAACGGCGATCTTTATCCGACGCATGGTGTGGGTCCCGTGGCTATGATGGCAGAAATTAATCGGGGCAATCGTTTTTTATTCTTAACTTCCACTTCAACCAAAGCGCGTGGTTTGCACGATTATATTGTTAATCATCCGAAAGGAGGCAAATCGCATCCGAATGCTAATGTGGAGTTTAAACTTGGTGATGTCGTTACTACCATTATTAAGTGTAATAATGGTGAAACCATTTTATTGAGCCATGATACCGATTTACCCCGCCCCTACTCCATCGGCTTCCGGGTGCAAGGCAC
>JANPGW010000369.1:0-1598 GCA_031424115.1 Saprospiraceae bacterium | reverse complement strand
TTGTTCTGAATGGTCGTCAATAAATTCATTTGATAAATGGCAATCTCATTCAAGCGTTGCAAGCGGTCTTGTGCGCTCATGTTTTGCTTGATGAATTCAGCGTTGAGGTTTTCAAGATTGGCCAAAACCAACAGTTGTTCGGCAGTAGCATTATCCCGCATATTACCCTTTGCAGTCGGATTATCGGCTTTCCAAACACGAGCCGTTTTACCGAACAAAGCGAGATTGAGCAAATCGGCTTCACTGGCGTACACAGAACCTTCCAAATTGGTATTCAGTAGGCGAGGAGGCACTAAGTAATCCTTGACCGCATCGGTGTGAATGTAGTAGTTGATTTTCGCTAACTCCCGCCTCAAATCCCACGGTTCGTTTTTGAGGGCATTTTCAGCCTCTTTGAGCGATTGATATTCTCGAATGAGGTAGAGTTTAAAAACAGGGGACAACCACGTCCCAAACTCAAATGCAAGGTCTTTATGCGCAAATATGCCACCACCATAACGACCTGCTTTTGACACAAAGCCGATGGCACTCGTTGCTTCTATCCACTTTTTGGGTGTCAGCGTGAACGCATTAAAGCCTGACTGAATCCGTATTTCGTTGAAACCGGCATTGATAAAATCGGGATTATAGAGCTGCTCCCAAGCACCCAAGTATTCCAAGGTACTGCGGTTTTTCATCCAATTATAAATCAACTGACTATCGCCAAAATTCTTGACCATATCGGTCAATGAAATATAATCTGTCTCTTTCAAAGACATCCATTGAATATCTGTACCCTGTACGTTGATAATTTTAGCCATATTGCGCTTGTTTATAGAATATTATAGCGTTTCAAACTCAGTGTTTTAAAGGTATGCAAATACATAGGTTTAAAGCAAAGAGTGCTATTTTCAAGTTTAAAATAAAGTTATTTTAACTTTATTTTAAACTTGAAAATAATTTAAAACAAAGTTAAACACTAAAATGGTATTGCAAAATTTATTTTTAAATTTTGCACTTTGTTATAGAAAAATCCGACCCCTCAGTGTTATACAAAAAAATCCGCAAGCTGCGTTTTTGCTTGTTGGTGTTCCTTTTTGAAAAAAAACAGCAACGGTTGTTAGTTATTATAAAAAAGAAACAATATTGTAAATATTGTAGGGTTCACAATATACTGATAATCAATAACTTACAAAGGTTTGTATAACCTAAACCACGTAAAGTATAACCTAAACCACGTAAATAACCACACAAACTATAACCTAAACCACGTATGCTATAACCTAAACCACGTAAGCTTTTTAAAGTATAACCTAAACCACGCGCCCCTCAAAACGAAGAAAAAAGGGCTTAAAACCCCCAATACAGCCACTCAACTATAACCAAAATCACGTGAAAAAATATACGAACTATAACTAAAATCACGTCAATTTTTTTATTACTATAACTGACTTTTTTATTTGGTATAGTTACAATACTGTGTATCTTTGATACTTATTTGAACAAACATGGCAAATCAAAAGGAAGATCAACTCGTTCGATATTTCAAACAGTCCAATTCTATCATTGAGGCTAAATACAAACTGAAGTACGTTGAAAAATGTGTTTTTGCGAAAGCC
>JANPGW010000368.1:0-19771 GCA_031424115.1 Saprospiraceae bacterium | reverse complement strand
TATTCGTTTTCGGTGATTCGGGTAAAATATTAAAATGGATAATTTGCGCAAATTGACGGCGATTTAAATGGATTGGGGTCGCAATGATGCCCCTCGTTTTCCGATTCAAATTGGGGTGTTGAGCCAACGGCTTGAAAATCTGGGCATCAACCATTTTGCCGAAGAATATATTGGTGACCACGGGAATAAAATTTGGACTAAAGATGGTCGGGTTTTGAATGATGTACTACCGTTTTTTAATGACTACTTAAAGTTTGAATAGTATGTTGGCTTTTTTAGGCTTTGCAACCATTGTAGTTTTTTTAATATTGATAATGACCAAGCGCATGTCTGTGATGACCGCTTTGGTTTTAACCCCCATAGTTTTTGGTTTTATCGCAGGTTTTAACCCAAACGATTTAGGAAAATTTGCTTTAGATGGAATCAAACAAGTGGCACCAACGGGCATTTTATTGATGTTTGCCGTCCTCTATTTTGCGACGATGCTCGATGCAGGATTATTCGATCCGATTATCAGTTTTATCATAAAATCGGTGAAAGGTGACCCTTTGAAAGTGATAATGGGCACAGCCATTTTAACCATGATTGTGCATTTAGACGGCGATGGTACAGCAACTTTTATGATAGTACTTTCCGCTTTTTTACCGATTTATAAACAATTGAAAATCAATCGTTTGATTCTTTCATGCGTTGTAGCTTTAGCTGTTGGACCTTTACATTTAGTGCCGTGGTCAGGTACTTCGGCAAGGGCTATTTCAACATTAAAAAGCGATGCGGTGCATATTTTTAATCCGAATATTCCTGCTATTTTGGGCGGTATTGCGTGGGTGCTTTTTGTGGCTTATTGGTTGGGTAAAAAAGAGAGAAAAAGGCTTGGCATCATTGATTTTCAATACAACCCGAAAGATGAATTAACGGCAGAGCAACGTGCTTTAAGGCGACCGAAGTTATTAATATTCAATGCTTTATTAACAGTTTTTTTGATTACAAGTTTAATAAAAGGGTGGATTCCTGCTCCTGTTTTATTTGTAGCCGCAAGTATGATTGCGCTGTTAATAAATTTCCCCAAACTGCCCGAACAGCAACGCATACTGAGGGGTCATGGCACGAATATATTTTTAGTGTCGAGCATGATTTTCGCAGCGGGTATTTTTTCGGGTATTTTAACGGGTACTAAAATGATTGATGCGATGGCTAATAGTTTAGTCAGTATGATACCACAACAACATGCCAATATATTACCAACATTAACGGCTATTACAAGTCTTCCAGCGAGTATGCTTTTCACACCCGATGCGTATTATTTCGGCGTAGTGCCTATTTTAAGTCAAACGGCAACTCAGTTTGGCATTGATAATCTTGAAATAGGTCGAGCAGCCTTGTTGGGACAAATGACGGTCGGTTTTCCGATTAGTCCTTTGACGGCTTCTACGTTTTTATTGGTTGGTTTAGCGGAAGTGGATTTAGGCGAACACCAGCGTTTCACCTTCAAATGGGCTTGGGGAACGACTATTGTAATGACAATTATGGCGCTTTTAACGGGTTCAATACATATCTAAAATGAAAGAGAAAATAAGAATCGGCTGCGGCGCTGGTTTTTCGGGCGATAGATTTGACCCATCAGTTGTGTTGGCTGAAAAGGGGGATTTAGATTATTTGGTATTAGAATGTTTAGCAGAACGTACCATTGCTTTGGCTCAAAAACGCAAATTACAAGACCCTACAAAAGGATATGATTCACTTTTGGAGCGCAGAATTGAGTCTCTTTTACCCATTTTAATTAAAAATAATGTCCGTTTAATTACCAATATGGGCGCAGCGAATCCCATAGAAGGGGCAAAAAAAACAGTGGAAATAGCTCAAAAATTGGGTTTTAAAATAAAAGTTGCAGCCGTTTATGGCGATGATGTTGCCCCTCGGCCCCCAAAGGTGGAGTTAAATTTCGATGATTATCAAATTTTTCCAGAAGATGAAAAGATAATCCGAAATCCGAAATCCCCAATCCGAAATGAACAAATCATATCTGCCAACGCGTATTTGGGTGTTGAAGGCATTTTAGAAGCTTTAAAAAAGGGGGCTCAAATTATTATAACGGGCAGGGCAGCAGACCCTTCGCTATTTTTGGCGCCTATGATTCACGAATTGGGTTGGCAAACTGATGATTATGATTTGATGGGCAAAGGGACTGTTATTGGGCATCTGATGGAGTGCGCGGGGCATATTACAGGCGGTTATTTTGCTGACCCAATAAAAAAACCTGTTCCTGATATGGATATTTTAGGGCATCCTTTTGCCGATATTTTTCCGGACGGTTCTGCTATAATCAGCAAAGTAGAAGGAACGGGAGGCGTGGTGAACTTGCAAACCGCAAAAGAGCAATTATTATATGAAGTCATTAATCCGCACGAGTATTTTACACCCGATGTGATAGCTGATTTTACAACCGTAAAATTAACAGAAATCGGTAAAAATCAAGTGCATGTGACAGGTGGAACGGGTAAAAAGAAGCCCGAAACTTATAAAGTGAGTGTGGGTTATAAAGCATTTTACTTAGGCGAAGGAGAAATTTCGTATGCAGGCGCAAGCGCACTTGAACGCGCAAAATTGGCTGGAGACATTATTAAAAAGCGTTTGAGCCCCTTATTTTCCCCAAAAGGTGATAAGATTGAGGATTTTAGAGTTGATTTTATCGGGTTAAATTCAGTACACCGAACCGACTTCGGAAATATTGAGGGGGGGGCTGAAATCCGCCTTCGGGTTGCGGGTAAAGCTAAAATACAAGCTGATGCCGCTTTGATAGGAGAGGAGGTGGAAGCTCTTTACACCAATGGGCCAGCAGGCGGCGGCGGAGTTCGGAAGTATGTTAATGAAGTGATTGGCATTGTTTCAGTTTTAATGAATAGAAGCGACATTTCACCTAAAATAAGCCTTTTTGAATCATGAAATTATATGAAATAGCCCATAGTAGGGCAGGGGATAAAGGCAATATTTCCACCTTGTCATTGATACCTTTTAACGAAAATGATTACGATTGGCTTTGCCGAGAGGTGACGGTTGAAAAGGTCAAAACGCACTTAAAAAATATCGTTTCTGGCGATATTATCCGCTACGAAATGCCGAATGTCTGTTCTTTGTTGTTTGTTTGCCACGATGCTTTGTTGGGCGGCGTGACCACTTCTCTGGCGATAGATATCCATGGAAAAGCCTTAAGTTATGCGCTTTTGGAAATGGAAATAAGCGAATAGAAAATGAAAAAAAATACAAAAAATTAATCCAAATCCATCAACGCTACGACGATTACATCAATCGGTTTAATGGCCAATTATGACCGCAAAATGGATTGATTTTGCATAGTATGTGATGTTTTTTACATAAAAAAGGAAAAATCTTATGCCTAATTTTACATCCTATAAAAAACCAAAATTTTCTATGGAAAATATTCTTATTTTCATATCTAAACAACGCTACTCTTGAATTTTTCCTGTAAAATCACCCAAGATACGCTCGGCACATAGCTCGATTGGCAACACACGGGCGTAACGGCTACCATGATTGACTGGTTTTGGTCATATATAAAAACCTACTTTAGCAACATCAATTATAACGCAACCAAATATGAAAAAAGGTCTTTTTAACTACGAAAATGGCTTATTAGCCTTACTAAGTGTCACCTTCGGGTTGGTATTTGTTGACCGAT
This sequence comes from Saprospiraceae bacterium, assembly GCA_031424115.1. Taxonomy (GTDB): domain Bacteria; phylum Bacteroidota; class Bacteroidia; order Chitinophagales; family Saprospiraceae; genus JAAFJT01. The sequence continues at coordinate 16,074 of JANPGW010000368.1, read as the reverse complement.
TTGCCTTGGTTTATTTAAGCCCGTTTATCGCCAAAGACCTTGGTTTGAACAACACGCAGGTCGGTATGCTGGTATCCGCTTTGGGCATTACATGGGCAATTTCGGGCTATTTCACAACGGGTTGGGCAGAAGCGAATAACAAAAAAAAGAGAGTTTTTATCACTTCTGTGATATTGTTTTCATTGGCTTCAATTACATCGGGCTTGTCAACGGGTTTTGTGATGTTGATATTAAGTCGTTTACTCATGGGCTTTTTTGAGGGACCGACATTGCCACTGATTCAATCTTTCATTGCCAAAGAAGCATCACCCAATCGGGCGGGTTTAAATATGGGTATTTTGCAAAGTTTTGGCTCTACTTTGTTTGGTTTTTTACTTGCGCCCATTTTATTAGTGACTTTGGCAACGCAATATGGTTGGCGTTCCACCTTTTTTATTGCTGGTGCGCCGGGTCTTATTATGGCTTTTTTATGTTGGAAATTCATCAAACCAAGTACAGCAGAAACCGATATAAAAACCCATGATGAAAGCCTAAGTTTCACCCAATTATTAGATTATAAAAATATCAGAGTTGGACTCATCATGGCGTGTTTGTTTATGACATGGCTCAACAGTTGTATGACATTTATGCCCAAATATTTCACCGAGATTCAAGGTTTTACAGAGGGGGATATGGGTAAAACGATGGGTTTAATGGGTGTGGCTTCATTGATTGCTGGTGTTTTTGTAACCGCCTTGTCTGACCGTTTTGGCAGAACACCGATTATAAAAATATTCGTTTTAATAGGTATTATGTTCCCGTTGGCAATTGTCTTTTTGAAAGGTTCAGGACTTCAAATTCCAACGATGTTTATCGGTTATTTTATGTTTGGTGCTTTCCCAATTGTTTTGGGAACAATACCTGCGGAAACTGTTCCGATGCACTCGACAGGCAAAGCGATAGGTTTGATAGTTGCGGCGGGAGAGATTTTTGGGGGCGTTATTATGCCCTTTGTGTGCGGCATTTTGGCAGATATGTTTGGGTTAAATGCGCCGTTTTATGTGTCGGCAATTGCTGCGGTTTTAGCTTTGATTGTGTCATTTTCATTGATAGAAACGAAAAAGCAGTTATGACAAATAGTCAAAAAGCCTTTTTATAGTTTTGGGCTTTTAAGGTAAAATTATTTTAAATATTTTCAATTTTAAGTTATGAAAAAGATTTATTTGGGTTTATTAACCCTCGTTTTAGTATTCGTCATGGCGTGTCATACCCCTACAAAAACAGGCACGACGACAAGTTTACCGCAATTGGGCAAAGCCACTAACAAAGAAGTCATAAACGCGATGACTTTGGACGAAAAAGCCAATCTCGTGATTGGAATGGGCTTTTTTATACCAGGTTTGCCCGATAATATCTTTCCGCCTGTTGCGGAAGCGGATAAAAATGCGCCCGAAAAAGTGGTCGGTGCAGCAGGTCGCACTCATGCGATTCCACGTTTGGGTATTCCGTCAATCACCGTTTCGGACGGTCCCGCAGGTGTGCGGATTGAACCGACTCGGAAAGGTGACAGCAAAACGTATTATGCAACGGCTTTTCCAATCGGTACGGCTTTGGCTTCGACTTGGGACACCACATTGGTCAAAGAACTCGGCGTGGCATTTGGCAGCGAAGCCCGTGATTATGGTGTTGATGTAATGCTCGGACCAGCGATGAATATTCACCGCAATTCTTTGGGTGGTCGCAATTTTGAATATTATTCAGAAGACCCGCTTATTTCTGGTCGCATGGCGGCAGCAATTGTCAACGGGATTCAAGCGAATGGCGTTGGCACGTCGGTCAAACATTTTGCGGCGAATAACAATGAGTTCAACAGAATGGCTCTGAATGTGCAAGTCAGTGAAAGGGCTTTGAGGGAAATTTATCTCAAAAACTTTCAAATTATGTTTCAAAACTCGAATCCGTGGACGGTTATGTCTTCTTATAATTTAGTCAACGGGGTACATACGACGCAGAGTAAAGAATTATTGAAAACCGTTTTGCGCCAAGAATGGGGCTTCAAAGGCATGGTCATGTCGGATTGGTTTGGCGGCGATAACGCCGTAGAACAAATGGCCGCAGGTAATGATTTGTTGATGCCAGGCAATTTGCCACAAAAAGATGCGATTATCGCGGCTGTCAATAACAAGACGCTACCCCTCAGTATTTTGGATGAAAATGTGGACAGAATATTGACGATGGTTAAAAAAACACCGACGTTTTTAGGTTATAAAAACTCAAACCAACCCAATTTGCAACAAAATGCTGCCTTGTCCCGCAAAGTAGCGGCTGATGCTATGATTTTATTGAAAAACGAAGCGACATTGCCGTTGGGTGTAGGAAAAAAAGTCGCGCTTTTTGGCAATTTTTCTTACGACATGATTGCTGGCGGAACGGGCAGTGGTGACGTTCATAAAGCCTACATGATTTCTTTGGATAAAGGTTTAGAAAATGGAAAATATGCCGTAAATGCCTCTTTGTCAACGTCTTATAAAACATATTCTGTTGCCGAAAAAGCGAAACAACCAAAGCCTTTAACACCATTTGACATCAAAGTAGCCATTCCTGAAATGCCGATTAATGCAGCTTTGGCAGGAGAAATGGCGACTCAAAACGATGTAGCCATCATCACAATTGGCAAAAATTCGGGCGAAGGTGGAGACAGAAATGTTGATGCTGATTTTAATATGATGGCTGCCGAAATGGCGATGATTAACACTGTTTCAATGGCTTTTCATGCCAAAGGAAAGAAAGTAATTGCGGTGTTAAATGTCGGTGGCGTTGTCGAAACGGCAAGCTGGCGCGACAAAGTAGATGCGATATTATTGCCGTGGCAAACGGGTTTGGAAACGGGTAATGCCGTCGTTGACGTGTTAAGTGGGGCAGTCAATCCTTCTGCAAAATTGGCAACAACTTTCCCAATTAATTACAAAGACGAGTCTTCTTCAAAAAATTTCCCTGGCAAAGAATTGAAGGCAAACAGTGAAGCACAAAAAGGTTTATTTAGCAACAGCCCGTCTGAAATCACTTACGAAGAAGGCATTTATGTCGGTTATCGCTATTTCAACACATTTAATGTGAAAACGGCTTATCCTTTTGGCTTCGGTTTGTCTTATACGAACTTTACTTACAGCGATGTGAAATTGAGCTCGACCAATTTTAAAGATAAAATAACTGCAACTGTTACGGTCACGAATACAGGCAAAGTTGCAGGGAAAGAGGTCGTTCAATTGTACTTACGTGCGCCCGACAGAAAGCTGTTTAAGCCAGATATGGAATTAAAAGCATTTGGCAAAACAAATATCTTAAAGCCAAATGAATCCCAAACAATGACTTTTACACTCACCGCCAATGATTTAGGATCGTTCAATACAGCCACATCTTCTTGGATGGCAGAGGTCGGAACATACACCGTAAAAATAGGTGCGTCTTCAGCAGACATTAAGCAAACGGCGACTTTTACATTGGATAAAGATTTAGAATTGGAAAAAGTACATAAGGTTTTAGTGCCGAAAGTACAGATAAATGAGATTCGGAAATAGTTTTATTGAGTTTAGGGTTTTGAGTTAAATCACTCAAACCCTAAACTCTCCCTTTTCCGTATTTTTAGTAAATTGCCAAATCATTCTATCTGAAATCGGTGGATTTAAACCACTCATACTTACGTGTAAGCAGTTTGGAAAGACTTTTTTTAGTTTTTTGACAATCCGAAAAGAGATATTCGCATCGAAAAGAAGTTTCATGCAGCGATACGAGTTTTACGTTCTTTTTAGGCAGCATAAGCCAAACAAGCTCGAATATCCAAGATTGATTTGCAATCACTCCGTCAATATGATTTAATACGATTAAAGAAGAGGATACAACTTTATATTTGGTATAAAACGAAAATCTTTTGTATTGTAAGTGAAAAGTTCTAAATCATAAGTGACCGCCATTGCTCCTATAAGTGCGTCAGGTATTTTAATTCCTTGACTTAGACGGTAGTCAGCTATCAGTTCGACACTTTTTTGAGAAGCGGTTTCATTGAGATGAACGATATTGAAGTGTTTGATTTTCTTTTTCATTTGCTGTAATTCGGCTTTGTTAGACATACCTATATAAAGTTCCATAACAGTAATAGAAGGCATAAGTATTCTTGAATTACCAATTTTTGCTAATTCAGCAATTACAGTTGTATCAGAAGAAAAGAGTTTGATAAAAATATTGGTATCGCAAATGATTGGATTCATAGTATTTGATTGATATTTTATGCTCACAATCTGTCACCCCAAGCATCTTTACGAAGTTGTTCAGCAGTAATTTTTTTGTCTTTCCAAATCCCTGCTAATGACATAAAATCAGGTTTGGAAGCGTAATTAATAGGTATTTGGCTTTTATTAGGTTTGGTTTTCTTAGTTTTTTCAGTAAAACTAATACCCAAACGACTCAATAAAGGCAATAGGATATTAATATCCTTTATGTCGGTCAATTTAATTAATAATTCCATTTATCAATATTTTAGGCAAATTTAAACGTTTTTTGCAAAAATAAAATAAAATTATGAAAGGCAGACTCGCAGGCAAAACCGCCCTCATCACAGGCATCGGTGCAGGTATCGGGCAAGGCTGCGCCCTCATGTTTGCAAGAGAAGGCGCGAATGTTTTTGGCAGCGACATTGACCCAAAAGCCGCCGAAGCGACCTTGGCAATTGCTCAAGAAGAAGGCTTATCAATGGCAAGTTTTCACCCTGCCGACATGACCAACGAAGCGCAAGTGGAAGCCGTTGTTGAAAAAGCTTACGAAACTTTTGGACGCATTGATATATTGGTGAACGCCGCCGCTTTTTGCGATTTCAAACCCATTGAAGAATTGGATTATGAAATCAATTGGAAAAAAAGCATCAGAGGCGAACTGGATATTGTCTTCCTCGCTTGTCAAAAAGCGTGGAAATATTTGAAAATTAATGGTGGTTCAATCATCAATTTTTCATCTGCCAATCGGCGGCAAGTACTGAAAGGATCGCCTGCTTTGGTGCATTGTGCGACAAAAGGCGGCGTGTATTCGATGTCAATACAAATGGCGTGCGAAGGCGGTCCTTTTCAAATTCGGGTGAATACTATTTCGCCAGGTTTGGTGCACACGGCAGCAACCGACCATTTGGTGCAAGACCCTGAAATTTTACCTTTCTTAAAAGAAAAACACATGTTGGGACGCATCGGCAAAACCGAAGACATCGCGTATGCCGCTTTATTTTTGGCTTCTGATGAATCGAGTTGGGTGACGGGGGCGGATTTCCCAATTGACGGCGGGGCTTCAAAATGGTAAAACCAATGATAAACTATGAATGGTTTTGCACCATATTCATCATTCATAATTTATCATTCATCATTATAAAATTATGAATTTTAAAGGTAAAATCTATTACAAAGGCGATGCTGGCTACGAAAATGCCCGCGTCGGCAGAGTCTTCAATCACCGTCGTCCAGAACGTTATCCCGTTGCTGTTTTTTTTCCAGAAGATGAAAATGACGTTGTAGAGGCTGTAAAGCTCGCCAATACTGAGGGGTATAAAATTGCGATTCGTGCAGGTGGACATTCGTGGGCGGCGTGGAGTGTGCGTGATGAAGGCATTTTATTAGACCTTAAACATTTCAATAAAATAGAATTTGACGAAACCACTAATATTGTGAAAGCGCAACCAGCCGTCAAAGGCGGCATGGAACTCAACCCATTTTTGAAAGAATATGGACAGTTTTTTTGCGGTGGGCATTGTCCGACGGTGGGCATTGGTGGCTTTTTATTGCAAGGTGGTCAAGGTTGGAATGCTCGTGGTTGGGGTTGGGCAGCAGAGTATATTGTCGCGATTGACGTGGTAACTGCCGAAGGCGAGTTAGTTCGTGCCGATGCAACACAAAATCAAGATTTATTTTGGGCGGCGCGTGGTGCAGGACCTGGCTTTTTTGGCGTAGTGACGTGTTTTCACTTAAAAACGATAGCTTTTCCAAAAGCTATTTATGCCAGCACTTATTTGTATCCTACTGAACACGCTGAGGCTGTTTTAAATTGGTTTCAAGACATTCACAGCACTGTTTCTTTGAATGTTGAAATCGTTTTATTGGGTCAAACAGTTCCGAGTGTGCCAAATACTGAGGGGGGCGATATTCCCGTCATTATTGTTCATGCCTTGGTATTTGAAGATACTGAAGGAGCGGCAATCGAAGCCTTAAAGCCTTTTGAAACCTGCCCAGTGATAGATAAAGTGTACGTCAGACGGACGAATTATGAAACAACTTTTGCGGAACAATTGAAACTGCAATTGGAAGCTAACCCAGAAGGGCATCGGTGGGTAGTCAACAATGCGTGGTTGCAAGGCAAAAAAGAGGACATTACCCGCTTGATGTTGCCCGCTTTTACTGAATTGCCCAATCCAAAAGCGTTTATTTTGTGGTACAGCATGGCACCTTTGCGAGAGCTTCCGGATATGGCTTTTTCACTCCAAACCGAAATTTATTTTGCGTCTTATGTCCTTTGGGAAGACCCAAAAGACGATGAATTAAATAGAAATTGGTCTAAAAACACAATGAACCATATTGCCTCAATTACCACAGGGCAGTACCTCGGCGATAGCGATTTTACGGCACATGAACGCAAGTTTATTTCAAATAAAAATTATGACAAACTGGTACAGATACGGGCGAATCGCGACCCAAAAAGTGTGTTTCATTCATATTTAACAAACGCCGATACAGTTTTAAATAAAAACGATTTTGACAATGACTAAACCTTATTTAAAACCGCATCACGTTGGCATCAGCGTGGCAAATTTGGACGAATCTATTGCTTGGTATCAAAAACATTTAGGTTTTGAATTGTTGTGGCGCAATGATTTTCCAATGATACACACAAAAATTGCCTTTCTACGGCATGGTAATTTTGATATAGAATTATTTGAACATGACGATTCAAAACCCTTAGCGGATTATCGAAAACAACCTTTAACAGATATGCAGCATCAAGGCACAAAACACATCTGTTTTGTGATGGAAAATGGGCTTGAAATGCTCCATGAAGGCTTTGTTACTGAGGGGGTGGACATTGCGATGTCGTTGCGTGAGTCACCACCAAAAGATGCATTGATGTGTTTTATAAGAGATAATACAGGTAATTTGATTGAAATTATTCAACTCATTCAGCCATAAAAAAAATCTTGACAAATATTTGAGAGGTTGTCCATGCCCTAACTATGCCCGCCTTGGTCATAAAAGAATGTGTCATTTAAATGAATAAAATAATACTGAGGAGGATTTTTATCAACGCCGGCTTCAAAACTACCCACTTAATAGACTTATGTTTCCATAAATTTATTCCACAAATAATTCGGTCTTGGATTGTGGGTATCGTGGTCAAGCAAGGCCTATTCGCTCCGTGCAAGCGTATTGTGCATAACGACTTGAACACCTTTTTTTGCCTTTTGGAATGGGGCGATGCGCCATCATTTCAATTGGACTGCGCCGCCAAACCACGTCAAGGTAATAAGAAGAGGTTTTTTCATTGCCAATACTCATCATAAATACTGAGGGCAAGCACTTAATCCAAGCGCAAGGTGTTTTCTCCCTCTTTCAAAATCACATTTTTACTCTTCCAAACCAAAGTGCCTGTTATCGTTTTGGGCAATGTTATTCGGATTGTCCATTTGTTATTGTCCAATTTGTAGTTCACGGATAAACTGCCTTTGGGATGCGGCATGGTCCCGCCGATATGGGTTATTTGCCCCAAATGCGGCGTAATCTTTACTTTTGAAAAACCCAATCCATCGCTGTCAATACCCAAAATGGTTCGGTAAAATTCAATATTCGGACTTGCACCCCACGCGTGACAGTCGGAACGGGTCGTGATGGCATCAGTATCTTCTCCCCAAGTCGTCAGACCAATAGCGATATGATTGCGCCAAACATCTAACCATGCGGCATATTCATCACCAAAACCCGCCTTAGTTAAAGCCAAATGCACATAATATTTAAAATAAATGGACGCTTGCTTGAGCGTTTTATCGTCTTTTAGCTTTTCACCAACTGTTTTGGCTTCTTTGTTGGTGACGAGTCCCGCCAAAATTGCCATAGAATTGGCGTGTTGCGAAAACACATCTTTTTCGGGTGTATCCGCCAAAAGACCTTTGTTGGTATCCCAATATCGGTGGCGAATCATGGATTTCAAAGCTTCTGACTTCGCACTGTATTGGTCACCTAAGGCTTTTATACCCATATTTTTTTCAAGGTCGGCGGCATATTGATAAGCCAATAATAATTGAAGGTCGAGAATTGCGGAATGACCATCTTTCCCAATCGGGGGCATACCTCTACTCCAGTCGTCTGCCCAATCTACAAAAAACCAATTTGCAAGATTTTTAATAGAACCATCTGCATCTCTAAAACTTTCAAAATAATCCAAAATTTGACGAGTGCCACCGAGTTTGTTTTTTACAAATTGAGGGTCTGGACCATACATCATATAATCGTGCAACATTCCGATATACCACAATGAAAAAGTAGGAATAATTTGTTGATTTACTGAGGGGTATCGGCTTGCCGTAATGCCTTCGGGTTTTCTGGAATTGTCCATCAAATTCAAGGCGTTTTTCACCAATCTGTCGTCGCCTGTGTTATAAAGCGTCACCATTGCTTGAATTCTGGTATCGCCAATGTACTGCAATTGTTCATAATACGGGCAATCCATGTACGTTTCATGGGCGCAAAGGCGGGCTGTACGCCAGCCTATATCCAATATTTGCTTCATTTCCTCATTCTTTGTAGAGATTTTTGCTTTGAGTTCAAAAGGGAAACCTGTGAATGTGCCAAAAATATCTTCCAATGCTAAGGGGATATCTTTTGTTTCAATTTTCAACTCTACATAGCGGAAGGTTCTGTAAGCCAATGGGGTAAATACTTGATTTTGAGAACCATCTGAAAGAAGTATATCTTTTCTACCAATCATCAGTTTACCCTCTATTTCATCTCTATGCCCTTTATCTTTGCTCGTAAACAAGGATTCAGAATAGGTCAAAGTGATTTTGCTGTCTTTCCCATTTGAAAAAATCACCGTCGGATAAGCATTTGTCAAAAAGGTTTGGTCGAGTAAAAGCGTGGCATTGGTATTGGCGGGAATATTAATCGTGGTTTTTACCTTTGGAAAAGATTCAGAAACGGCAACGCCTTCCGCTTTGCGGATTTTTTCAATTCTTTGGGCGGTCATTTCCATTTGTGGCAAGGGAGATGGCGTTAACCGCCATGAGTTTCCTGCATCCAGTCCCACCGTATTTCGGGGAATTGCGGGCGCAAAGGCTTGGGCTTTTTTCCAATTTTTATCGTCAAAATCGACTTTTTCCCAACCTCTAATATGTCGTTTCATATCAATTTTTTCGCCCGCACCAGCCACATAATAACCCCGTACAGATGTTTTTTCATAATCCGTTGGCGCGTAGCCATTGACGACAATGGGTTGATAGCTGCTATCTTGAGTGCAAATCCAAGTATTATTGGTGTTCAATACTTGTGCCGCTTCGGATACCCCTTGCACTAAAAACCCTGTTTTGTACGAAATTTGATATTCAGGACTATATTCACCTTCGTTCCAAACTTTGGCAGTTATGGTATTTTTACCTTGTTTTAAAAACGGAGCAATATCCAAAACATCATAGTTCCAATGGGCAATATCGCCCTTAGTGGGTCCAAGTCCGACCAATGTTTCATTCACAAATAGTTTGTATCGATTGTCCGCCGTTACATAGATTGGGAAGGATTTAGGTGCGTCTTTTAGTTCCAACTGCTTGCGAAATATATACACACCGTACCCATTTTGGTTGGTTTGTGGCACAGTAATCCACTTGGCAGACCATATTTTTTGCAAATAGGACGCAGGTACTTCTTGAGCATAACTCCACGAGGGGTAGGCCAGTGCCAAAATAAGGAGAAGAGCAATGGACTGTATTTTACGACGCATAGCTTTATTAAGATATTTTTAGATGTTTGCTTGATCTCATAAAGGAGGTATCAATAAAACAATTAATTTGTATTACTTTATTGATACCCCCCTCAGTATATCACTTCACCCTAACCGCCTTCGTTTCAAACATATTCATCATCATGCCTTTCAAGTTATCATCATCCACTTTTTCTAACTCCACGGTTAAATCATATCCTTGAGCGGTGAAACCAAAGGTAAGTTTATTAGTTCCTTCCTCAACACTTGTAACTGCAATAGCTTCTGCTTTATCATCCGAAGCGTCTTTCAATTCGCCTTCCAATTTGCCGTCTTTACGGGTGAAAGTAGCAATTAATTTGGCATCGCCTTGTGGCGTGCCGAGGAATACGACTTCCCATTTGCCGGCATAAAAATCAACAGCAGGAGTTTCTGTTGCAGCAGCAGCGGGTGGAGGAGTAGCCGTTCCGGTTTGGGCAAAAGTATTTGCCATTACTGAAAAGAATAAAACAAATAGAACAAAACTTACTTTTTTCATTTTTGATTGAATTTAATATGTGTGCTAAAAATTTATACGGGTTATTTTGCAAATGTAAGGAATAGAATCTTTAAGGAATTAAGCTTTTGGTTCAATCTCTAAATTTATTAAAATTGTACAAAAGAAACTTGCACAATAAATGAAACTGTTTACATTTGCACTATAATTATCCGTTAGCTTTAATGTATTCTTTTCTTTTTTCCGCAATTGTTTGGACATATTTATTTGGCATTAAATATGTAACATTTTATCAATTTTGTAAGCTTGTAACTAAATATTAATTGCCTGATTTCATTTAGTCGAAGTATTTAAATTGAATCCCAAAATGAACCAATACTACAGTTTCTAATATTCTTTTTGTCAAAATTGCTCAATACTGAGGGGGTGCTACTAACAGGTATCCGACAGTCGTCTTTCTTATTTTATCACTTTTAAAAAAATTGAAAAATGAAAATGCATGACCGCCGCAACTACATCAACAGATTACACGATTTAATCAAAAGAAAAGCAACAGGTCCATTAGATGCTTTAGCCGACAGATTTGGCGTGGGACGGAGCACAATGTCACGGTACATTGATGATTACAAGCAAGAATTTGACGCACCGCTTGCTTACGACCGAAATGCTCGTTCTTACTATTACACAGAACCTTTTGAAGTGCGGGTGTGGGTAGAAGTTAGGAGAAACGGAGAGTAGAAATACTTAAAAAAAATGATTTTTTAATTTTTAGATTCAAAACATAATAATTTGATTATCAATTGTTTAACGTGTTCTGTATCTTAAATTATGTTTTTTTTCTAAAAAATTTAAAAAAAAATTTCTCCATTCTCATTTTTTGAGAACGAGCTATTTCACCTTTGTATCATTAAAAGAAAGGGAATTACAAAAATCAGCCATGTGCATTTATTCACATTGTACAGTAAAAAGAATAATTGCTATCTTATTGGCTCACGAAGCTCGAAAATCCAATAGCCGCCGAGTTTCGGTAAGTAAATTAGGATTTGTCACGCGGCACAAACAACATTATTCATTTTTTTTAAGTCAAGTAAAATTAAACTTATGTAAAGCCTCAAGTTGAGGATATGAACCACGAGATTAATTAATGATTTCATTAAAAAGGGCTTAATGTTGCCCAAACCTTTTCTGTCTTCGGTTTTTCGCTCAATTTAGTTTTCTTTAGTTTTTGTGTTTTAAGTTTTTTTTGCTGAATTTAGCCTTCTTTAGTTTTTATGTTTTAAGTTTTTTCTCGCTGAATTTAGCTTTCTTTAGTTTTTGTGTTTTATTGAGCGAATGTTTTTAGTTGTTTTGTACCAAATACTTTTTGAAAGTATTTGGCTTTACGGGGCAATTAAGTTTTTTTAAAACCGTAAGGTCAGATTTTTTTTAATTTTTTTAATTTTTTTATTTTGCATTATTTACAGTAGACTGCCGTTCCAATGCTTATGCACGTGAACGGCAGTTCTCATTTTAGGTGGTCGACAAGATCAGTATAGCAGGGAATAACATGAACAGTATTGATATGGGTTTTACTTATCAATGGAAGGATATACTGAGGGGTACTCGATTCAAATAGCTTTTTTAAATGGCAGCTTCATTGACAGCATAAATATTCCCCACACCTGTTTGCCCATTTTTCAATTCATATTTCGCTAATATTCGTTTATATTCTTCACCTTCAAAATTATCTAAATATGCCCAATTGGGCGGTAATTCATCTGAAAAAAGAACAAAAACGGGTATTTCTTCTTGTTGTTCAACAGGCACATGCTGAAATCCCCAATAACCCATATCGGCACCCCAACCTTCTTTTAAGAGACAGCCTTTGACAATGCCTTGCTCCCAATTACCCTTGATATGTTCGACGACCTTATGATTAGGCGCATCGGGCGCAAGAGTACCGTACACAATCAATACGTTTTGTGGCACGTAGATTTCGATTAAAGTTTTTTCAAGTTCGGTTAAATACGGATTTTCAAAAATACCAGCAGCGATATTTGATATATTATTTTGGCTATTTAAGCTTTCAACTATTGTGTCAATTTCCATAATCATCTTTGTTTAAAATTAGAAACGAGGTTTCGAATTTTAGCCGTTTATTCTAAAATCCGAAACCTGCCTGTCGGCGGACAAGTCTCATAGCTGAAATCGCTATTGTTCTTTTTTGCCTTCAAACTTGAAACCCATCGCCTCCATTTGCAAACCCGTTACCTTTTGAGCATCATTTCTGATAAAATTAATAACGGCTTTGCCACTTGCATCAAATTTGTCGGGCATGTCGGTTGCATCGATTGCGCCAGCTTGACCACCAGCGTCCATAATAACTTTGCCCTCCTTTATACTGAATATAAGGTAATCAAATGGTAAACCCTGCATTTTATATTTTCCTACATAGTCATCAAGATTGATTTTGACGGTTTCAAAAGGCTTCGCGACTGCGTCTGAATGAGCCGATTTGAACTCCACACCCGTCAGTACCATCAATGAACGCCCATCTGCTTTGGGATTTATGAAAACAAAATACACATCGTGCAAACCTTCTGTTGCAGCAATATTGAGACGTGTAGGTTTGCCTCCAAAGCCACCAGCGTCTGACGGTTCCATAAATGCCGATTCGCCAATCAATTTGCCTGTCGGCGCATCTAAACGCACTTCGATTTTGCCACCTGCGGCATTCATTTGTGCAATTGGTATTGCCGCATTTATTTCAATATAAGAGATAAACGCCAAATCTGTCTTATTCAAAACCATAAAAGCACCCGATTTAGTGGGAATACAGAACGAATTGCCACCAAAACTCATTTTATTAACCTCATCGTATTTATCAAAACTATGCGGCGGTACTTTGGCATTGCGCAAAGTGTAGGTTTGCTCGGAAGTCAAGGCAGGAATACCATTTGCGCCTTGGTCTTCGTAAGCGGCGCGCAAAATATACGTGCCATAACCTTTATCTTTTGACGTTGTTTTTGTCGTAAAACTGCCTTTTACGGGTAGCGATTTGTCAGCACCTTCATTTGAAAGGCTCAAAATATACTTCGTCATTTCAGCTGCATCTTCTGTTGACAGCTGCGGGTGTCCAGCCATCGGCACTTCTCCCCAAACGCCACTGCCGCCAGCGATGACTTTTTTTGTCAAAGTTTCTAAAGCTGTTTTACTGCCTTTGTACTTACCCGCTATTTGAAGATAAGCTGGGCCGATTGACTTTTTCTCTTTTGCGTGGCAAGATTTACAATCGCTCGCTTCTATGAGTTTCAAACCTTTAATTTTAGTATCGGCTGAACGGTGTCCTTGTGCGATTTCAATTTTGTCATAACCTTCGGGCAAATAGTCAATTTTTACCGAAACTTGGTCGGGCGTAATGTGTCCATCTGCCAAACTGCCATCTTCTTTGTCTTGTACTTTTACGTCATAATCGAAACTTTTATTCGCAAAATAGAAGGTTTTATTGCTTTTGGGCATATCAAAACTCAAAACAGGCGGTTCATTTCCTGCCGAAATTTCTATGGATTGTGTACTCACGCCGCCTTGGGCATCGTTCACGGTCAAGGTGGCTTGATAAATACCTGCCTTTTTCAAAAGCAACGTGGCCTCGGCTTGTTTTATCGTTTTTTTGAATTTTTTATCTTTTGAAACGATTGTCCATTCATATTTTAAGGCATCGCCATCGGCATCTTTTGTGCCTTTTGAAGTCAAATGAACGTTGAAAGGAATCGCACCCCCCAATTGATTCGCCGCCATTTCAATCTCTGGTTTGCGATTGCCACCGTTGTATTCAATGCGAATCAAACGCGCATCGTCATTCGCGGTAAACCAACCAGAACCGTATTCAAGCATGTATAAATCACCGTTTTCAGCAAATTCCATATCCATCGGATTACTGAATTTATAGCTTGGCATGAAACGTTCCATGGACTTGTAATTACCCTCTTTATCCATCGTCACCGCCATAATCCAGCCGCGCATCCATTCATATTCTAAGAATTTTCCATCGTAATATTTAGGAAATGCCCGCTCTGCTTTCTTAAAATTTTCACTGTAAAAAACAGGTCCCGCCATAGCATTCCGTCCACCGCTACCTACCAACGGAAATTCTTTCGACTCCGCATAAGGATACCAAACAAAGGCATTTTGTGCAGGTGGTAATTCAATCAAACCCGTATTGTTTGGCGAAGTATTGATTGGTTTTTCAGCGTTCCATTTTTCCAATGATTTTGAAGCCTTGAAATCATATTTGAAATACGCTTTGTTATCCCCGACAAAATGGGGCCAGCCAAAATTGCCCGCTTTACGCGCTTGACCGACTTCATCGTGTCCTTCTGGACCACGTGTTGCATCGGGTTTACTCGCATCGGGCCCTACTTCACCCCAATACAAATAACCTGTTTTTGGATCAACTGAAATGCGATAAGGATTGCGGTGTCCCATTGTGTAAATTTCGGGACGGGTTTTGGGCGTTCCTTTCGGGAAAAGATTGCCTTCCGGAATCGAATACCCCTCCTCCCCCGAGTGCTCGGGGTTAGGCTTAATTCTGATGATTTTACCCCTTAAATCATTAGTATTTGCCGATGATTTTTGAGCATCCCAGGCACTTCTGCCTTCTCTTTCATCGCTTGGACTGAAACCACTTGAACCGTGCGGATTGGTATTGTCACCTGTTGACAGATAGAGATTGCCTGTTTTATCCCAAGCAATAGAGCCGCCTGTGTGACAACATTCTTCGCGCTGTGTTTCTACACGCAACATTTCTTTTTCAGAATCCAAAAGCAATTCGTCGCCTTTCATCGTAAATCTTGACAGCTGATTGTATGAACCTTTTGTTGAAGAATAATACATGTAAATCCAATGATTTTGAGCAAAATTAGGGTCTTTATTCAAGCCCATTAATCCGTCTTCAGCTTCTGACTCTTTACCCTCTTTGCTCACATATAGATGACTGACGGGGATATGCGCAATGGTTTTTATTTCTTTAGTTTTGACATTGTACAACCTAACGTCGCCATGCCTTTGAATGAAAAGCACGCGTTCTGGGTCTAACAAACTCAATTCAACAGGTTCATCTAATTTTTCAAGTAAAACGACTTTTGAGAAGCGGTTTTCCTCAGGACGTGATTTTGAAAAATCCAAAGGCTTAGGATTCGCACCACCCGCCACATAGTTTAAACCTGCCCACAAGTGATTTAAAAACAAAGGCTCTGAAAACGTTTCGTCGGTATGCCCCATAGCAGTATAAAATGAGCGTCCGCCATCGAACTCTTGATACCAGCTCATGGGGTGATAATCTGGGTTTTTACCACCTTGATAAGACTTTTCATCAATCGTCAATAAGACATTGATTTTAGGTGAGATATTTCTAAAACTGTAAAACTCGTCTGTTCTTTCAAATTGGTCGGGCATCCCTTGTGTTCCCCAATGATTTTTGGCAACAACACTATATTTACCCTTTTGCACATTACTTGGTGTTGAAGGATGGTCTAAAAAATAAGCCCCTGCCAACTGACCATACCAAGCCCAATCATATTCGCAATCGGTCGCTGAATGAATGCCCAAATAGCCGCCACCTGCTTGAATAT
>JANPGW010000367.1:0-2716 GCA_031424115.1 Saprospiraceae bacterium | reverse complement strand
CATTTTTACAAGCCAATAATGTTCAAATCGAATCGTGGGGACCATTTGCAGAAGGCAAAAACAACCTGTTTCAGAATGAATTATTGGCTTCAATTGGTCAAAAATATAATAAATCTATCGCACAAGTTGTGGTGCGTTGGTTGACACAACGGGGTGTGGTGGCAATTCCAAAATCCGTTCGCAAGGAAAGAATGGCAGAGAATTTCAATATTTTCGATTTTGAATTGAGCGATGGCGATATGGAGGCTATCAAAATATTGGACACCAAGACAAGTAGTTTCTTTGACCATCGTGACCCTGTAATGGTGAAATGGTTGGGCGAAAGGGAGTTAGATTGATTCGATTTAAATGAGTATTTACACGCTTTATCTAAAAAAAATATCTTTTTAGTACCCCCTCAGTATATTCGTGTCAAGAAACTCTTTTATAAAAATTGACAATGGAAAATATCAAAATAACCTATAATCGGCGGTCATTTTTAAAAGTCTCATTGCTTTCAGGCGGTGGTTTTATGCTGGGTTTTAATTTTTTAACCAACGGAAAAAGTTCGGAAAACCTTGAAGGTTTCCCGAACTTGGCTCACTTGCCCCATGATTTTAATGAATTAAACGGCTTCGTGAAAATCACAGCCGATAACGTCATCAAAATCATGTCGCCTAATCCAGAAGGTGGTCAAGGCGTAAAAACGTCTATGCCGATGATTGTGGCAGAAGAATTAGATGTGGATTGGAAAGATATTATCATTGAGCAAGCCAATTTAGATACCAAACATTTTACCCGTCAATTTATCGGTGGTAGTCAAGCGATACATCAAGGTTGGAAACCTTTGCGTATGGCGGGTGCGGCTGCTAAACAAATGTTGAAACTTGTGGCTGCTCAAAAATGGCAAGTGTCTGTCGAAGCGATTACTACTGAGGGGGGTGTTCTGTATCACAAAGCCAGTGGCAAATCCGCCAAATATGGCGAAATGGCTACGGAAGCCGCTAAAATTCCCGTGCCTAAAGAAGTGAAATTAAAAGATATAAAAGACTTCAAAATAGTCGGCACTTCTCGCAGAAATGTGGATTTAGAAAAAATTATCACAGGCAAACCTTTATTTGGTATTGATACGAAAAAGGAAGGTATGTTGATTGCAATGATAGTGCACCCGCCTGCGTTTGGTCTGAAACTAAAATCGTTTGACGCAACGGCTGCCCAGAAAATGAAAGGCATTAAAGATGCTTTTTCGATTAAAATTTTTAACGAAAACTACGAAAAGACATTTTTTGATACCCTCAATTTTAACGAAGTCGTGGCTATTGTTGGCAACTCTACTTGGGAAGTCATGGAAGCCAAAAAAGCCTTAAAAATTGAATGTGAGCCGATTCAAAGTTCTTCTGAAAATAGGAATATGTTGGGTCGAAAGACGACGATGAATATCCCTGCGGGTTTGGAAAGTTCAACAGACCATGCTGCAAAAATGGCGGCGATGTTGCAATCTCCCGCCAAAGTTCTACGAAAAGACGGTGATACTGAGGGGGCATTTAAAAACGCAACAAAAGTGATAGAGCGCACTTATACAGGTCCATTTTTAGCGCATAACTGCATGGAACCGATGAATTTCTTTGCTCATGTCACAGACGACAAAGCAGAATTAGCGGGTCCACTTCAAAAGCCCGAATTTACGGAACAGGCATTATCGGCTCGTTTGGGTCTGCCTTTAGAGAAAATTGATATAAAACTGACCCGTTTGGGTGGTGGCTTCGGGCGGCGTTCTTATGCACATTGGTTGATTGAAGCGGCTTTGATTTCTCAGAAAGTTAAAGCACCGGTCAAACTCATTTACTCACGTGAAGATGATATGACTTCGGGCATTTATCGCTCAACATATACGGCTACATATCGGGCTGCTTTAGATGCCCAGAATAATTTGATTGGGTTTCATGTCAAAGCGGGCGGTATTCCAGAATCGCCGCTATATGCCAACCGTTTTCCTGCGGGCGCAGTTGATAATTATTTGGCAGAAGACTGGACGATTGATTCTAATATTACTGTCGGTTCATTTCGTGCGCCACGTTCCAATTTTATTGCGGCGGCGGAACAAAGTTTTCTCGATGAAGTCGCTGAAACTGCGGGTAAAGACCCGATTGATTTTAGATTAGAACTGTTAAAACGGGCTAAAGACAAGCCAGTTGGCAAAAACAATGAATACGAACCAGAACGATATGCAGCCGTTTTAGAAATGGTAAAAGAAAAATCGGCTTGGAAAGAAAACGAAACAGGACAATATAGAGGCGTTTCGGCTTATTTTTGCCACGATTCGTATGCAGCGAATGTCTTGGATTTAGAAATGAAAGAAGGACAGCCAATTGTAAAAAAGGTATATTCTGCGATAGATTGTGGCATTGTTATTAATCCAAATGCCGCTAAAAACATGGCAGAAGGTGCCATTGTGGATGGAATTGGAACGGCATTATACGGCGAAATGACCATTACAAAAGGTGTTCCTGATAAATCAAATTTCAACGAATACCGCATGATACGCATGAACGAAGCGCCAAAAGCCATTGAGGTTCATTTTGTTGAAAATACAATTGACCCGACAGGCATGGGCGAACCAGCCTATCCGCCTGTTTTTGCAGCGTTGGCAAATGCCTTGTACAAAGCGACGGGCAAACGTTTTTATCAGCAACCTTTTTCTAAAGATTTGCCGAGTTCGTGATTATTTGAAATTCGT
>JANPGW010000366.1:0-16472 GCA_031424115.1 Saprospiraceae bacterium | reverse complement strand
TATTTTCACCGTTAAAAATGAAAAAAGAATGATTGAATTAGCCAATCAAAGCCGTTACGGGTTGGGGTGTTCAATTTGGACGAATGATATAGAAAAAGCGGAAAATTTTGCCCGTCAAATAGAAACCGGCAATGTTTTTATCAATAAAATGGTCAAATCTGACCCCCGTTTACCTTTTGGCGGCGTCAAAAAATCAGGTTATGGGCGTGAAATGGGTGCATTGGGCATCCTTGAATTTACCAATACCAAGGTGATTGCATTTTAAGTTCACTTTACATGTCAAATTTTCGTCTTGACTGTCTATCTTTGTCAGGCAAGCGCATAAATTCGATTTAAAAAATATGATTGTACAAAGGACGATACAAGAAATAATGGACGCCGCCCGCATTGAAGATGTGGTGGGCGATTTTGTAACTTTGAAACGAAGAGGGGCGAATTTGCTCGGTTTATGTCCTTTTCACAACGAAAAAACGCCTTCTTTTAATGTTAATCCGACGCGCAATATTTTCAAATGTTTTGGCTGTGGCAAAGGCGGTGACCCGATTACGTTCGTCATGGAACACGAAAATATAGGATATCCTGAAGCCTTGCGCTACATTGCCAAAAAATACAATATTGCCATTGAAGAAACCGAAGTATCAAAGGAATATTTAGAAGAAAAACAGCTCAATGATTCGCTGTATTTGGTCAATGAGCGGGCATTGAAATTTTTTCAAGACCAATTATTTGAAACGGATAAAGGCAAAAGCATCGGTTTACAATATTTTAAAGAACGGGGTTTTAGGGAAGAAACCATCCGAAAATGGGGTCTTGGTTTCGCGCCTGAAAGCCGTGATAGTTTGACAAAAACGCTGACTACTGAAAAATATTCCATTGATTTATTGCGCCGATTGGGTTTGACGAGCAAACAATATGAGCAGGATTTTTTCCGCAATCGGGTCATGTTCACTATTCATGGCATGACTGGAAAACCCATCGCATTTGCGGGGCGCATCATGCAAAAAGACGCCAATGCACCTAAATACATTAACTCGCCAGAAACGGATATTTACGTCAAAAATCGAGTATTGTATGGCTTATTTCACGCCAAAAAAGCCATTCAACAAGCCGATGAAACCATTTTGGTGGAGGGTTATACCGATGTAATTTCACTTAATCAGTCAGGCATCGAGAATGTGGTGGCATCAAGCGGAACATCCTTGACCACCGAGCAGATACGGCTGATTAAACGCTTTACCCCCAATATAAAAATCATTTACGATGGCGATGCAGCGGGTGTTAAAGCAGCATTGAGGGGTCTCGATATGGTTTTGGAGGAGGACATGAATGTTAAAATTGTCTTGTTACCCAATAAAGAAGACCCGGATAGTTATGTTCGCAGCGTAGGGGCGACTGCTTTTCAGGAGTATATCAACAAAGAAGCGAAGGATTTTATTCTCTTCAAAACGCAGCTTTTGGTGGAAGAAGCAGCAAATGACCCCATCAAAAAGTCGAAACTCATTAAAGATATTGTGGCGAGTATTGCCAAGATTCCTGACCCTGTCAAACGGCAATTGTACCTCCGGGAATGTGCGGCTTTGATGCGGGTGGAGGAAGCGATTTTGATTGGCGAAACCGGGAAATTGGTTCGTAAATCATTAGAAGATAAAAAGAAAGGTACGGCTGCGCCGTCTTCAGCTTCCGCTTCTTCGGGATTTGCGGGGGTTTCGGATGAAATGTCGCAACCTACTGATAATCAAGTGGTTATAGAGGAAACTTTTAGCGAAAAAAGGCAAAATATAGCGGGCAGCGACGAGTTTCAAGAAAAAGATATTATCCGAATTTTGATTGAATCAGGCGGTGAAATTTTTGATAAAGAACACAATGTCACCGTAGCGGCTTTCGTCATTTCCAATATTGAAGATGTCTTGGAACACTTCGACAACCGGATGTATTACAAAATTGTGACCGAAACGTTGTCTGTAATCCAAAAAGGGGGCCCCCTCAGTACCCAATACTTTTTGAGTCATTCGGTTAAAGAGATACGAGAATTGTCGGCTTCCTTACTTTCCACGCCTTATGAATATTCTGATAATTGGATCGCTAAATTCAATCGCCCGCTTGAAACGCAGGAAACACCCATCAAAAATTTTCTGAAAGACAGTGAACAAGCGCTCAAACGCTTCAAATTGCGAAAAATCATTAAATTGTGTGACCAAAATCAAGACATTATCCGCAAAAGCAGCGATTCCGGCGATATGTCAACGATGATGAAACACCTGAAAATACAACAAAAATTGCTTGAAATGCGGAACAGTTTAGCGACTGAATTGAATACCGTTATTTTGAAATAACAATTACAAAACTTTAACAATCAATATGTCTGTTCACAAAGAGTTGAAACGCGTCACCACCCACACCCTTCAGAGCATGAAAGCCGAAGGGGAAAAAATATCCATGCTGACGGCTTATGATTTTTCGATGGCTCGCATCGTGGATGAAGCCGGTATGGATATCATTTTGGTAGGCGATTCGGCGAGCAACGTGATTGCAGGTCACGAAACCACTTTACCGATTACGCTCGACCAGATGATTTACCATGCCAGCGCGGTGGTGAGAGGCGTCAAAAGAGCTTTAGTGGTGGTGGATTTGCCATTCGGTTCTTATCAAGGCAATTCCAAACTTGCTCTCGAATCGGCTATTCGCATTATGAAAGAATCGGGCGGGCATGCCGTTAAAATGGAAGGGGGCATTGAAGTTCAGGATAGTATCAAACGGATATTATCAGCCGGTATTCCGGTCATGGGTCATTTGGGTCTTGTGCCGCAAAGTATTTACAAATTCGGCACTTATACCGTCCGCGCTAAAGAAGAAGAAGAGGCAAACAGATTGCGCTCAGATGCTCTTTTGTTGGAAGAATTAGGGTGCTTTGGGATTGTTTTAGAAAAAATTCCGGCAGTTTTAGCCAAAGAAGTATCCGAAAGTCTTCACATTCCGACCATTGGCATCGGTGCAGGTATGCATTGCGATGGTCAGGTTTTGGTATTACATGACTTATTGGGTATTACGAAAGACTTTCAACCTCGTTTTTTGAGACGGTATCTTAACCTTTTTGATGACATTAAAACGGCCATTGAGCATTATATTAGCGATGTCAAAGCGAAAGATTTCCCGAGTGAGAAGGAACAGTATTAGTTCGTGTATCCGTTATTCGTTATTTGTTATTCGAATACACGAAGTAACGGATACACGAATAACGAGTAACAATTAAAATTAACAAAATGATAAAACTATCAGATATTTCAACAAAAGCACCCAAGCATTTTGAGAAAGATGAGGTCAAAAACTGGACTAAAGACTTGACCGAAAAAATTGGTGACTTACAAAATGTGTTGTATGCAGAGAAAAAACATGCTGTGCTTATTGTTTTACAAGGCATGGACGGAACAGGCAAGGATAGCACAACCCGCACTTTATTTAGAAATTGTAGCCAAATAGGTGTTCAAGTCACGTCTTTTAAAAAACCGACAGAGGAAGAATTTGCCCATGATTTTCTGTGGCGCGTACACAAAGTTGCCCCTGAAAAAGGGCTGATTCGGGTTTTTAACCGCAGCCATTACGAAGATATTTTGATTCAATATGTCCATGAATGGATTGATGACGACAAACGCGCGCGCCGCATGAAAAGTATTAATAGCTTTGAGGAAACGCTTAAATATGACAACAATACGACTATTCTTAAGTTTTATATGCACATGTCGCCTGAAGAGCAACTCAAGCATTTGACTGAAAGAATAGAAGAGCCTAAAAAATATTGGAAACATAACGACGGTGATTGGGAAGAACGCAAATTGTGGGATAAATACATGGAAGCCTACGAATATGCTATCAACAATAGTGTTATTCCTTGGACAATTTTACCTTGCGACAACGAGTGGTATCGCGATTATTTGGTGGCTAAAACCATCTGTGAATCACTTGAGGAGTTAAAAATGAAATTGCCGAATTTGACGAGCACGATGTTCAAAAAGTAAAACCCATACCATCCAACATGGCTGAAAAAATTAGAATAGATAAATGGCTTTGGAGTGTTCGCATCTTCAAATCGCGGACTTTGGCTGGAGATATGATTAAAACCAATAAAGTCAAAGTCAATGGCAAAGAAGTGAAAGCTTCTTTTTTGATTCAGCGTAATGATGTGATAGTTGTCAAAAAAGGGGGATTTAATTTCACGTTCAAAGTGCTGGATTTGATTGAAAAACGGGTGGGTTCACCCATTGCACTGACTTGCTATCAAGATATGACGCCACCGGAAGAACTCAACAAATACAATGATTGGTTCACGGGAAAAGCCTTAGCCGAACTTCGGGATAAAGGTACAGGAAGACCTACCAAAAAAGATCGTCGTGAAATTGATGAATTCAAAGGGTTTTATTTTGATGACGGTGATGACGATTAAGCCACTTTTCGAAATCTTGCAATAACATTTTTACACACATGGAGAACTTTACAATAGATAAAAAATATTTTGACCTCATTCTACTTTATGGGCCTAAAGTCCTCACGGCTTTCATCATTTTATTTATCGGCTTATGGCTCATCAAAAAAATGACTTTAGCGACTGAGAAAGGGATGGAACGCTCCGGACTTGACCCCGATTTACGTCCTTTTTTGATTTCTATGGTCAATGTGATGATGAAAGTCTTTTTGATTCTCGGGGTAGCTAATATAGTGGGCATCGAGACGACCTCTTTTGTAGCAATATTGGCATCGGCAGCCTTTGCCGTTGGTTTGGCACTTCAAGGCACTTTGTCCAATTTTGCCGCCGGAGTCATGATTCTCGTTTTTAAACCCTATCGGGTGGGTGATTTGGTAGAAGTGCAAAACATTGTGGCGAGGGTGAAAGAGATTCAAATTTTCAATACCATTCTGATAAGCGGTCACGAAAAAATCATCATTGTGCCCAATTCCAACGCTATAAATGGCATAATCGGCAATTTCACCGCCCAAAAAATCATCAAAACCAATATCCAGATTCCGATAAAATACGGTAGCGATTTCAATCAAGTCAAAACTACGATTGAAGAAGTATTAAAAAATATTCCACAAATCTTACCTGAACCGTTGCCCGAAATTGAAATTGATAATTTTGAACAAGATGGCATACTTGTCAATGTCGGTGCCAGTATTCATCCAGAAGACATTGAAATAATTTCCAATCTATTGCGCCAAAAATTATATGTAGAATTAACAAATTTGGGCGTTAAGTTGGGAACCAAAAAGATTAAGTAAGTGGACAAATTATCAAAATCCCAAAATTTCATTCGATAGTGTCAACCTTTTTTTGTAATTTTGCACCCGTTTTTAAGAAACAACGTAAAAACACATAAAAAGTAAATATGTCGGCATCAGAAAGCCGATAAACACATATAAAATGATCTCAGTTTCAAACGTCAGTGTATTTTATGGAGAACGTGCCTTATTTGACAACATCAGTCTTGTCGTCGGGGAACGTGACCGTGTGGGTTTAACGGGTCGCAATGGTGCCGGCAAATCTACCATGATGAAAGTTATGGCAGGACAAATCAATCCCAACGGTGGCGGCAATGTTTCTCGTCCGAACAATACGACAATCGGCTATTTACATCAGGATATGTCCACGCCAAAAGGCAAATCAGTGATTGATGAAGCACTCACCGCTTTTGATGAAGTGAAGGAGTTAGAAGAAAGGATAGAACAACTCAATCATGAGCTCACTGAACGCACGGATTACGAATCGGATGGTTACATGGATTTGATTCATGAAGTATCGGACGCTACTGAGCGGTTTCATATTTTAGGCGGTGACACCGCACAAGCAGATGCTGAACGCATACTGAGGGGTCTCGGTTTTCACTCCAAAGACTTGATTCGGATGACCGAAGAGTTCAGCGGCGGGTGGCAAATGCGGATTGAATTGGCGAAAATGTTGTTAAAACGCCCTAATTACTTGCTGCTGGATGAGCCGACCAACCACTTGGATATTGAGTCTATTTTATGGCTCGAAAACTTTTTGGAAGATTATCCGGGTGCTGTGGTGGTCATTTCGCATGATAAGCAATTTTTGGATAACGTGACTAAGCGGACTATTGAGATTGAAATGGGTAAGGTGTATGACTATAAAGCATCTTATTCTCGCTACGTTGACATGCGCGCTGAACGCCGTGAATTGTTGAAAAATGCTTACGATAATCAGCAAAAACTTATATCACAACGCGAAAAAACCATCAATCGCTTTATGGCGAAAGCCACTAAAACGAGTATGGCGCAATCCATGCAAAAGCAATTGGATAAAATTGACCGCATCGAACTCGATGAGGAAGATGTGGCAGCCATGAACATCAAGTTTCCTCCTGCCCCCCGCAGTGGTCAGATTGTTGTTGAGGCTGAAGGTTTAAGCAAAAGTTTCGGTGATATCAATGTTTTGGAAAAGGTTCATTTAAAATTGGATAGAGGCGACCGCGTGGCATTTGTGGGTCAGAATGGACAAGGCAAATCTACCTTGGCTAAAATCTTGATTGGCGAGATTGAAGCATCCGAAGGCTCGGCTCAAACGGGACATAATGTACAAGTGGGTTATTACGCTCAAAATCAAGCAGAGGCGATGTACCCGACGATGACTTTGTATGAAACCATGGAAATGCACTCGCCGCCGGAAATGCGGACAAAGCTGCGGGCTATTTTGGGGGCATTTATGTTCTCTGGGGAAGACGCTGATAAAAAAGTATCGGTTTTGAGTGGTGGTGAAAGGGCGCGTCTGGCTTTGGCTTGTTTGCTATTGAAACCTTTCAACCTTTTGCTTCTGGATGAGCCGACTAACCACTTGGATATGGTATCTAAAGAAGTATTGAAAGAGGCTTTGATGAATTATGATGGCACCCTGATTGTTGTCTCCCACGACCGTGATTTCCTCAAAGGATTAGCCAACAGAACCATCGAGTTCAGAGATAAAAAATTGTATGAGTACTTAGGTGATGTCAATTATTTCCTTGAGAAACGCCAGCTTGAGAATATGCGCGAAGTGGAAATGAAAACGGCTATAACAAATGGCGTTTCTTCCGATACACGCCAAAATGGCGCTGCCAAATCAGGTATGAATGGGGAAACCAAGGATAAAAAGAAAATTGAGCGGACTATCCAAAACAGCGAAAAACGGATTTCTGATTTGGAAAAACAAATCGCTCAGCTCGAAAAAGAGATGGCAAAAGATAACTTTTATCATCAAAAAGATAGTCAGAAAACCATTGATAAATACAACAGTTTGAAAAAAGAACTGGACGTTGAAGTCGAAAAATGGGAAATGGCAACTATGGAGTTTGAAAGTTGATGGCGTTATTTTTCAATCAATCTCCGGAGGGTTCAAAACCCTACGGAGGTTGATTGAGAAATTATATGACTTAATAATGTATCTCATTCCTCTCTCAGCAAAATCTCAATATCTTTCATAAATCTATCCACATCTTTGGCGTCCGTGCCATCACAAAAAGAGCGAACATGCTTGTGCTTATCAACCAACACAAGTCTGCCATCGTGGTTGAATCCCCCCGGTATTGAAGGGTCAACAGAGGGCAACACTAAAAAATAATCGTCCGCAATTTGATAGATAGAATCCTGATTACCGGTGATAAAATGCCATTTAGGGGCGGACACGCCTAATTTGCCGGCATATTCTTTGAGCCTGCCGACGGTATCATTTTTAGTATCAATTGAATGGGAAATCAAAGCCACCGTTGACGAATCCTTAAATCGTTCATAAATGCGTAACATATTAGCGGTCACTTTCGGGCATATCGTCGGACAATGGGTAAAAAAGAAATCAACAACATAAATTTTGTCATCAAAATCCTTATTCGTTACAACTTCATTGTTTTGGTTGATGAACGAAAATGTCGGAACAGTTGGATAAACGGTGTCTCCGCTGGAAGTTAATCCTAAACGCTCACCTATTATAGGGAGTTTAACAGATTTATTTTCACCCATACTACAGGATAGTGCAGCTATACTGAGGGGTATCGAGAATACGAAAAATTTGATAATACTGAAGCTTTTCATAGTCGCTTTTGAATGACAGATTGTGATAAATACTATTTCTTAGTGTTGTTCTTCAATGAATCCGGCATTTTTTTCAGAAAGCCATTGGCGATAGCGATGCTTTTATACAACGCATCACTCACCAGTTTGATGCTGTCTTTTTGTGTAGCCAAATACTGCCTCAATTCTTCGTGTTTCATCTGTGGATTTGGATATTTATAATTAGTCATCCAATCGCTCATCATATCTTCCGATTTGGAAAGCAGCAAAATAGTATTGATTAGAGAGTCTTTCAGAGCCGCATTTTCGTCCGGTACAGTTTCTTTGAATGATTTCAATTGCCGCTTAATTCTGTTCAATTCACCCATTTTAGGCATGACATCATTATGAACAGCCATTACTTCCTCGTTGAGTTTCATTTCTAACTCCTTGTTTTCATTGCTACAACTTGAAAAGGCAGCACCGATGATAAATAAAAACGTAAATAACTGATTCTTAATCATTTGTATATAAATTATTCGTGATTAAATTTTCGTAAAGGTATTATTTCAAATGAAATATTCTCAAGCTAAAATCTAATTTACAATGGTTCTAAATGTTATCATAAGGCTTATGTTTTAAAAAATTGAATAAAAACAAGATATAGTGCCCTTTTTTCATCTAAAAAGGCATCATTATTGAAACCCAACCGGCACGCACAAACATATTGTACATATATTTTAATCAATTATTAATCTTATGAAGGTACTTTATTTCATTATTTCAATCTCCACTATTGTTTTCATAACAAGTTGTAGTAAAGACAGTTTGAGTGATAAACCAATCGTCAACACACTATTACCGGATTATACACCTTTTACGATAGGTTCTTCCTTTAATTTTAGCAGCAGTGCGGGTAGCTATATTAATACTATACAAAGTGACACTGTGATTTTTGGAAAAGTGTATAAAAATGTAGCCAATACCCAAGATGGTAGCAAAACGTATTATTTGTATCAAAACGGGGAGTACCGGATTTCGGGCGTATCTCCTCTTCATGCTGGCGGTTTATCCGCTCCATTGACTGATTTTTTATTTTTAAAAGGCGATGCAGCCGTCAATTCCACGTGGTCAGTTTCAATGCCTGTCAATTCAGGTGGTTTAAAATACACAACCAGATTTGATTATAAAATATTAGCGAAAGATACTACACATACCATAAATGATAGAATTTACAAAAATGTGTTGAAAGTTGAACAAAGAATTTTCAATATTTTTGGCAATGAAGAACTACCCTCAGGAGTGAATAATTTCTGGTATGCCAAGCAAATCGGATTGATTGAAAGTGACGCAATCAAAACCAAATTGGTGAGCTTTAATATCAAATAATTACTTTCTTTGATAAAAAACAAAACCGTTTTTATCATATAAATATTTCAAAGTAGAAACAGTATCCAATTGTGCTTTTGAGCCATATTTAGCAACCCAATAAGTAGGTTTATCAATATTCCCTCTCATCAGCCATTCATTGTCCGAATGTTTGGCGTTGGTCGGAATGCGCTTTTGAGGGTAAAATAAATGGGCATAACTTTTATAGCCAAAAGTGGAAAAGTAACAATCTTCCGTTTTTTTACTTTCATAAAATTCAATTGCTGCGTTTTGAGAATAGCCTTCTATATGATTAACGAATAAGATTAACACCAGATTGACAAAAATTGCCGTTGCGAAAAACAATTGAAATACCCCCCTCAGTATGCCCCACTTTTTCAGAAAATACGGAAAAGCAATGATAGCCATGATTAAAAAAATGCCGGCAAGTACCTCTACACCACTCCAGTGAACAGCTGCTTCCAAGTTTTTTTGGGCAAAAATATCCTGTTGAAACAAGGGTTTAAGAATTGAAATATTCATACCGACAAACGGAATAGCGACAACAATTAAACCTAAAAAAATACCCACTCCGATAATCAGCCCTTTTTTATTAGCGTAAAAGAAGCCATTATCAATAATATTTTTAATGGTAATAGCCGACAAAAAAGTCAAGGGTAAATAACACATCGAGGAATAATGTACAATCTTGGATTGAACGATACTGAAAAGTATAATCACTACCCAAAACAACACGCGCATCCAACGGGTAAAATCCACTTTTTCGTCGTAAAAATTATACGATTTAAACAAAGCGCGCAACGCAAAAATGGAAGCCGGAAAACAACCGAAAAAGATAACCACAAAATGATAGCCCGGAAATCCACCATGTCCGGCATCTTCTGTTTTCGCCAATCGGATATTGTATTCAATGAAAGTAGTGATGAACCAAAATCCATTTTTTATCGTTTCGACCCCAAACCACACCATAGTCACCACAAGGGCAACAACTGAAAAAACAGCATATCTTTTTATTCTCTGCCAACTTAACTCTTTGTAAATCAACAACTTACAAAACCAAGTAAGCGATATAATCAAATACCCCGCGGGACCCTTAGTCAAGATAGCTAAGCCGGAAAATATGCCTCCTACAATGAGATAAGCCCTTTTTGAGGTTTCATCGGTTTGTTTTTTTACAGTTTGTCCCGGAATAGTTTCTTCGCTTTTCAGCAAAAAAATGATGGAAAGGAAAATAAAAAGGTTGAACCACGGGTCAATAATGCCATTTTTAAAATATAAATGCGGTAAAATAGAGCCGAAATAAGAGAGCGTCCACAACCAACCGAATGTTTTATCATATAGATTTTTACCTAAATGATACATGATAATAAGTGTTCCGATGCCACAAATAGCATTGGGAAAACGGGCTGCATATTCATTAACTCCAAAAATATGCATAGATAGGCTTTGAAGCCACATAAAAAATGGTGGCTTTTCCCAAAACGGCTCAAAGTTGATTTGCGGTCTGAGGTACTCCCCCCTCAGTATCATCTCGCGGCTGCACTCCGCAAAATTGATTTCATCCCAATCAAAAAGGTGAACACCGCCCAGAAAAGGCAGAAAAAAAGCTGCTGCAAGAGCGCCGATTAGCCAATAATTCCAATCAATTTTCATTTTTCATCTGATTTCACAGTTTGTCTCAATGTGTTTAACCACCCGAATGTACAAAAAAAACTATTTTTTTAAAACATCAATGGATGAAATTTGAACTTTCCGAGCGAGTTATATTCAAGTGCCGGTGCCGGAATCTTGATAAAATTGAAAGTATTACACACTGTTTTCAAAAACTTGTTTTTGGTTTTTATCTTGCTCAAGTCAATGTCCAACGATAAAAAATATTGACGATAACGCGGATATTTTGTGTAGTCACTCGCCGGAAAATAGTTGCCATATGCCCCAAATACATTTTCGGCACTGTGACCGATGGCAACATTGAGCCACGACGGTATTTTTGAGTTTTTAGCAAAACTATGAGGGTTAATGGAGACCCACCAATTCAGGGCGTTGTAATCTTTGAAATAGGTTTGAGCATAATTATCGCCATATAACCATTTGGCCATCTCACTCACTGATTTCATAGAACCGTCAGCAGCTTTTACCGGGACTTTTGAATAGTTTTTTGGGAAATTCGACATTTTCAATATAATGCGTTGCTCATTCCACGCAGCCTGTTGTACCCCAAAAAGCACACTGCCACTTGTATTCGCAATGACATCACCTTTCGAAAAACCCCATTCTGCCGAAAAACCGTCGAGAACTTCCAAGGTTGTCTGAAAAATTGTGCCCGAGGCGATACCCAACCATGCAGCATTTTTGTTCTTCACGCCTGCCCATCTAAAAGCTTGATATGCCCATTTGGTTTCAACGTATGCGGTCAGCACATGTCCCATTTTATCCATTTGCATCCATTCGCCATTGTCATCAAAAGTATGAAACTTAGTGCGCGGATAATCAGCGTACCAGACCTTATCCAGCAATAAAACGGCTCCTGTATAGCCCACCGCTCCAGTTGCGAGCAAACCATATACCCGCTTTTTATTCAGGGTGTCAGCATTTTTAAAAAAGCGTTCAGTCTTGCTTTGTGCGGGTAAAACAGGCACAATAAAAATTTGAATGAAAAAGATAAATACTATGTTTCTTATCATAAATATTGATTTGAGCATAAAAAATCGCTGCGAAGGTAGGAGTTTTATCGTTATCGGTAAGGCGTTTTGTCAAAATTTCACTTAATTTATATGACAATGAATTGAAATAGCGTTATTAGGGTTATTTTTGTAGGAACAATTTATTAAAGTTTAAAGTTATCGTTTGCTTCAATATCATTTTTTAAAAATTTGCTATCAAACATGAAATTAAGAACAACCGTTATTTTGGCATTTACAATTATAGCCTTAATTATTCTGTTTCTTTTCCCATTCTCTCCACAACAAAAAACTGATATTGACCATCCAACATTTGATGATAATTCTGAAGCTCTTTTGTCTAATAAGGAAAAATATTTAAATGAGCAGATTCAAATTAACCCTACCTTTTTACCAAATTTAGGGAATGCCGTCTCACCAAATTTAAATTCAAAAATTGTCTATTTAAAGCAAAAAAATAATCAAATTGAAGAAATAAATGTCGAAAGTGAGGAAGATGGTGACATTAATGAAGAACAAAAAGCGTGGGAAGCCGCTGAACTCGAAAGGCTCAGAACCCTGGATCCTGCGTTAGGATATGTGCCTACTGACAGACGACAAAAAGCCATCGAACAAACCAGAAGAATGCAACAGCAAATGCTTAACGACAGCCGGATACTGAGGGGTAGCATTCAGAAGGCACGTTGGATTGAAAGAGGCCCTGGCAATATCGGAGGGCGAACTCGAGCTATTTTGGTTGATTTAAATGACCAGACGCACCAAACGGTCTTCGCTGGTGGGGTCACCGGAGGATTATTTAAAACAACCAAAATAGGTTCAACTAAACAACAATGGGAAAAAGTCAATGACTGGTTGGATTTTTTAACGGTCAGCAGCATTGCCCAAAATCCAATAAATCCTAAAATCATGTACGTCGGCACGGGTGATACGGATAGCAAGGACGCACCCGGCAATGGCATTTACAAATCCGTGGATGGAGGCGTCAATTGGCGTTTATTGCCGACTACAACCGATGGTAATTTTACTGTAGTGAGTTCGATGGTCATCTCTCCAGACAACGGTCATATTTTAGCCGCAACATTCGCCGGCGTCTATAAAAGTGTGGATGAAGGCGAAACATGGTACAAAGTTTTAGGAACAGGTTTAAGATTTGGAAGTACTGACGATAAATTTTTTAAAATAGAAAGAGCTAATGACGGCCGTTATTACGCCTGTAACAGCGGTAAAGTTTTCAAATCCACTCAAGCTGGAGAAGCCGGAACTTGGGAAAGTTTATCTAAAACCGAAACGAATTTTCCGAGCGGATGGTCAAGAACTGAAATCGCTGTGTCTCCTTCCAATCCCGACATCATTTATGCCGTCGGCAGTGTGAGCAATCGAGGTACTGCCATTTATTCATCCAATAATGGCGGGGCATGGTGGCAAGCCGGTACTAAACCGATTTGGAGAGATGGTTGTGGTGGAAACCCCAGTGATGCAGATTTCACTCGGGGACAAGCTTGGTATGATTTGTCATTAGTAGTTTCGCCTACTGACCCTCAAACGGTTTTTGTTGGAGGGGTTGACTTTTTTAGAAGCCGCAACAGTGGTCAAAGTTGGACTCAAATGACGGTTTGGACGGGAAATTGCGGTGCCATTCAGTATGCTCATGCCGATCAACATACGGCTATTTTTGAACCTAATAACCCTAATGTTCTGTATATTGGCAATGACGGAGGCGTATTCAGAATTGACAATCCCAGCGATAATTTTCAAGTAAAAGAAAAAACGGAAGGTTTTAACACGACTCAATTTTATGGTTGTGCTATTCATCCGGATTCTAATTCTTACCAATTAATGGCAGGAGCTCAGGACAATGGCACTTTGATAGTGCGATCATCCGGTATTGGCATTGCAAACGGACGGTCGATTAGTGGTGATGGTTTTTTGTGTTTTATTGACCAAAACCAGCCTCAAATCCAAATCGGTTCTTTGTATTATGGAGATTGGAAACTTTCTACGAATGAAGGTTTCAATTTTTCAAATGGTGCTAAGTCAGAAGGCGGTTTTTTCAACCCCGCAGATTATGATGATGAGCACAATATCCTTTATGCACAGTCTAATAACAGCGAGTTATGGCGATGGAAGTTGAATAGCGACCTTGGGGTAGGCATTGAAATTGAAGGGACAACGGTTAAAAATATTTCCAATGTGTATGTGGATAAAAACAAAAAAAACCGCGTTTATTTGGGCACTTCTCAAGGTAAAGTGTATCGATTAGATAACGCATCGGAAGGATCCACCCTTTCGGATGTAGCGCTTATTGGTAGTTTTTCAGGCTTTGTTTCGAGTATTGCGGTTGCCAAAGGTGATACAAATCATATTTTAGTGACCCTTTCAAGCTATGGTGTACCGAGCGTCATGGAATCAACGGATGGGGGGAGCAATTGGGCGAATATTGAAGGCAACCTGCCCGACATGCCGGTGCGTTGGGCTGTTTTTAATCCTGCTGATACCCGTCAAGTTTTCCTCGCTACTGAGGGGGGGGTATGGTCAAGTAATCAGCTCAATGGAACGGAAACTGTTTGGTATCCACCATTTCCCGGACGCGGCACACCCATTGTTCGCACCGATATGTTGAAAATTAGAGAATCAGACTTAACTGTGGTCGCGGCGACTTATGGAAGAGGCTTGTGGACGTCTTCGGCTCTCGGAGCACCTAAGCCGGTGATAGATTATAACGGGGTATCGTATATCACAGCTCAAACAAAATTTAAAGGCGAAAACTCTAATGCGGCAGATAATTTTTTATGGAATTTTGGTGATGGCAGTACTGACACCCTCGAAAACACCTCCCATATCTATAATCAGGTAGGAACTTATAATATTTCGTTGAAAATAAACGGAGAAGACAAACTCACATCAACCAGTAAACTTAAAATTTTACCTAAATTATCCACTCCATACAAAGCCAATACAAATGGTTATTTGGGCAATTTTGAAACGGGAGATGAGCATTTTGGTACTTACAGTCGCTCGGGGTCCGTATTTGAGCGTGGTAAATCCGTAATTATTGGCAAATCAGGCACAAATAGTGGTAATAATGCCTATGTTTTGGGATTAAAAGAACCAACATATCAGAAAAATACAACTGCTTATTTATACCTGCCCATGTTTGATATGACTCAGCCCAGTATTTATCAATTCAGTTTTTGGGCTTTTTATGATATACAAAATGGCTATGATGGCATGCAAGTCGAATATTCGCTTGACAAAGGGCTTTCATGGCAGGTGCTCGGTTCAGCTGATGATGCGAATTGGTATTCATACAAAAATACCTCAATAGTCGGTGGCGCATTTCTGGTTGGCAATTCCTATTTTTCGGGTCAATTAGACGATTGGACACGTTTTAAAATCAATATCAGTTCTTTGTCTGGCAATGCCCATGTGGCTTTTCGATTTGCGTTCAAATCCGATTCTGATTTGGCTAACGGTGCGGGAATCGCCATTGATGATGTTGAACTATCCAAATATGAAGGTGAATTGAAAACTTCCATTGTGAATGCCTCGGGCGCATTTGCAAAAACTCAAACGTCCATTGAGGTCAAATTTCAAACGCAACCGGAATATTTTGCCAAAATTTTCGAATTAGAAATGTCTGAAAACGGCAAAACGTTCAAAAAAGTAGGCACTTTTAATGCCAAAGGAATTTCTTCGGAAGATTTAAATACCTATGAGATTAAAGTTGATGGCACACCCTTCGATGTGTATTATTTCAGAGTAAAATCAATCAATGTGGATGCAGTTTCCAATTATAAATTAGAATTTTATTCACCACCGTTCGTGGTTTCCAGATTTAAGGATACTCCTTTAACAGTGAATAAAGTTTATCCAAGTCCGTTTAAAGATTTTATTGGTATATTATTTACCGGATTTATACAAGAAGATGTGGAATTTCAACTCTATGATGTGGCAGGCAGGATGGTCAGCACTGAAAAATTAAAATTAGATGGCATTTATCATGAATTAAAAACAGCGGGATTGCCTCAAGGCATTTATTTTTTAAGCGTCAAATTAGGTAATAAAAAAGTGGATGCTATTAAATTGTTTGGCGGGAATTGATTTGTTACTCGTAATTCGTTGATTCGTTATTTGTTGATTCTCAAAATAACGAATCAACAAATAACGAATCAACGAACAAAGTTAAAAATTATACGTAAATCCTACCCGAATATCAAACGGCTGCTGAATAGTATTTTGAGGCGCATTCAAATTGTACATCAACGCGATTTCATAACCAATCAATCCGCCTGAATTGTAACCGACTCCAACGTTGCTGTTCTGACGTCCCTTTCTTTGCTTCACCGCTTTACCATTATTATCAACAACGATTCT
>JANPGW010000365.1:0-13845 GCA_031424115.1 Saprospiraceae bacterium | reverse complement strand
TGGGTGTACTCAATTTTACCTTAATGAAAAACCTGAATTAAATAAACCAACTATCGTATTTTTACATGAAGCATTGGGTTCAGTGGCGCAATGGCGAGATTTTCCAAACAAAGTAGCGCAATTAACGAGTTTTAATGTTTTGGCTTATGATAGAGTGGGGCATGGTTTGTCTGATCGAATGTCAAAAAAGCGAGATATAGGATATTTACAGCACGAGGCATGGGAAATTTTACCTTCATTATTGGAACATTTAGGCATCGAAAAACCCATTTTATGGGGGCATAGTGATGGTGGTTCAATTGCATTATTGTACGCTTCTCGGTTTTCGACCCACGCTTTGATAACGGAGGCAGCGCATGTTTTTGTTGAAAATATTACCCTTGAAGGTATTCATCAAGCCATGACCCGCAAAAATTTTTTAATAGAACGACTGAGCCGTTTTCATGGTGAAAAAACCACTGATTTGTTGTTTGCTTGGTCTGATACATGGCTTCAGGAATCTTTTAGAAACTGGAATATAGAAAAGCATTTAAGGGAAATAACCTGCCCAACATTGGTTATTCAAGGTGAAAACGATGAATATGGCACAGTGGAACAAGTTAATCGTATTATAAATGGAATTGGTAAAAAAGCACAAGCACTCATGATATCCGAATGTGGGCATACACCGCATAAAGAAGCACCGGAAATGGTATTGAACAACGTTTTAAACTTTTTGACTCAACATGGCTAACGAATTAAGCTACCTCAGT
This sequence comes from Saprospiraceae bacterium, assembly GCA_031424115.1. Lineage (GTDB taxonomy): Bacteria > Bacteroidota > Bacteroidia > Chitinophagales > Saprospiraceae > JAAFJT01. Next base: position 13,093 of record JANPGW010000365.1, on the reverse strand, counting down.
GGCACCAGCACAAAGCCTTTATTAGGCATCACAATTGGCGTTATGTTTGACGAAATAGCAGCTCGTTATCCGCATAACGACGCCTTGATAGTGCATCATCAAAATATCAGATTCACCTATCATCAATTTAAAGAAGTGGTGGACAGTTGCGCCAAAGCGTTTTTAGCTCTAGGTATTGAAAAAGGCGAGCGGGTTGGCATATGGTCTCCGAATCGGTATGAATGGACTGTGACGCAGTTTGCAACCGCCAAAATCGGGGCTATATTGGTGAATATTAACCCAAGCTATCGGCAGCATGAGTTAGAATATGTATTGAATCAATCGGGTTGCAGCACGCTAATCATTGCCGACCAATTCAAAGCTTCAAATTTTACGGAAATGCTTTTTGCTCTTGCCCCTGAATTAAATGATTGTGAGAAAGGACAATTGGTGGCTGCAAAAGTTCCATATCTGCGCACAATAATACGTCTTGCTGATGATGACAAACAGGGCATGTGGCGATGGGATGATTTTTTAAAACAAGCCCCAAATATCCCTCAGGAAGCCCTTGAAAAGTGTCAAAAAAGCTTATCCGCTGATGAAGCTATCAATATTCAATATACCAGCGGAACAACGGGTTTTCCGAAAGGAGCCACTTTAAGCCATCATAATATCCTAAATAATGGCTATTTTGTAGCTGAGCTCATGAATTTTACTGAAAAAGACCGCCTGATTATCCCTGTTCCTTTATATCATTGCTTTGGAATGGTGATGGGCAATTTGGGTTGCGTGACGCACGGTGCCACCATGATTTATGCCAGTGAAGGCTTTGACCCGGCTTTGACTTTGGCTGCCGTAGAACGTGAAAAAGCAACCGGTATTTATGGCGTTCCAACCATGTTTATTGCTGAATTAGACTTGCCCGATTTTAATACATACGACTTAACAAGCTTGCGAACCGGCATCATGGCAGGCTCGCCTTGCCCGATAGAAGTAATGAAAAAAGTCCAAAGCCTCATGCACGTTTCAGAAATGGAAATTGCCTACGGCATGACGGAAACAAGTCCCGTCAGTACCCAAACCCGCATCGGAACCCCATTGGAAAAACAGGTCAGCACTGTCGGACAAATTCATCCGCATTTGGAGGTGAAAATTATTGACCCTGAAACGGGGTTGACTGTACCCAGAGGAGCAGCGGGTGAATTATGCACACGAGGTTACAGCGTTATGTTAGGCTATTGGAACAATGAACGCGCCACCCAAAAAGCTATTGACTCAGCCCGTTGGATGCACACAGGCGACCTTGCCACGATGGACGATGAAGGCTATGTCAAAATTGTAGGGCGTATAAAAGATATGATTATCAGAGGTGGTGAAAATATTTACCCCAGAGAAATTGAAGAGTTTTTATATACCCATCCAAAAATTAGCGATGTGCAAGTGATTGGTGTGCCTGATATTAAATACGTAGAAGCGGTGATGGCATGGATACGGCTGAAGGACGGCGAAACGCTTACCATCGAAGATATTAAAGAGTATTGCGCCGGCCAAATCGCTCATTACAAGACCCCTCAGTATATTCGCTTCACTGACACTTTCCCCATGACAGTAACCGGAAAAGTCCGTAAAGTGGAAATGCGGGAGATTAGTATTCGAGAGTTGGGTTTGGAAATGGCAGAAGGAATTAAAACGGCTTAAATAATGATGAATTATGAATTATAAATTATGAATTGTGTGAAATTAATAATTCATAATTCATGATTTTATCGACATTTAAGGAACTTTCTTCTTTCATTTTGCATCTTATGTATAATTGATTTTATTTTCTGTGAAAAGGGACTAATTTTGAAAATAAAGATGTACCATGAAGAAGTTATTTAATGCTGTAATTTACACTTTAATAGTAGCCCAAGCTTTTGCCCAACAAGGCATCAAGGGCGAATATTTTGATGGTGAAAATTTTGAGAAGTATGTAGCCACTCGAATTGATTCGAAAATTGATTTATCTTGGCTTAGAACGCCGCCTGTTGCCGGTATCAATCCACAACATTGCTCCATCCGTTGGACAGGACAACTTATTGCCCCTGAATCGGGTACTTTCACTTTTTCGGCTATTGTTGATGATGGGATTCGGGTTTGGGTGGGCAATGTTCCCGTCATTGATGCATGGGGCTTGCATGATTCTTATAGTTTTACTGGTAAAGTCAATCTTGAAAAAGATAAAAAATATGACCTCAAAGTGGAATATTTCAACGGCATGATTGAAGGTGAAATCCGTTTATTGTGGGAATTGCCGAGTGAAGCACCTATTTTTGGCGGTTGGTTCGGGACGAATGCTAAAGTTATTGACAGCCATTATTTTACACAAACCCCCGAACCTATTTTGGCATCCAAATCACCTACTCCGCCTGTTGCCACTCCACCCAAAAAGAAAGTAACCCCCCCCCTCAGTATTCCCAAGTCTCAAAAACCTAAACAAACTGCCAATATACAAGTGAGCGTCGATACCATTCAAAAATACACCCCTAAAAATGTCTTGTTTGAAAAAAGCAAAAGTATCATGTTAGCAGAATCTTATGCCGAACTGGATCACTTAGCCTCTTTTCTGAAACGCTATCCGGCATTGCGTTTGACCATCGAAGGGCACACTGATAATATTGGCGACGACAAACTCAACTTGATTCTATCGGATGAACGCGCCAAGGCGGTAAAAGATTATTTGATTCAAAAAGGCATTTCAGCCTTGCGTATAGAAGCAAAGGGTTATGGTAGCACCCGACCTTTGGTGAAAGAAAGCACTGCATCAGGTAATGTGCAGAATAGACGGGTGGAATTTGTGATACGGTGAAAGGTGTTTTTGGTGTGTGCAATTTCTACAATAAACACTAAGTTTGTGGCAAAATAAAGTGTTTATGAATAAATTAGTGTTGTGTCTTTTCATAATTGTAAATGGTTGGGCTTGTAAAACACCGCCGTCATCGGTTAAAAAAAATGTCGAATTTGTCATTGCTTTCGGCTCTTGCAACGACCAGAAAAGAGAGAATTTTTTGTGGGATGTGATTGAAAAAAACCACCCCTCAGTATGGATTTGGGGCGGTGATAATGTCTACTCTGATACCGATAATATGGACACATTGAGAAGAGATTACAACAAAGTGCTGCTAAACCCTGCCTATCAAGTTTTACAAAAAACAACTAAAATAATCGGCACTTGGGATGACCATGACTACGGATTAAATGATGGTGGTGTTGAATTTAAGGCAAAAAAAAACAGCCAACAATTGTTTTTAGATTTTTTGGGCGTTCCAAAAAATGATAAAAGAAGGCAGCAAGAGGGTGTTTATCATGCAGAAACTTATAAAACGCCACAAGGCAGTGTTAAAATTATTGTTTTGGACACCCGTTATTTCAGAACGGCTCTTACCAAAGCCAGCGAAGGTAAAAAACGATATCAGCCCAATCCTTATGGTACAGGTACAATGCTCGGCGAGACACAATGGCAATGGTTGGAGAAGGAGTTGTCCACATCAAAAGCACAGTTTAATGTCGTTATGAGCAGTGTACAAATGTTGTCGTCCGAACATGGATTTGAAACGTGGGGCAATATGCCACATGAAGTGGATAGATTTAAAAAAATAGTCAAAACATCAAAAGCCAAAGGTATCATTGTGTTGTCGGGTGATAGGCATATTTCTGAATTTTCAAAAACCGATATTTCAGGCGTACCTTATCCCTTAATTGATTTTACAAGCAGCGGTTTGACCCATGTTTATTCAAGTTTTAAGTCTGAAAATAACCCGTATAGAGTGGGGGAGGTCGTACCCAAAATCAGTTTTGGGCTATTGCGGTTAGATTTCAAAAAAAATACAGTTACAATGCAAATGAAGGGTATCGGGGATGTTTTGTATCAGGAAATGATTCAAATATATTAAAATCAAAATGTTTTGCTGTACTAATAACTGGATACTGAGGGGGGGCGATGATTCGTATGATTGGATTATGAAATTATCGGTTTTCAATAATTCACAAAACAACGTTCGAAGCTACCATCATCGTAGTAATCAATGATGGCATAAGCACCGGGGAAATCTTGAAAATCACCTTTCCACCAATTGCCACACACCGCACCGTTACAAAAATAAGTGATGCCAAGATATTTAACTTCATCTTGCAAATGAACGTGTCCACTGATACACAATTTAATATTCGAATAATTTTTAAACAGATTTTTTAGTTTGAAAAAATCAGTGTGCATGATGTTGCGTTTAGTCAGTAAATCCCCGTTTTTTTCATTTCTCCCTAAAAACAAACCGGCACAAGCGGAAAAAATAGGAATGTGTGAAGCAATAGAAATAAAGGTAGTCGGGGCGGTTTTAGCGAGTTCATCTTTGAGCCATTGCATTTGTTCACCATCAATATAAGCAATATAACCGCCGGTAGGATTGAGTTGAGTGCTGTCCAAAACGATAAATTTCCAGCCATTGCGCTCAAAGGCATAATAGCGATGGGGCATTTTCAACTCTTCCACTACCCACGTCTTGCCGTACAGTTTATCTTCTTTCAAATCTTCTGTTTTGTGGAACCAACCCCAAATATCGTGATTGCCGATAACGTTAGCAATCGGCAGCGAGTTGTTATTTCTGACAATGTTTTTGAAAGTTGCCCATTGCAATTTGACTTCTTCTTTAGATTTTTCAAGCGCGTCCATAATAGCATCGCCACCATTGATGATAAAATCGGCTTTCGGATTTAAAGCATTGGCATTACGTAAAGCACGAGCCATGCCTTCTTCTGCATTTTTTTCATTGCTGACGTGAATATCTGTAAGATGGGCAATGCGAATAACCCTTTCGCGGCTTTTGGATTTGATGGGGATTTCGGGTGTCGCCAAAGCAGCGGAACCGAAGAAAGTATTGGCGAGAAATGAGCGACGTTTCATGTAAGAGTTTGTTGAATATATACCAAAAATAAAACATGTAGCTAAAACTGTTCCTAAAAAACGTCAGTTTCCTTTATTTAAGTATAAAAATGTTCAAAATGTCAAAAATGAGTAGATCTTAAATGATTTTATAGCTTTTTTTATTAAAAAAAATCATCATTCATCATTCACTATTCATCATTTTTAAAAAAACTATCTCCGGATAATGGCAACGGGCATGTTGGGGTCATAATTCCCTTTTATCACGGGTGTTTGAACTTTACCGAGTTTGCGAGCGTAATCAGTGACATTTAAATGGACATAATCAAATAATTCTTGCAAGGTGATGGTACTATCGTTATTCTGATTGGCTTCGCCTTTTAATCCCCTTAATACAAAATAGGTAAAAACACTGTTATGTAAAGTCGAGACTTCCAACGATTCTTCATCCGATTGAGAGGACAATAAATAAGCGATGCCAGGTTGAACTTTATTCAATTCAGCGAAAAAAAGTTGTTTGTTTTCTTGCGTCGGTTGTTTATTAGGTCCTCCTTTCGATGCAATATAACTACCAGAATGACAAGCATCTGCAATGACCAATTTGTTTTTAGCCGAACATTCAGCCAGAATTTTGTTAATTTCAGAATGATACAATCGGATATTATCACCGTCGTAATCAGTCGTTAAAAAAGAACCTTTTAAGCCATGACCGGAAAAAAAGAATATTGCCAAATCATTATTTTTAGCTTTTGAAAATACTGTACGCAATGTGGTTGTCACCATCGCTTTAGTGGCAGCATCATCCACCAACACTTCCGAATGCTCATCATCTAAAGAACCACCACCGGGACTCTTCCAAAATGAATACATACCAAAAGCATCATTATCCGGATATTTCAAGGGAGGAATCGTCTGATTTTCATATTGTGACACCCCGATAGCCACTGCCCAGATTTCGGGTAAATCAGTTGATATATCGGGAACGACTGCCCTAAAAGAGGCATTATTTGTATTAGACGGCACATTTCTTTGACTGACTTTTTTAGCCGGCTTTTCCGAATACTGTAACTCGCGCGTGCTATTGTCTTGGGTATTCGTTAGAGCCTGATTGTTATCATAATTGCCTTTAAACTTATTATATGTCCAATTGCCGCTCAGTGAAGAGCCATCGGTTAATGTCAAAGCACCTTGCCCATGCCACATCCCCATAACCCAATCTCCGTTATACACTCTTCCATTCGGATATTCAGCAGTGCCTTTACCGTGAGGACGTTTGTTTTTGAAAGAACCGACATACCGAACACCTCCTTTCTTTTTGAAAATAGCTGTGCCATATCCGTTGTTACAATTACCTTCGATACACTGGGCAGTGAGCACCGAAAAACTCATGGTTAGCAATAGGAAAAAGAATGCTTTCTTCATGGATATAAATTTATTATGTTTAATTAAAAGGTGTAAACAACTGTTTCAAAATGTTTTATAAATTCAATCGAATCATAAATTTTATAAAGTCGTCATATCAAAAATGACTCCATTTTTAATTAAATGTAATATGTGAAACGTTAAAGTTTTGATTTATGTGAAACTATCCCCCCCTCAGTATGAGGCTAATTCTTTTGTGTGAAAAACAAGAAAAATGCTAACTTTGAAGTTTAAAAGAGGATCATACTGGATTATTAAACTTTGTTTCACATGTTTGAAGAACCCTAAGTGTAGTATACTCGATACATTTAAACGGAATTTATCGCCGCATTTTCTTTGAAAACCTGCCCGATAATATAACAGATGTATAAAATAAGGCTTATTATTGCTTGATATTGAATCAACTTTATAGAATTGAAACTAAACAACCAGAATGTTATGAGAAAATTGTTTTTAACCCTCATGTCGGTACTCGCTCTTTCCGAACTCAATGCACAATCCGACGAATGGCACATCGAAGCCAAAAACATCGATCCGGCCAAATATTATGGCGTTACCGTTGCCAATGGAATGATTGGCATCATTTCATCACCCAATCCCATGCAAGTAAAAGACGTGGTTTTGAACGGTGCATTTGATACGTATGGGCGGGGTCGGGTGAGCAATATTATGAAGGTTTTCAGCTTCGCCAACATGAATTTGGACGTGGATGTGAATGGTCAAAGCCGCCGATTGGGTCGTGGTGATATAGCCAATTATGCCCAAACGTTGGACATGAAAAACGCTGCCTTGCAAACCACTTTTGACTATCAAGACGTTTTATCCGTGAAACATGAGGTCATGGCGTTGCGCCATTTACCCCACACGGCTATGATTAATGTTGAAATTATGGCTAAAAAGGCTTGTGAAATCAGCCCTGCCAGCGTCATTGAGTCTCCTGATAACTTGAAAGATGTTAAGAACTTTTACGCTGAAATTGACCGCCCACACATCGTCATTCCTTTGATGACATCGGTTGCCAAATCACCCACGGGGCGTTTGACTTTAGCTGTTTCCAACTCATTTTTATTTGATGAACCGCACGGCAGCGAGCCCCGAGTGATTCATGAGGAATGGGACAATAATATGCACCTTTTAAAATTTAAAAAGAAACTCAAAGCGGGTGAAACGTATAAATTCAGTGTCATCGGTTCGGTTATTTCAACGGCACAATCAGCTGACCCACAAAATGAAGCCGAGCGCATGACCATTTTTGCTGCCCTTGAAAAGAAAGAGCGCATTCTACAACGCCATAAAGACGCTTGGGCTAAAATTTGGGAATCAGATATCATCGTCGAGGGAGACCTTGAGGCTCAAAGAGATATACATTCGGCTTTGTATCATTTATACTCGTTTGTGCGTGAAGGCACGTCTTATTCGATGTCCCCAATGGGTTTGAGTGGCTTGGGTTATAATGGACACGTTTTTTGGGATACCGAATTATGGATGTATCCCGCTATCCTCGCCCTGCATCCCGAAATGGCAAAATCACCGATGGAATATCGTTTCAAAAGCCTCGAAGACGCAAAAGTGAATGCATCAAGTTATGGCTATAAAGGGGCTAAATACCCTTGGGAAGGTGATGATACGGGTCAAGAAGGCACGCCGGTGTGGGCATTATCGGGACCATTTGAGCACCATATTACGGGTTGCGTGGGCTACGCAATGTGGAAATATTACCAAGTGACGAAGGACAAAGAGTGGCTCAAAAACAAAGGTTATCCCGTATTAAAAGGCACCGCGGACTTCTGGGCGGCTAGGGCGGAACTCGGAAAAGACAACAAATACCATATCATCAATGTCGTTTGTGCCGATGAATGGGCTGAAAACGTGGATGATAACGCCTTCACAAATGGCATCGCCAAAACGGTTTTGGAATATGCTCAACAAGCGGCTGTACTATTAGGTGAAACGCCGAATCCCGATTGGAAAAAAGTAGCTGACAATATGACTATTTTGAAATTTGACAACGGCGTCACCCGCGAACACGCTACTTACAATGGTGAACCCATTAAACAAACCGATGTGAATCTCCTCAGCTACCCCCTCAGTATAGTGACCGATGAAGCCACCATTAAGAAGGATTTGGAGTATTATTGGAAAGTTTTGGGTGACAATGTGCCTGGTCGCAAGGGTTCAAGCCCTGCAATGGCTCAAGCGATTTTTTGTATTCTCAATGCTCGTTTGAATAATACTGAAACGGCTTATGCGCAGTTTTTGGATTCTTATAAACCCAATGCCGCACCACCTTTTGGTGTTTTAGCTGAAACGGCAGGCGGTACGAATCCTTACTTTGCAACCGGTGCGGGCGGTTTTTTACAAACCCTCATATTTGGCTTCGGTGGCTTAGAATTCACTGATCAAGGCATCATCCAAAAATACAAACCCCGCTTACCCAAGCAGTGGAAATCGCTGACGATTAAAGGTGTGGGTGTGGAGAAGAAAACTTTTGTAATTAAAAATTGATGATTGAAAATTGAAAATGATTTGTCAATTTCAAAATAACAAGAGCGTGATTCAGCTAAATGCTAAATTGCGCTCTTTTCAATTCTCCATTATTAATTAAAAAGCCTTACTTTTGCGCCCAATATCAGAAAATATTACGTTGGGCAAGTCGATTGTCTAATATCTATAAATCTAATGTCTAAAATTTATGACAATCATTTCCATTATTCAGAAGAGTGTTATTGAGGCGGTTAAGTCGCTTTATGGGGTTGAAATAGCCGAAAAAGATGTTTTAATTGCGCCAACCCGTAAGGATTTTGAGGGCGATTATACGATTACGGTGTTTGCGTTTTCAAAAGCAGCGAAGAAAAGCCCTGTGCAAACGGGCGAGGAAATCGGCAATTTTATCAAAGAAAATGCACCTCAAATTGACCGTTTTAATGTCATTCAAGGCTTTTTGAACTTGGTGGTGAGTGATGCCTATTGGATTGATTTTTTGTCAAATGCTCAAAATGATGCCCAATATGGTCAATTATTGCCTAAAAATGAGCGGGTTATGGTGGAATATTCTTCACCGAATACGAATAAGCCTTTGCATTTGGGGCATATCCGTAATATTCTTTTGGGTTGGTCAACTTCAAAGGTGTTGGCGGCGGCGGGTTATGATGTGGTGCGCACAAAAGTGGTGAACGATAGAGGCATTGCTATTTGTAAATCTATGTTGGCTTGGCTACTTTTCGGCGAAGGCAAGACCCCTCAGTCAGAAGATATAAAAGGCGATCATTTTGTGGGCTATTATTATGTTCAATTTGAAAAAGAATTTCAAATGGAATACAAAGGTTGGCAATCAACTGATTTTGCTTTAGAGTGTGTTTATGATGTAAAGAAGAAAGAAGGTCAATCGATTGATGAGTTTTTTAAAGAGTATAAAAACGAGTATTTTAACAAATATTCTGAACTCGGTGCAAAGGCGCGGGAAATGCTTTTGAAATGGGAGAGTGGCGATGCTGAAACGGTGGCTTTGTGGGAACGAATGAACGGCTGGGTGTATGAAGGTTTTAACGAAACCTATAAAAAACTGGGTGTGAGTTTTGATAAAATATATTATGAATCAAATACTTACATGTTAGGAAAAGATATTATAGAAGATGGTTTGAAGAGTAATGTTTTTTATCAAAAGCCCGATACCAGCGTTTGGATTGATTTGACGGATGTGAAATTAGACCATAAATTGGTGTTGCGTTCTGATGGAACTTCGGTGTATATCACGCAAGACATCGGCATGGCTCGTTTGAGAGATAAGGAATGGCATTGTCAAAAAGTGGTGTATGTGGTAGCTGATGAACAAAATTACCACTTCCAAGTGCTTTTTGAAATCATGAAAAAACTGGGCGAACCATACGCCAATGGCTTACACCATTTGAGTTATGGCATGGTGGATTTACCCACCGGCAAGATGAAATCTCGTGAGGGTACAGTCGTAGATGCTGATGATTTGATTGCGGAAGTGATTCAAGAAGCCGCCAATAACAGCGCCGAAAGGGGAGAGGTGGCAGATTTTACAATGGAGGAAAAGGCAGAAATCAATAGAAGAGTCGGTATGGCAGCTTTAAAATACCATATTGTAAAAGTCAATCCTAAGAAACGGATGGTTTTTGACCCACAAGAGTCCGTAGATTTGCAAGGGCAAACGGGGCCCTATATTCAATACAGTTATGTGCGGATTAATGGCGTTTTGAAAAAAGCAGAAAAAGAGGGTCTCAACCTCAAACAGGCTGTCCCATACGAAACGTTAGAACCACAAGAAAAGGATTTAATATTTAAAATATACGAATATCCAAAAGCCATTGAAGAAGCGGCGGCAACGTATGACCCTTCAGTTATTGCCAATTATTGCTACGATTTGGCAAAATCTTTTCATAAATTTTGGCATGATTTGTCAATTTTTAATGCTGATCCCGAGAAATCGGGAGAGGGGGTAAAAATTTTCCGTTTGCAACTCTCTCAAATGGTTGGTCATGTCTTGAAACATGGTATGGATTTGTTGGGCATTGAAATGCCTGAGAGAATGTAAAGCGGAACTCCACTTCCGCATAAATGATTGATAATGAACAACTTATACATAATAGCAGGTTGTAACGGCGCAGGAAAAACGACGGCTTCAATGACTGTTTTACCCGAAATATTGAACTGCTATGAATTTGTCAATGCGGATGAAATTGCAAAAGGTTTATCACCTTTTAAACCCGAAAAAGTGGCAATCGAAGCTGGTAGAATCATGTTGAAACGCCTTAAAGATTTGATGGAATCGGGCGTAGATTTTGCATTTGAAACAACATTGTCAACTCGTAGTTACGTGCATTTTATTAAAGAAGCAGTCTTGAAAGGTTATAAAATAACGCTTATATTTGTGTATCTTAAAAATGTGGATTTAGCTATAAAGCGTGTTAAAGAAAGGGTTGCAAGGGAAGGTCATAATATTGAAGAGGATGTAATTGAAAGGTGATACGTAGCAGGTCTGAAGAATTTTTTTCAATTGTATATGCCGATTTGTAACTTGTGGATGGTAGTTGATAATTCATCTGAAAATTTTGATTTGACTGAAATTGCACACGGTAGTTTTTTAAATATAGAAAGTATTTCTAACTCTCAACTTTGGGATAAATTAATAAATGACTATGGAAAATAACGTTAGAGAAAATTAAGAATTAGTTGATAAAATCATGAAAGGCTTTCGTTTAGCCCTCGATAGGTTATATGAAAAAGCCCGCAAGAATGGGGAAGAGTTGGTGATTGCGGATAAAGATGGGAAAGTGATTACTATTAAACCCTGAATTGGTAATAGCGGGCCAATTTGTAATACACCCTAAAAAAACGGCTGCTTGGACATTCCAAACAGCCGTTTTGTATAAAAAATAATATTTTCAAACCGACAAATTACTCCTCTGTAGTTTCAGTAGAAGCATCGGTTTCTGCACCATTGTCAGCACCATTATCAGTGTTGTCAATGCCATTTTCTACAATTTCAGCAGCCCCTTCAACCTCATTCAAAACCACTTCTTCTTCATTAGCGGCATCGCGAATAAGGGCAACGTCGGCAATTTCTTCGCCATCATCCAATCGAATGACGCGGACTCCTTGAGTAGCACGACCCATGACGCGGATATCAGCAGCCGACATTCGGATAGTGATACCGTCTTTGGTCGTAATCATCAAATCATCGGCATCGCAAACACTCTTGATAGCCACTACTTTACCAGTTTTTTCAGTAATGCTCATGGTTGTAACACCGCGGCCACCGCGATTAACAAGGCGATATTCATCTACTTCTGAGCGTTTACCATAGCCGTTTTCAGAAATCACAAGGACAGAAACACTGGGTTCATCTTTTTCTACGCAAATCATACCCACTACTTGGTCGGCACCATCTTCGTCAATTTCGATACCGGCTACCCCTTCAGCGGCACGACCCATAGGTCTTACGCGCCCTTCGTCGAAGCGAATAGTGCGACCATTGCGGTTTGCGATGAGGATTTGATTATTACCGTTCGTTAATTTGGCTTCAATCAGTTGATCGCTTTCCCGTATTTCAATAGCGATAATACCGCCGTTTCTCGGGCGAGAGAATGCCTCTACCGGCGTTTTTTTAATGACACCATTTTTAGTACAGAAAATGATATAATGAGATTTGACGAATTCTTCGTCGTTCAAATCTTTGATTTTGATATAAGCCCGCACTTTATCATCATTAGGCATCGAGAGGATGTTTTGCATCACACGACCCGACGATGTCTTTGTGCCTTCCGGTATTTCGTAAGCTCTGAGCCAGTAACACTTACCTCTTTCGGTAAAGAATAGCAAATAATCATGCGAATTGGCGATAAACATGTGTTCAACAAAGTCCTCATTTCGGGTTTTTGATCCGCGAGAACCCCGTCCGCCTCGGTTTTGAGCCTTAAATTCGCTGACAGCCGTGCGTTTGATATAGCCTAAATGGGAAATCGTTACCACCATTTCTTCGGCAGCAATCAAGTCTTCCATCAAAATATCACCGTCGGCGTGGATGATTTCGGTGCGGCGTTTATCCCCAAAACGGTCTTTGATATCCGTAAGTTCTTTTTTGATAATGTCTCGTTGCAATTGTTCGCTCGCCAATATGGATTTGAGATAATCGATGTGCTTTTTTATCTCTTCATACTCATTTTTGATTTTGTCTCTTTCCAGACCGGTCAACCTTTGCAAGCGCATTTCCAAAATTGCCTTCGCTTGGATGTCGCTAAGCGTATAAGT